>JAWKQM010000002.1:0-300000 GCA_041390145.1 Gemmatimonadales bacterium | reverse complement strand
TCCCGGTCAGCATGCTCACCTCACGCTGGGAGTACGGGAGCGTCCCGCAATCGTCGGTGGGCGTGGAGGGGCTCGGCTTCACGACCGGCTTCGACTCGCTCTGGGCGGTTCAGTTGAGCTGGCAGAACCTGGTTCCCGCCTGCAGCGGATGCGGGCCGATCGAACTCTATCCGCAGGACATCGACCCGACGATCATCACCAACGGCCAGGGGAGCGTCAACGAGACGGTGCTGTACTTGACCTTTCACGCCGATACGGCGGGCGGCATGGTGCAGCAGGACAGCCGGTCCCTCTGGAGTCAGCCGGCCCAGCCGTTTGCCCCACGCTGGCGCTCGCTGGTGACGCCCCTCTCCCAGAGCGGCCTCGACCTGTCCCGTGCGGAGTACCTGGAGTTCTGGGTGTTCCAGGGGGGCGAAGAGACGGTGGACGCCGCCGGGATGCAGCTGGTCATCGACCTGGGATCGGTCAGCGAGGACGCGCTGTCGGTGGTGCCCGACAGCCTGACCGTCGTCGGCTCGGACAGCCTCTACACCGGCCGGCACTACGACGGCGTCGGGCTCCTGAACAGCGAGCGGCAGTCCACCGGCATCTTCAACGCCTCGAACGACGACATCGGCATTCTCCTCGACCGGGTGGACTCCCTCTTCATCAACGGCGAGGTGGTCCGCGACGTCCCCACCTGCACGCAGATCCTCTCGGAAACCGTCCCGGTCTATCCCTGGGGCGACCTCGGCAGCCGCTGTACCAACGGCAACGGTTTCCTCGACACCGAGGACCTCAACGGCGACAACCGGCTCAACGCCCAGGGCGCCAACGACAACGTGCTCCGGTGGGTCGTCCAGCCGAACGAGTTGTCGCAGTACTATGTCCGCACCGGCGCCACCTCCACCAACGATCAGGGACAGACCTCCACGTGGACCCTCTACCGGGTGCCGATCCGGTTGCCGGAGGCCACGATCGGCACGCCCAATCTGCGGCTGATCCAGAGCATGCGGGTGACGCTCGTGGCCCCCGACATGGGCGAGCCGGACGTGGTGGCCAACTTCGCCCTGGCGCGGATGCGGTTCACGGGCGCCCCGTGGGTGCGCCGGGCCGACACGCCGCTGATCGGCATCGGCGGATCCACCGCCAGCCCGACCGGGACGATGTTCGCGGCCGTCATTTCCACGGAAGATGTGGCCCTGGGATACACCTCCCCGCCCGGCGTGACCAACGAGGCCGCACGCAACGACAATGGCCAGACGGTCAAGGGCGTGCAGATCAACGAGCACTCCCTCCGCATTGTGGCCACCTCGCTGGAGGTGGGCGAACGCGCCGAGGCCTACCAGCGCTTCCCCTCGGGCCCGCAGAACGTGCTCAAGTACGAACAGATCAACGTCTGGTTCCGCGGCAAGGGCGCAGGCTGGGACAGCGGGGATCTCCAGGCCTTCTTCAAGATCGGGAGTGACGACAAGAACTGGTACATGTACCTGCAGCCCGCGAGCAGCACCACGTGGACGCCGGAGGCGCGAATCAGCATCCCGGTCTGGCGCCAGCTCCGCGCGCAAATCGAGCAGCGGTGGCTGCAGGGACTGCCCCCGGACGGCGCGGCCGCCTGCGGCATCGGCGACGTGACGGCGTACGTCGCCTGCCAGGGGAACTACGTGGTGCAGGTGGCCGATCCGGGGGTCAACCCGCCCAACCTCGCCGCCGCGCAGGAGTTGGCGGCCGGCCTGTATCGGGTGCAGAACACCGAGGTGCTGGGCACCGTCGAGTTGTGGGTGGACGACATCCGCCTCGACAGCCCCCTCACCCAGTCCGGGTCGTCGATGGCGCTGGACGCCCGGCTGGCGGCGGCCGACGTGGCAGATTTTTCGGTCAACTACGTGCGGCAGGACGGGCTGTTCCAGCAGATCGGGCGCGACCCGACCTACCGGACGACCGGCGCGCTCGTGGTGGGAACGAACCTCCGGGTCGACCGGTTCCTCCCGGCGAGCCTTGGCATTGCGGTCCCGATGTCCATCACTCACACCCGCACCTCCGCGGATCCCATCCTCATCGGCGGGACCGATATCCTGGCGGCCGACATCGCCAACCTCCGCCAGCCGTCCAGCGGCCTGACCCAGTTCAATATCGCGATCCGTCGCACCAAGCGCGGGACCACGACGCTCGAACGGGGTCTCCTCGATCCGCTGACCTTCAACGCCTCGCTGACAAACGGCAACAGCCAGACCGAGCTTTCGACGGGCTCGAGCTCCGCGTCGCTGTTCAACCTCAGCTACGTGCTCCTCCTCCCGCGCACGGGGCCCACCGTGTCGCTCGGCGGGGCGGTGGACCAGTTGCCGTCGTGGGTGGCGCGGAGCGAGGGACTGACCGCCGCCCGGACGACCAAGATCAGCGTGGTGCCGGGCACGATTCGCTTCGGCAGCCAGCTCACGCGAGCGGAAAGCGACTTTACCGGCTACCTGGTGCCCGTGCTCCGCCCCGGGGACGCGGCGCTCCGGCCGGCGGTGTCGCTCACCAATCTCTGGCGCAACAGCGCGGGGCTCACCTGGCAGCCGATCGGTCTGCTCACGTTCAATACCGATCTCTCCAGCACCCGCGACCTGCGGGAGTACGACGACACCACCTCCATCGGCCGGCTGGCCAATGTCTCCCGCAAGGAGTTTCTCGGCATGGACGTCGGGGTGGAGCGCGACCGCAGCCTCACCACCGCCATCAACATCGCGCCGCGACTGACGTCCTGGATGCGCGGTCGGTTCAACACGAACAGCAGCTTCATCCTGTCCCGCAGCCTGACCAGCCGCGCGCCGATCCAGGAGTACGGCGACACCGGCACCTACGTCCTGCCGCAGACGCTGAACAATTTCCGTAGCCGTGAAATCGGCATCACCCTCGACCCGCCACGCGGATTCCGACAGTTGGTCAAGGACTCCAGCATCGCCAGCCGGGCGCTGTTGGGGCTCCGGGTGATCGATTTCGCCTATCGCACCAGCCTGAGCTCCACGTACGACCTTGCAACCTTCTCGCCCGATCTCGGCTACATGCTGGCGCGCGGCGGCTTGAACGACTTCCTTACCCAGGACGCGGACTCGGCCCTGAACGCCGTCGAAAGTTCCACGCTCACGGTTGGCGGCGGTGCCGACCTCCCGCTCGGCATCACCGCCAGCCTGCAATATTCGTCGTCGATCATCGATCGCTATGCGCGTGCCAGCAACAGTTATCTGCGCACCGAGATCACGCAGAAGGACTGGCCCATTGTCCAGGCGCGGTGGACCCAGACGCTCCAGCGCGGGTTGCTGACGGTCATCAGCCTGTCCACCAACCTGCGCAAGCGCTCCGGGCAGACCGTGCTGCCGTCCACGGCCGCCAGCGCCCTCTCGCTCACCGAATCGTCCACCTGGAGCAACGACCTCCAGCTGACCTTCCGGAAGGGTATCAGCCTCACGTTCGGCTACGGCGTGTCGACCAACGAGCGCCAGAGCAACGGCACCATCACCCAGGGCACCGGCGAGGACCTGACCGCCAACCTGATCTACCTCTTCCGGCTCCCCGGCAACATCAGCGCCGCGCGCAAACAGGTCCGGGTCTCGATCAATGCGCTGTCGAGCAAGGCGGAATCGTGCCTCGACCTTCCGGACGCCAGCGAGTGCGTCGGGATTTCAGACACGCGCCGGAAGACCCTCCGTGCCGGGATCGACACCGACCTGCTCTCGATTCTCACGGGGGGGTTCCAGGCCGCGTACGTGCTCAACGACATTCGCCAGCTGAACCGCAAGACCGAGCAACTGACGCTCAGCTTGACGTTCCAGCTCTCTCTCTTCTCCGGAGACTATTGATGCGCGTCTTCCACGCGCCAGCCCTCGTTGCGCTCCTGGCGCTTGCCTGCAGCCCCTCAAAGCCGCCGCGCCCCTTCGATGGCGAGGCGGCCTACCGTGCCGTGGAGGCACAGGTGGCCTTCGGTCCCCGGATTCCCGGAACGCCAGGGCACGCGGCCGAGGCGGCATGGCTCGACAGTCTCCTCCGTCCGCTCGCCGACACGCTCATTGTGCAGCGGTGGACGCACGTGACGGCCACTGGCGATTCGCTCCCGCTCGTCAATTTCGTTGCCCGCTTCAACCCGGGTGCCGGGGAGCGGGTCCTCTTCCTGGCGCACTGGGACACCCGCCCCCGCGCCGACGGCCCCGAGAGCCGTGACAGCTCGGCGGCCGTCCCCGGCGCCAACGACGGCGCATCCGGCACTGCCGTGTTGCTCGGCGTCGCCGCCGCCTTGCGGCAGGCGCCGCCGTCGGTCGGCGTGGACCTGCTGTTCGTCGACGGCGAGGACTACGGCGTGTTCGACGACAAGGCGGACGTTCTCCTCGGCTCCCGTTACTACGCGGACAACCCCGCGCCCGGTCCCCCGCCGCTCTACGCCGTGCTGCTCGACATGATCGGCGACCGTGATCTGCAGATTTATCAGGAAGGCAATTCCGTGACGGGGGCCCCGGAAGTGGTGGACCTGGTCTGGCGCGTCGCGAAGCAGGCGGGACACGGCAACGTGTTCGTCCCGGCCCTTCGCTACACCATTACCGACGACCATCTTTCCCTGCAGGCCAAGGGCATCCGGGCCATTGACGTGGTCGACTTCGACTACCCCTACTGGCACACGCCCGACGACACCCCGGACAAGGTCAGTGCCCAGAGCCTGCAGGTCGTCGGCGAGGTCGTGCTGGCGCTGGTGGCGAATACCGAGCGGTAGCGGACCAGGGCTGCGCGGCTGCTGGCGCTGCGAGGGCATGGACAGGCCCCCACCCGAGGGTGCCGGCGACCACGCGGATCGTGGCCCCCCGGGGCGCTCGCAGGATGCGCCCGTGACAGCCCATGCCTGGCATCCTCCGCAGCATGGAACCGACCGAGCGCCGGGCAATCGTGTTGCTTCTCCTCCTGGGGGTAATCGGGCAGGGTGTGCGGTGGTGGGCCGGCCGGCCGGGGGACCCCCCCGGCCAGGTGGCCCTGATGCCCGGAGAACGGCGCGGATCGCCCACCGCGCACCGGGACAGCGCGCTCGCCGCCACCCGGCCGATGGGGCCGGGCGAGACTCTCGACCCCGACCAGGCGACCGTGGGCCAGCTCCTCCGACTCCCCAAGGTCGGCCCCGCCTTGGCACGTGCCATCGTCGCCGATCGCGAGGCCAAGGGCCCATTCCGGAATGTGCAGGGCCTCGACCGTGTTGCCGGGATCGGCCCGAAGCTCCTTGAAGCGCTCGCCCCCTACCTGACCTTCTCAGGGGGATCTGCAGGGGGCGAGGCGGGTGCGGGCATCATCTGTAAACCTCCGGGAGCCGGGTGCCGGCTCCAGCTCAATTCGGCCACCGCGCGGGAACTCGAGGCCCTCCCCGGGATCGGGCCCGCCCTGGCCGGCCGGATTGTGTCATACCGCGAATCGCACGGTGACTTTGCGGACATCGGGGGACTCCGCGCGGTCCCTGGCATCGGATCGAGGCTCCTGGAGCGCCTGACGCCACTTCTGACAGTACGGTAAGTATTTGTTCTGCAATCACTTGAACTATCAGGTGAGGCGTGGATGCAATACATGGCACGGGAATGGCAACTCGCCCCTCCGGCTACTCTTGTCCTCTTTGTTGACCTCCGCCGCCGAGGGGCTGCACCAGCATGACGACTACGATGCGCGCCGCACGTGAGCCGCTCGCCGAGGCGCTCCTCCAGGAGGGGCTGCTGACGCCTGCCAAGCACGATCAGGCCGTGGCGGAGCAACGCTCCAGCGGCCATCGGCTCGGCTACGTCCTCGTCAAGCTGGGGTTTGTTCCCGAGTTGGAGATCACCAAGATCCTCGCCCGGCTGCACCGGATGCCGGCGGTGGATCTGTCGCGTTTCGAGGTCGATCCCAAGGTCCTCAAGCTGATCCCGGCCGACCTGGCCACCAAGAACGTCGTCCTCCCGCTCAAGCGCGAAGGCCGGACGCTCACGGTGGCCATGGCGGACCCGACGAACATGGGGGTCGTCGACGACCTGAAGTTCATCACCCGCTACGACGTGTTCCCGGTGCTGGCGGGGGAGCAGACGCTCCGCGGCATCATCGACCGGCATTACCAGGGCAGCGATCAGCAACTCCAGGACATCCTGAAGGACATGGAGGGGCAGGCCGAGGATGTCGAGATCGTCGAGGACATGGAGGACGAGGCGGCCACGCAGGCGCAGATCGACGACGCGCCGGTCGTCAAGCTGATCAACGGATTGCTGACCGACGCGGTCCGCCGCGGCGCCAGCGACATTCATATCGAGCCGTTTGAATTCGAGATGCGGGTCCGCTACCGGATCGACGGCGCGCTGCTCGAGGTCATGAAGCCGCCGCTCAAGATGAAGGCGGCCCTCACCTCGCGCATCAAGATTCTTTCGCAGCTCAACATCGCCGAGCGGCGGGTGCCCCAGGACGGCCGCCTCAAGCTGAAGATGGGCAACCGGGTCATCGACTTCCGTGTGTCGGTGCTGCCGGTGCTCTTTGGCGAGAAGATCGTGCTCCGTATTCTCGACAAGGGCAACCTGACGCTCGACCTCTCCAAGTTCGGGTTCGAGAAGAAGGCGGAGGACGACCTGATGGCCGCCATCCTCAACCCCTACGGCATGGTGCTCGTGACGGGGCCGACGGGCTCGGGCAAGACGACCACGCTGTACTCGGCGCTCTCGCGCATCAATACGATCGAATCGAACATCATGACGGCCGAGGACCCGGTCGAATACAACCTGATGGGGATCAACCAGGTGCTGGTCCGGAACGAGATCGGGCTCACCTTCGCCGCGGCGCTGAAGGCGTTCCTGCGGCAGGACCCCAACATCATCATGATCGGCGAAATCCGGGACCTGGAAACGGGCAGCATCGCCATCAAGGCGGCGCTCACCGGCCACCTGGTGCTCTCGACGCTGCACACCAACGATGCGCCGAGCACCATTACGCGTATGATCGACATGGGCATCGAGCCCTTCAACGTGGCGAGCGCCGTCAACCTCGTGGTGGCCCAGCGGCTGGTCCGGCGGGTGTGCAAGGACTGCGCGGCCCCGGCCACCTACAAGCCGGAAGAGATCAAGAGCCTCGGGCTGACCCCCGAGGAAGGGAAGAAGATGCAGTTCATGAAGGGGAAGGGGTGCGACACCTGCTCCGGGACCGGCTACAAGGGCCGGGCGGGGCTGTACGAGGTCATGGCCCTCTCCCCCGAACTGCGCCGCATGATCCTGCGCAGCGCGTCGGTGGCGGACATCCAGGCCATGGCGGTCAAGGAAGGCATGCTTACCCTGCGGATGGACGGGCTCAAGAAGATCGAGCGCGGGGTCACAACTCTCGAAGAAGTGGTGAAGGAGACGGCGGCATGAGTGTGAACCTGCGTGCGCTGCTGGAAGAAGTGATCGAGCGGGAGGCGTCCGACCTGCACATCACCGCCGGCGAGTGTCCCAAGCTCCGGATCGACGGCGACATCACCAACAGCACCACCACCTACGTGATGTCGCCCAAGGACACGCTGCAGCTGGCCTACTCCGTCCTGACGGAGAACCAGAAGAAGCGGTTCGAGACGGAAGACGAGCTCGACTTTTCCTTCGGCATCCAGAACCTGGCCCGGTTCCGTGGCAACTGCTTCAAGCAGCGCGGCTGCGTCGGGATGGTCATCCGGATGATTCCGTTCAGCCTCAAGACGTTCAGCGACCTCGGCCTCCCGCCGATCCTGGGCAAGCTGGCGGAAAAGCCCCGGGGGCTCGTCCTGGTGACCGGCCCGACCGGCTCTGGCAAGAGCACCACGCTCGCCGCCATGATCGACAAGATCAACAAGGAGCGGAAGGGGCACATCATCACGGTGGAAGACCCGATCGAGTTCATCCACCGCCACCAGTCGTGCATCGTCAACCAGCGCGAGGTGGGTACCGACACCAAGTCGTTCTCCACGGCGCTCAAGTACGCCCTGCGCGAGGACCCGGACGTCATCCTCGTTGGCGAAATGCGGGACCTCGACACCATCGGTGCGGCGCTCACGATCGCGGAGACGGGCCACCTGGCCCTCGCCACGCTCCACACCAACTCGGCGGCGGAGTCGATCAACCGGATCATCGACGTCTTTCCGTCCAACCAGCAGCAGCAGGTGCGGGCGCAGCTCGCCTTCGTGCTCGAGGGCGTCGTCACCCAGGTGCTGCTCCCCAAGGCGAAGGGGCGGGGCCGGGCCATGGCGTGCGAGATCATGGTGGCCACGCCGGCCATCCGGGCGCTGATCCGCGACGACAAGGTCCACCAGATCCAGAGCGCCCTGCAATCGGGCAAGAAGCACGGGATGCAGACGATGAACGACGCGCTGTACCAGCTCTACATGTCGCGCGAGGTGGAGCGCGACGAGTGCCTGCGCGTCTCGGGCGACCCGAACGAGTTTCTGCGCATGATTGGCGAAAAGCCGCTCGAGGAGCAGGAAATGGCCTCGGTGGGATCGATGGACTCGAAGGGCGGCAAGCCCGCGCTGCGCCGCTAACACACAGGGGAGACTGACACATGCCGCTCTTCGAATACACGGCCAAGAACGCCACCAACGGGCAGATCATGAAGGGCCAGATGCAGGCCCAGACCCGCGACGAGGTGGTGGGCCACATCCGGAAGAACCGCCTGATCCTGGTGAACATCCGGGAGGCGCCGAAGCAGATGTCGTTGAGTTTCGGCAAGGCCCCGATCAAGACCCGCGACGTCGTTATCTTCACCCGGCAGTTCGCCACGATGATCAATTCAGGCCTGCCGCTGGTGCAGTCGCTGTCGATCCTGGCGTCCCAGACCGAAAACAAGTCGCTGAAGGAGGTCACCAAGCAGGTGGTCTTCGACGTCGAGGCCGGCAACACCCTGGCTGACGCGTTCAGCCGGCATCCCAAGGCCTTCTCCGGCCTCTTCGTGAACATGGTGGCCGCGGGCGAGGCCGGTGGTATTCTCGACACCATTCTGCTTCGGTTGGCCACCTTCCTCGAAAAGAACGACGCCCTGATCCGCAAGGTGAAGAGCGCCATGGTCTACCCGGCCGTCATCATGAGCGTCGCGGCCATCGCCATCACGGTGCTGCTCATCTTCGTCATCCCGGTGTTCCAGAGCATGTTCGCGTCGGTCAACATGGAACTCCCGTTGCCGACCCGTATCGTCATCGGGATGTCGGAGTTCCTGATCGGCTACTGGTGGGCCATCGCCGCCACGATCGGCGCCGCGGTCTTCCTGGTCCGGTCGTACTACAAGACGCCGGACGGGCACAGGAACATCGACAAGCTGATGATCAACTCGCCGGTGCTGGGCGACGTCATCCGGAAATCGGCGGTCTCCCGGTTTACCCGGACGCTCGGTACGCTGATCAGTTCCGGCGTGTCGATCCTCGACGGGCTCGAGATCACCGCCAAGACGTCGGGCAACCGCGTCATCCACGACGCGGTGATGGAGTCCCGGGCGTCGATCGCCGGCGGTGAGACGATTGCCGCCCCGCTCGAGCGCTCCAAGGTGTTCCCGCCGATGGTCATCTCGATGATCGCGGTCGGTGAGCAGACCGGCGGTCTCGACGAGATGCTCTCCAAGATTGCCGACTTCTACGACGAAGAAGTCGACGTCGCGGTCGGCACCCTCCTGAGCCTCATGGAGCCGGTGATGATCGTGGTGCTCGGTGTGGTGGTCGGCGGCATGGTCGTCGCCATGTACCTCCCGATCTTCGACATGATGAACGCGATTCAGTAGGCTGGGCAGGGAGGCAGCAGGGCAGGGCGGCGGGCGGTCCTTCGGGGCCGCCCGCGTCGCGTTGGGGCCGTCCGAATCCCCAACCGTACAGGGCTCGTAGGGACTGGATTCCTCAACCAGTCGGAGCCCCGCATGTCGCGAGCGTTCGCCCTTTCCTTCCTCCTGCTGTTGCCCACCGCAGTCAGGGCCCAGGAAACCGCCCCCGCTGCCCCCCCGGCCCAGCCGTCGTACGCTGCCGATTCCGCCGCCATCGTCCAGGTCGTGACCCGCCTCTTCGACGGCATGCGCACCCGCGACACCGCCATGATGCGCACGCTTTTTCACGAGCCGACGCCCATGCGGAGCGCCTACGTCAGTCGGGGGGCAAACACGATCAGCGCGGACGGCCCCGACGACTGGTTCCAGGGAATCGTCAGCGCCCCGGATACGCTCCTCCTCGACGAGCGACTGGGGCCGCCGGAGGTCCGGGTGGACGGGAACCTGGCCTCGATGTGGGTCTACTACGAGTTCTACGCCGGCGACCGCTTTTCCCACTGCGGCGTCGACAGCATCCAGTTTGGCCGCACCGACGAGGGCTGGAAAATCATCCTGCTGTCGGACAGCAAGCGGCGGACGGAGTGCGCCAAGTCGCTCCCCAAGTCGTAACCCGCGGGGTCGCGGGGACGATCGTCATCCCGGCTTGCGCCCGGAGTGACGGTGGATCAGCAATCCCGCTCCCCCTCCGTCCCACTGTCTCTTGACATATCAACAATTATTGATACGTTTGAGCCATGCCAACACCGGTCAAGCTTCAGCCTGCCGCTGCCTCCGCCACCCGAGTCCGGGTTGCCCGTCTCTTCCAGGCGCTGTCCGATCCCACCCGGCTGCAACTCGTGGAACTTCTCGCCGACGGTGAGCACTGCGTTTGCGACCTGATGGCCGCGGTCAGCGCCGCGCAAAGTCGCCTCTCCTTTCATCTGAAGACGCTGAAGGACGCCGGGCTCGTCATCGATCGGAAAGAGGGGCGCTGGGTCTACTACAGGCTGCGGCCGGAAGCGCTCGAGGAAATGGCGGACGCGCTGCACCTGGTCCGCGAGGCGCGTCCCGGCGCCTGGCGGAGCATCACCTGCTGTTAGAGGCGGGGCTGCAGGGCAGACGGACACTCAATTGAAGGGGAAGCAGAGATGTCGGAGAGCATCAAGCAGATCGTGAAGGAGAAGTACGGTGCCGCCGCGCTGCGGGCGGCCGAAGGCCAGGGCAGTTCCTGCTGCGGCGGGAGCGACGGCTGCGGCACCACAGATCCGATCACAAGCGACCTGTACGAGGCGGCGCAGGTCGCCGGCATCCCTGCCGAGGCGGTGCTGGCATCGCTCGGCTGCGGCAACCCCACGGCGCTGGCCGCGCTTGAGCCAGGGCAGGTCGTGCTGGATCTCGGCTCCGGCGGCGGCATCGATGTGCTGCTCTCCGCGCAACGGGTTGGACCGACCGGCAAGGCCTACGGCCTGGACATGACCGATGAAATGCTCGCGCTGGCGCGCCGCAACCAGCGGGCCGCCGGTGTGACCAACGTCGAGTTCCTCAAGGGTGACATCGAGCATATTCCGCTGCCGGACGCCTCGGTGGATGTCATCATCTCGAACTGTGTCATCAACCTCGCCGCCGACAAGCGAAAGGTGTTCGGCGAGGCGTTCCGGGTGTTGAAGCCGGGAGGGCGGTTTGCCGTCTCCGACGTGGTGGTCCGGGGCGACGTGCCGCAGGAAGTCCGCCGGAGCATGGAGCTCTGGGTCGGCTGCGTCGCCGGCGCGCTCGAGGAGCGGGAGTTCGAGGCCTGGCTGCGCGCGGCGGGGTTCGAGGACACGACGGTGGAGCCCACCCGCGTCTACAAACTCGCGGACGCGAGGCAGTTTCTTTCGGAGGCGGGACTCGATCCCGACGCGATTGCGGCCGACATCGATGGCAAGTTCATGGCGGCGTTCATCAGGGCCACCAAGCCAAGCCAGGTCCCCGACGTGGCTGGCGCGCCCTGCTGCGCTCCCGGATGTTGCGAGTGACCGCATCTCCGACGGACGCCAGCGTCGTCCACGGCGCCGGCGTCCTGAAGCGCCTCTCCACCCTCGACCGCTATCTGCCCCTCTGGATTTTCGCAGCGATGGGAGCGGGCCTTCTGCTTGGCAGGCTCTTCCCGGGGCTCGGGGCACTCCTTGACCGGGTGCAGGTGGCCGGCGTCTCCGTGCCGATCGGGCTCGGGCTGCTGTGGATGATGTATCCTGTGCTCGCCAAGGTCCGCTACGAAAGCCTCGGCTCGCACGTGGCCGACCGCAGGCTGATCGGCACATCCCTCGTGCTCAACTGGGTCATCGGCCCTGTGGTGATGTTTGCCCTTGCCTGGTGGCTGCTGCCCGACCTCCCGGCCTATCGCAACGGCCTGGTGATCGTCGGGCTCGCGCGGTGCATCGCGATGGTGCTCATCTGGAACACCCTCGCGGGCGGGTCGGGGGAGCTGGCGGCCGTGTTGGTCGCCCTCAACTCCATCTTCCAGGTGCTCACCTACTCGTTCCTCGGTTATCTCTTCCTGACTGTCATCCCCGGCTGGCTGGGCGGCAGCACCGCAAGCCTCGATGTCTCGATGCTCGACATCGCGCGCTCGGTGCTGATCTTCCTCGGGGTCCCCCTCCTGGCCGGCTACTGGACCCGTCGCACCCTGGTGCGCCGGCGCGGTGTGGAGTGGTACGAAGGGTCCTTTCTCCCCCGCATCGGCCCGACGGCACTGCTCGGCCTGCTCTACACGATCGTCCTGATGTTCGCGATGCAGGGCGACCGGATTCTCGACCGCCCCTGGGACGTGTTCCGGATTGCGCTCCCCCTGCTGCTCTACTTTCTCGTGATGTTTGGCACCTCGCTGCTTCTCACCTGGCGGCTCCGGTTCCGGTACGAAGATGCGGCGGCCGTCTCCTTCACCGCCGCCGGCAACAACTTCGAGCTGGCCATCGCGGTGGCCATCGGGACGTTCGGCATCGCCTCAGGCGAGGCACTGGCCGCGGTGGTCGGTCCGCTCATCGAGGTGCCGGCGCTGATCGGGCTGGTGTACGTGGCGTTGTGGGCCCGTCGGTTCTTCCCTGCAGCTTCTGCCTCCTCTCCCGCGCGCTGAGTCCTGCCATGCCAACCACGCCGCCGCCGATGCGCATCCTGATTCTCTGCACCGGTAATTCCGCCCGCAGCCAGATTGCCGAGGCGCTCTTCGCCGCCAAAGGTCGAGGCCGGGTCGAGGCGGCCAGCGCCGGCTCCCGTCCCGCCGAACGGGTCAATCCATTCGCGGTGGAGGTGCTCGGCGAGGCGGGGATTGACTGGCAGGGAAGGACACCACGCGGAATGGACGGCCTCGAGCGGGAGCACTGGGACTTCGTGATTACCGTGTGCGACCGAGCCAAGGAGAGCTGTCCCTACTTCCCCGGGCAGCCGGTGCTGGCCCACTGGGGCATGCCGGACCCCGCCGAGGTGGAGGGGAGCGACGATGTGAAACGGGCGGCCTTCCGCGATACCTTCGTCACCCTGAGCCGCCGGATCGACCTCTTCCTGGCGCTCCCCGTCGAGAAGCTCGAGCGGCTGGCGCTCGAACGCCGGGTGAAGGAGATCGGAACCGAATGAGCGACTTCAGTCCGAGGGAACATCGACTCTCCGTGACGCGCTCCGCGCGCTGTTTCTCACAAGGCGGCGAGGCGGCATCCGAGGCGTGGATGGTGCTCCACGGGTATGGCCAGCTGGCGTCGCGGTTCCTGCGCGGGTTCGCGTCGCTCGCCACTCCTTCCCGGTTGCTCGTGGCACCGGAGGGACTCTCGCGATTCTACCTCGAGGCTGGGGCGGGCAAGGTTGGAGCCTCCTGGATGACCAGGGAGGACAGGGCACAGGAGATCGAGGACTACCTCGCCTACCTGGAGCAGGTGCGCGCGCTGCGAGTCCCTCCAGTCCCGCTCACGGTACTCGGATTTTCGCAGGGCGTGGCGACGGCGTCGCGGTGGGCGGTGGCCACCACCCCAGCCCCGGTGCGGCTCATCTGCTGGGGTGGGCTGGTGCCGGAGGAGATCTCCGCCGCCTCCCTGATCCCGATGCGCCTCACCTATGTGGTTGGGGCAAAAGAGGAATGGGCCCCGGCGCCGGCGGTGGAGGCACAAGCGGCCTCGTTCCGGGCGGCCGGTGTGAGCGTCGAGGTGGTGGAGTTCGAGGGCGGGCACGAGATCCGGCCCGAAGTGGTTGCGCAACTCGTGTGAGCACATGGGGGTACGTGTCCTATTGACATTTCGTTAACTAAACGATTAATTAGTCCACTATGGACGCACCTCACGACTCCCGCACCGGGATCCTCGACGCCGCCGAGCAGCTCTTTGCCCGCCAGGGGTTTCGGTCGACCACCATCAAGGCCATCGCCGGCGAGGCGGGGGTCAATACCGCCCTCCTGTACTACTACTTCCCCGACAAGCAGGGCCTGTATCACGCCGTGCTCGAGCGGGCCTTCGGCGGGTTGATCGATGAGGGGCAGGACCGGCTCACTGGTGACCCCGACCCGGAACAGGCGGTCCGGGCCTTCATTGCCCTGCAATCGTCCTATTTTGGCCGCCATCCCAATCGCCCCCACCTCTTCGTCCGCGAGCTCCTCGATCATGGAGCGGAACATGCCGCGGGCCAGTTGACCCGCCTGGCTGCCACCCTCTTCCGCCGGCTCTGCGGCATCATCGAACAGGGCCAGGCCACCGGGCAGTTTCGTCCTGATCTGGACCCGCGCCGTGCCGCCATTTCCGTCATCAGCCAGGTCGCCTGGTTCCAGGTGGCGCGGCCGGCCATCGGCATCCTGGTCGGTGCCGGCACTGCCGGCCCGCCATCTGAATGGGCAGATGCCTTTCCCGCGCATGCCGCCGACTTCGCCATCTCGGCGCTCCGTCCCACGAGGCCCTCATGATGAAACGTGCACGCCACTTTGCTATCACCACCGCCGTCGTGCTGGCCGCCTGTTCTGGAGCGGAGCCGCGTGATGTCGTCGCCACCGGCACGCTGCAGGTGGACGAGGTGGACATCGGCCCGATCGCCCCGTCGCGCGTGGTCCGGGTGTACGTGGAGGAGGGGGACTCTGTCTTCCCCGGAGACACCCTTGCCACGCTGACGCAGGCCACACTCGCCCCCGACCTTGCCATCCGGGAAGCCCGGCTGCAGTCGGCCCAGGCGCAGCTGCTCGAACTCGAACGCGGGACCCGCCCCGCCGAGTTGCAGCGCGCACGGGCGCAGGTGGAGGCCGCCGAGGCCGAGGCGGAACGCACCGCGGTCGAGCTGCGGCGGGCCAAGAAGCTGATTGAGGCCTCGAACATCAGTCAGCAACAGCTCGACAATGCCCAGGCGGCCGCCACCACCGCCGCCGCCACGCGGGATGCGGCCGCGGCAACCCTCCGTCTCCTGGAAGAGGGAGCACGCACTGAACAGATTCAGGCGGCGCGTGCGGAGGTCGCGAGCGCGCGGGGAGCCGTGGCCGCCGTGCAGGCGTCGGTGGCGGAACTCGTCCTGATTTCCACGGTGCCGGGCGTGGTGTCCGGGCGGCATGTGCAGCCGGGCGAAGTCGTCGGCGCCGGGCAGGCCGCCGTCACGATTTCGCGGGCGCAGCGGCCGTGGGCGCGAGTGTACGTGGGCGAGCGAATGCTGCCGTACGTGCATGCCGGGCAGGAGGTCGAGGGGGCGCTCGATGGCGTGGATGGGGCCACCTTTCACGGCATCATCGACTATATCAACACCAGTGCGGAGTTCACCCCGCGGGTGGCGCTCACCGAACAGGAGCGCGCCGACCTCGTCTTTGGCCTCAAGATCTACTTCGCGCCCGACTCGACCGGATTGCTCAAGGCGGGCCTTCCCATCACCGTCACGATTCCGATCTCCCCGGGCACCACCCCATGAGCGACACTGCCGCCATTCACACGGAGGCGCTCCGCAAGGTGTTCGGAGACGTCGCCGCTGTGGAGGGACTCGACCTCACGGTGCGTCGTGGCGAAGTCTTCGGGCTCCTGGGCCCGAACGGCTCGGGCAAGACCACCACCATTCGCATGCTCACCGGGCTCATGGCACCGACCAGTGGTCGTGCCACGGTGGATGGGGTCGATGTGACGGTGGCACCGGAACAGGTCCGACGCCGGATCGGGTACATGTCCCAGCGGTTCGGGCTCTATGACGACCTGACGGTGGAAGAGAACATGCGCTTCTACGCGTCGGTCTATGGGCTGCGCGGCGACGTGCGCGCCCGGCGTCTGGAGGAACTGGTGGCCGAGCTCGGCCTTGGTGACCGGCTCCACCAGATGGCCGGGACGCTGAGCGGCGGGTGGAAGCAGCGGCTCGCACTCGCCTGCGCCACGGCCCACCGACCCCAGGTGCTCTTTCTCGACGAGCCGACGGCAGGCGTCGATCCGGCGGCGCGCCGGCAGTTCTGGGAGTTGATTTACGACTTCGCGAAGCGGGGCATCACCATCCTGGTGACGACCCACTACATGGACGAGGCGGAGCGCTGCCACCGGCTGGCGTTCCTCTCCCGGGGGCACCTGATCGCGGTGGGAACGGCGGAAGAGGTGCGGCAGCAGTTCGATCAGCCGAGCATTGAGGACGTCTTCATCGAACTGCAGCGGCGTGACGAGGGGGTATCGGTATGAGCCTCCGCGAGCGCCTGGCCGCGTCCACCGTCTGGCCCATGCTCTGGAAGGAATTCATCCAGATGCGCCGGGACCGCCTCACGCTCGGGATGATGCTGGGCATTCCCGCCATTCAGCTTGCCATGTTCGGCTATGCCATCCAGACCGAGGTGCGGCACCTTCCGACCGTCGTGCTCGACGAATCGCGCAGTTCGGAGAGTCTCGCGCTGGTGGACCAGCTTCGGAACACCGGCAACTTCGACATCGTGGGGTACGTCCCCGACCGGAAGGCGCTGGACGAGGAGATCCGTGCCGGGCGCGCGATGGCCGGCCTCGTCATCCCGCCGACCTACCTGACCGATCTCCGCCGCGGTCGCACCGCCCAGGCACAGGTCATCGTGGACGCCGCCGACCCGCTGGCGTCCAGCGCGGCGATGGGCGGCGCGGCACAAGCCGGGTCGGCCCGCGCCCTCGCGATCCTGTCGCGCACCACCGGGCGTGGGCCGCCCATCGAGATCCGTGTGCGCCCCTGGTACAACCCGGGGCTCCGCAGCGCGGTGTACATCGTGCCCGGCATCATCGGCGTCCTGCTGTCCGTCACGATGATCCTGATCACCTCGATGTCCATCGTGCGCGAGCGCGAGCGCGGCACGCTCGAGCAGTTGATTGTCACGCCCATCGACAAGACCAGCCTCATGATCGGGAAGATCGTTCCCTTCATCCTGGTCGGGTATGTGCAGATGACGGTGATCCTGATTCTCGGACGGGTGCTGTTCAACGTCCCGATCCGCGGGAGCCTGCTGCTCCTCTACGCGCTCACCTTCGCGTTCATCGTGGCCAGCCTGGGGATGGGGTTGTTCATTTCGACCGTGGTCCGGACGCAGGCGCAGGCGATGCAGCTCGGCTTCTTCTTCCTCCTGCCGAACATCCTGTTGTCGGGGTTCATGTTCCCCCGTGAGGCGATGCCGCTGGTGGCGCAGTGGATAGGCCTCGTGCTGCCGCTCACGCATTTTCTCAAGGTGCTTCGGGGCATCATTCTCAAGAACGTCGGCATCGTGGAGTTGTGGGGTCCGACACTCGTCCTCGTTGTCCTCGCGACGCTGTTCCTCGTGCTCAGTGTGCGGCGATTCAGCAAGCGGATTGAATAGCGAGTTCTGTCATTGCGAGGAGGCCCCGCAGGGGCCGACGAAGCAAGCTCGGTCCGGCACGAGATTGCGTCGGCCGCTCCGCGGCCTCGCAATGACAGAGCAGATCAATACCGGCGTACCTTCGATCGCAGCCCCAGCGCGGTGTTCAACCACCGGACAAACGGACGCAGCGCGCGAAAATCCGCCGCCAGCATGGACACCAGGCGCGGACTCGTCACCATCGCCGGCGAGAGCGGGCGCGACACGATGAACGACTTGTAGCGGAGCCACTCCTCCGCGGGATGGCCCGGCGCGTAGCCGCGGGGGAGCCGCTTCAGCATCCCCTCCTCGCTCAGCCGGCCATATCGGCGCCGGAAGGCGGGTGCACGGACGATCTTGGCGAAACCCGCCGGATTGTCCGCGAGAGCCGCTCGCAGCTTGGCGAGCGATCCGGACGCCGGCATCCAGATGCCTCCGGCCACGAAGCAGCCGGCAGGTTCCAGGTGCAGGTAGTACCCGGCACCCCCCTCGGCATCCTGGCCGACCCCGCGCCCGGCGTCCTGATGGTAGAACCAGCACCCGGCGTTGGTCTTGTAGGGCGACTTGTCCCTCGAAAAGCGCACGTCGCGGTGGATCCGGAACAACGAGCGGCGGGGATCGCCGACAATCTCGGGTGCGATGGAGGCCAGGCGGACGTCCAACTCCTCCACCAGCGCCGCCATCGGCTTGCGGAGGCTCTGCTCGTAGCGGGGCCGGTTGGCGGTGAACCACTCCCGGTTGTTGTGGCGGGCGAGGGCACGCAGATAGGCGAGGGCGTCGGGCCCGATTACGGCGGTGGCGGCCCGGGTCGAAGCGGACTTGGCAGGCATCGGTCATTCACTCCTTGGTCGAATCGCTTGCCCTCGACACGCAGGGCGTCCTACAATTATTACATCAGTCGCCGCATTGCGCCGCCGGCGCCGATGCGTTCTTTCCCCGACGAGGCCCCATGGATCCCGCCACACCGCCCGACACTGGAGCGACGCCCGTGGCCGTGCCTTCGGGCCGGCGGGGGCTGGGGTGGGCGCTGCCGTCGCCGCGTCGGCTGATTGCCTGGCTCTTCGCCGCCCGGATGGTGCTGGCGGTCGCCACGCTGCTCGGGGCCTCGCTCTCCTGGACCCGGTCGCCCGACGTCTCCTTCATCGTCACGATTTCGGTGCTGCTGGCCTTTACCGTCACCGCGTACGGCTGGTGGGCGGTCTGGATCAACAACAGGAACATGGGGCCGGTCTTCCTGACCGTGCAGGCGGTGGTGGACCTTGGCCTCGTGACCACCCTGGTGCACTTCACCGGTGGGGCGGACAGCCCGCTCTCGGCGCTGTACGTCGTGGTGCTCGCCGCCTACGCCGTCCTGTTGCCGCTCTGGGCGGGGATCATGGTGTCGCTCCTGGCCAGTGCCCTCTACTTCCTGGTGGGCATGCTCGATGGTGGGGGGCTCGGCCTCGCGTTCTGGGGCCAGGTGGTCATCTTCAACACCGTCTTCGGCATCGTCGCGGCCCTGGGCGCACGCCTCCGGCAGGCCGGCGCCGAACAGGATACGCTTGAACTGGAGTTGCGTCGGGTCCGGCTCGAGGCAGACGACATCCTGCTCAATATCCGCTCCGGCGTGCTGACCGTAGATGGCTTCGGTCGGCTGGCGTTCATCAATCCAACAGCCGAGCGGCTGCTTGGCATTGATGGCAATACCCAGGTCGGCCTGCCGGTCCTCGATAGCCTCAAGTCCAAGAGTTCCGAGTTGTGGGCCTGCCTGGTGGCCGGCATCCGGAGTGGACGCAAGGTAAATCGCGCCGAGGGGATCGTCTTTCGGGAGGACGGAAGCTCCTTCCCGATCGGGCTCATGACGACAACCTTTGCCCGCGAGACCTCCCAGCACCCGTCGGTGACGGCGCTCTTCAACGATATTTCCGAGAGCAAGCATCTGCAGGAGCTGCACCTGCGCGCCGAGCGGCTGGAGGCGGTGGCTTCGCTGAGCGCCTCGCTGGCGCACGAGATCCGGAACCCCCTCGCCTCGATCCGGAGCTCGGTGGAACAGCTTGCCGCGGCCACGGGCGCCGGCGACGACGAGCGGACGCTGGCCACGCTGATCGTGCGCGAGGCGGACCGGCTCAGCCGGCTCCTGAGCGAGTTCCTCGACTTCTCACGGGTTCGCGCCGCGCGACGGGAGCCGGTGGACCTGCGCGAGATTGCGACGGCCGCGGTCCACCTGGTCGAGGCGCACCCGGAGTGCCATGCCGACACGGTGTTGCAGGTGACGGGCCCCGTGGCCATTATCGATGCGGATGAGGACCTCCTGCACCGCGTGATTGCCAACCTGGTGTTGAATGCGGTGCAAGCCGCCGCGGGGCCGGTCAACGTGACGGTGCGCATCGGGCCCGCCCTGCAAAGCGACGTGCCACGGGGCAGCGGAATCGAGTCGCCGATCCGGCTCGACGTGATCGACGACGGTCCCGGCATTCCAGAGGAGCTTACCGACCGGCTCTTCCAGCCCTTCGTAAGCGGCCGTCCGGGTGGCAGCGGGCTCGGGCTTGCCATCGTCCAGCGGGCGGTGGAGGCGCACCGGGGTTTGATTACGGTGACCTCGACGGTCGGCGAGGGAACCACCTTCACCATATTCCTGCCCGCCAAATGGTCGGCTGAGGAAGACGAATGAGCGCGCAGCCCACATTGTTGATCGTCGACGACGAGTCCGGCATTCTCGACACCCTCCGCATCCTCCTGAAGAAGGAAGGGTTCGAGGTCACGACCGCCCAGGGCGGGAAGGCGGGGCTGGAGGCGATACGGACCGGCCAGTTCGATATCGTGCTGAGCGACGTCCGGATGCCGCAGGTGACCGGCATCGACATCCTGCAGGCGGCCCGCGATCAGGATCCGATGACCCCCGTCATCCTGATGACGGCGCAGGCGTCGCTCCAGACCGCCATCGGGGCCGTGAATGCCGGCGCGTTCTATTACATCCAGAAGCCGTTTGCGAACGACGAGTTGCTTACCATCCTGCGCCGGGCCGCGGAGTTCCGCTCCGTCAGGGTGGAGAACAAGCAGCTCAAGCAGGAGATCAAGCGGCGGGAGCGCGGTGGAACCACGCGGCCGATCGGCAAGTCCAAGCGCTTCCTCGACGTGCTCAAGCTGGCCGAGCAGGTGGCGCCGACGGACTCCACCGTGCTCATCGGCGGCGAGAGCGGCACCGGCAAGGAAGTGGTCGCCCGGCACATTCATTACCTCTCCGACCGCGCCGAGGGGCCCTTCTTCAGCATCAACTGCGGTGCGTTGCCGGAGAATCTGCTGGAGAGCGAGCTCTTCGGGCACGTGAAGGGATCGTTCACCGGGGCGGTGCGCGACAAGCAGGGGCTCTTTGCGGCGGCGCGGGGGGGGACCTTCTTCCTGGACGAGGTCGGGGAGATGCCGCCCTCGCTGCAAATCAAGCTGCTTCGGGTATTGCAGGAACGCGAGGTGATCCCGGTCGGGTCGACGGAGGCCATACCGGTCGACGTGCGGATCGTCGCCGCGACCAATCGCGAACTCGAGGAGGAGATCCGGCGTGGCACCTTCCGCTCCGATCTTTTCTATCGGCTGAACGTCATTGCTCTCGACCTGCCGCCGCTGCGCGACCGCCGCGACGACCTCCTCCTCCTGGTCGAGTGGTTCCTGCAGGGGATGGCGACGCAGTCCGGGACCGAGCCGAAGGCGCTCTCGTCCGAGGCGCTCGATGCCGTCATGGTGTACGACTGGCCCGGCAACGTGCGCGAACTCGAGAATGCGCTGGAGCACGCCGTGGTACTGACGAGGGGGAACCTGATCGAGCCGCAGCACCTGCCGGAACGGATCACCCGGCGCCGGAAGGAGCCGCTGGTCACCGACCGGTCCTACAAGAACCCGGCGCTGGACGTGATCGAGCGGGCCTACATCATGTGGGTGCTGCAGGCGGAGGGAGGGAACAAGACCCGGGCGGCGGAAGTCCTGGGGATCGACCCCTCCACCTTATATAGGAAGCTGAGCCGGTACGAGGAGACGGCGGCGCCGGTGGCGGAATAGGGTGGAAGAACGGCCGTCACGCCGGCTTGCGCCGGAGTGACGGCCTACGCACCTTCGGCCCCGCTGCCCCGCTGCCCCGCTGCCCCGCTGCCCCGCTGCCCCGCTGCCCCGCTGCCCCGCTGCCCCGCTTCCCCACCCCCCCGCCCTTGCAAAATCCCCCTCCAAAGGCTTGCAACCCGCCATGCAAACGTTGGCGCGACAAAGTGTAACTACATGTTGTTAAAAGGGTTACACCCTGGAATTCGATGCTGGCATAGTCGTTGCCCTTCCATCAGCCCGGGAAGGAATTTGAAGGGACCGATCACGGTCAGCAGCACAATGCAGGATTCATTCTCTCTGGAGGTTGTACCCATGTTGAACCGCAAGGGCTTTACCCTGATCGAGCTGCTGATTGTCGTCGTGATTATCGGCATTCTGGCAGCCATCGCGATTCCGAAGTTCGCGAGCACGAAGGAGAAGGCGTACCTGGCCTCGATGAAGTCCGACCTGCGCAATGGCGCGACCGCTCAGGAAGGCTACTTCGCCGACAACCAGGTGTACCTCAGCGGCGCCGCCAGCAACCTGGCCGGCGTGGCCACCCCGCTCGTCGCTCTCGGCAACTACGTGCCGTCGGCTGGCGTGACCGTGACCTTCACCGCGACTGCGGGCACGGGCTGGAGCGCCGTCGCCTCGCACAGCGCGACCGCCAAGACCTGCTCGATCTTCATCGGCGTCGCGGCAGTTGCCCCGGCCACCGTCGAAGGCGAGCCGAAGTGTAACTGAGCCTAGCCCAGGCTAGACTCGGCAGGGCAACCTGAATCGGGGCGGCGGTCTACGGGTCGCCGTCCCTTTTCACACCCTCTCACAGGATCTCAACCATGCGCGAAGACAATCGGCAGGACACGAGGGAGCAGGCCAACAGTGCCGCCGGGGAGAAGCGTCGCTTCGCCCGCTCGGCCGGCCGGGCCGGCTTCACCCTGATCGAGTTGCTCATCGTCGTGGTGATCATCGGGATCCTGGCCTCCATTGCCATCCCCAAGTTCGGGAGCACGAAGGAGCGCGCGTACCTCGCCAAGATGAAGGGCGACCTTCGGAACCTGGCGACGGCGCAGGAGGCGTACAACAGCGACAACCAGGTCTATTACGGCGGCGGCATCCCGAACCCGATCCTGGCCTACAATCCGTCGAGCGGGACCACGATCACCATCACCGAGGCCACGGCCGGTGGATGGGCGGCGACGGCCAGCTACACCGGGACCACCAAGACCTGCGCAGTGTTCTTCGGGAGCGCGGCGGCACCGGCGCCGGCCACAAGCGAGGGGCAGATCACCTGCGACCCGTAATCGCGAGGGATACGCAGTGACCCATGAATCGGGGCCGCCACACGACGGGCCGCCTGGCGGCACGCCAGGCGGCCCGCTCCGTTCACTCCGGACCGAGCTGCTCTTCAATCTGGCTTTCCTGACTTCGGCGGCGGTGGTCCTCGCCAGCCTGACGACCCTCCTGGTCGCCTCGCTGGATCCGGACGCCGCCGTCTGGACGCTCTGGATCCTCTGGGCCGCGAGCACCCTCCTCTTCGTGCTCTTCGGCCGCCACCTGGTGCGGCGGCTGGTGCTCACGCCGCTCAGCGAATTGTCGGCAGAGGCTGATCGCCTCGCCAACGGCGATGTCTCCGCGTCGCCCGCGGCCTTCGAGACCCGCGAGCTCGCGCATCTCGCCGATCGCTTCCACTCGATGGCCGAGCAGCTGCTCGACGTGCAGAGCCAGGCGGTACGCGCTGAAAAATTGGCCGGGGTGGGGCGCCTCGCCGCCGGCGTCGCGCACGAAATCCGGAATCCCCTCGGCGCGTTCGGCACCTATGTCGAGGTGCTCCGCCAGCGCGGGGCCGATGCCGCCCTCGTCGACGGCATGCGGCGCGAAGTGGCGCGGATGGACCGGATCGTGGAAGGGTTGCTCGACTACGCGCGCCCGGGTGCGCCCTCGGGCGCGACTTCGCTCGCCGAGTTGGCCCGGGATGTCGTGGGGTTTCTGGGCGACCAGGGCGCGCTCAAAGCGCACGAGATCGTCCTGGAGGTGAGCGATTCGCTCCACCCCGTGCGCGGCGACCGGAAGGCGCTGGAACAGGTGCTGGTCAACCTGGTGCTCAATGCCCGGGATGCCTCCCCCGAGGGGGGGCGCATCTGGGTGGGGGCCGTGCCGAAAACCTTTGTTCCTCGCAACGTGCCAGAGCACCGGGCGGGGGACGGGAATGGGGCAGGGGGGGCCCCGGACCGCCCTGGAGCGGCTGGTCGGCGTCCCTGGCGGCCGGACCTCCCTGCGGGCACGGCCGGGGGGCTGCTCTACGTGGCCGACGAGGGGCCTGGTGTCCCCGAGGATGAGCGAGAACGCATCTTCGACCCCTTCTATACCACCAAGGACCCCGGGAAGGGCACGGGGCTTGGTTTGGCCATTGTGGCGCGGACTGTGCATGACGCCGGGGGAGTAGTCTGGGTCGACCGCGCCCGCGAGGGCGGGGCTGTCTTTAAAGTATTCCTGCCACAGGCAGAGGCGGTTGATGCGCATTCTGGTAGTTGACGACGATCCGGGTCTTCGGCAATCGCTGGGACTCTTGCTCTCCGAGGCCGGTCACGAGGTGACCGCCGAGGGAGACGCTCGGCGTGCCCTGGCGCGCGCCCCGGAAGTCGAGCCGGATGTCATCCTCTCCGATGTGCGCATGCCCGGCATGGACGGCCTGGAGTTCCTGCGTGAATACCGCACCGCCGGCGGCGATGCGATTCTCCTGATGATGAGTGCCTATGGCACGGAAGACGCCGCCATCGCCGCCATGCGCGAAGGAGCGTACGACTACCTCCACAAGCCGTTCCGTCCCGACGAAGTCCTGCTGACGCTGCGCAAGGTCGAGGAGCGCGAGGGGCTCCGCCGTGAGGTGGAGTCGCTGCGCGCCTCGCTCGGCGCAGGCCAGGTGCAGGACGAGGTGGTCGCCGAGAGCGCCTCGATGCGTCACCTCCTCGAGCTGGCCAGCCGTGTCGCCGCGCACGACACCACGGTGCTCATCACCGGCGAGAGTGGCACCGGCAAGGAAGTGCTGGCGCGGTCAATTCACCGGATGAGCAAGCGCTCCGAGGGACCGTTCGTGGCCATCAATTGCGCGGCCATCCCGGAGCAGTTGCTGGAGTCCGAACTCTTCGGCCACGCGCGGGGCGCCTTCACCGGCGCCACGGGTGAGCGGGCGGGACTGTTCGAGGAAGCGACCAACGGGACGCTGCTGCTCGATGAAATCGGCGACCTGCCGGCCGGCCTCCAGGCCAAGCTGCTCCGTGTGCTCGAGGAGCGCGAGGTCCGGCGCGTCGGCGAATCGAAGAGCCGCCCGGTCAACGCGCGCCTCATTGCGGCGACCGCCCGCCGTCTCGAAGATGCACGAGCCGCCGGCGAATTCCGCGACGACCTGTACTACCGGCTGAATGTCGTGGAGCTCGAGGTGCCGCCACTGCGCGACCGCCCGGAGGATGTGCCGGCCCTGCTGGCCCATTTTGCCCAGCACACCGCGCAGCGCCTCGGTCGCGCCATCAGCTTCAGTCCGCAGGCCCTCAGCTACCTCAGCCACTACAAGTGGCCCGGCAATGTGCGCGAGTTGCGCAACGCGGTCGAGCGCGCGGCCGTGCTCAGCGAGTCCGGCCGTCTCGAGCGCGACTCGTTCCTCTTCGGCGCGGCGCCGGCGGTGAACGGGAACGGTATCGGCAACGGCAACGTCAATGGGAACGGCCATGGACATGCCACCGACCACCCGGCTGCTCCCGGTGACCTGCTCCTCAAGGGCCGCGTTGAGGCGCTGGAGCGCGACCTGGTTCAGCAGGCGCTGCAGGCCAGCGGTGGCAGCCGCCGTGAAGCGGCCGACCTCCTGGGTGTCAGCCTTCGCACGCTCTTCTACAAGCTGCGGCGGTATCGGCTCGAGTAGTGTCGGTCGTTCCCCCGCTCCACATGGTGGAGAGGGGGTCAGGGGGTGAGGTGAAGACCGCGCGCATGGGATCCCCCGTGCGCGTTTTTCGTTGTGGGCCGCCGACCGGGGCGAGTTACTGTCGTCGCATGCGAACCATCGGCCGCCAGGGGTTCACCCTTCTCGAGGTGCTGGTCTCGAGCCTCCTCCTGACCACGGGGATCGGGGCGCTGCTTGGCACGGCGGCGCTGACGGTCCGGATGGTCCACCGCGGCCGCCAGTCGATGCGCACATTGGAGGCGGCCACCGCGCAACTCGAGGCGCTCCGGGCCCAGGCGGCCACGGGATCGGCCGCATGCCGGGCGCTCCTCGATGGTGTTGATTCATCGGTCGATGGCACCGCGCGCCGTTGGACCATCACATCTGCCGGTGGGCTGCAGGAGGTGTCGATCGAGGTGTCCGTTCCAGTTCCCGGTGGGCGCGCCACCGACACCCTGGCCGCCTCGCTCTGGTGTCCCTGATGGCTCGTCCGCGCGGGGGCGTCACCCTGCTGGAACTGCTCGTTGCGCTCGTGCTCCTGACGCTGGTCACCGCCGCCGTCCTTCGGACTTCACTGGCCCTCGGGCGGCAGTCCGTGGCCGTGGCCGAGCACGCCGCGGTGCAGGCCGGAGTGCGCGCCGGGATGGTGCTCGCCCGCGCTGAACTTCGGGAACTCGGCAGCGACGCGGCTGGCGCAGACATTCTCCGCCTTGATCCCGACTCCATCACTTTTCGGGCGGCGCGCGGCTTTGGCGTGACGTGCGCCGTCTGGCCCTCGCAGATCCATATTCTGGATGCGCCACCGCTCCCGTTCAGCCGGCTCCGCAACATCGCTCCCGGCCGGGACAGCCTCCTGCTCTTTGTCGAAGGTGATTCAACCACCCCCACCGACGACCGGTGGGTTACCCTGCCGGTGCTGGCCGTTGGCTCGGCTTCGTGCGCCGGCCTGCGGGCCATCGCGGTGCAGACCTCTGACATCACCGCACTTCTCCCCTCCGGCACGACCGGTGGCATCGTCGTCGGTGGCCTGGTGCGCACCTTCGAGGTGCTCCGTCTGGCGGAGTATGCGTCGGGCGGCCAGCGATGGCTTGGCTTGGCGTCGGTGAGCGGGGGAGAGCCCATCCAACCGCTGGCAGGTCCGCTGGACGGCGACGGGCTGTCGTTCGAGTACCTCGACCATGCCGGAGCGTCTGTCGGCGATCCAGCGGCTGTGCGCAGCATCCGCATCACGCTGGTCGGCGCCAGCGAAAGGCGCGCGGCCATTGGCTGGAGCGGGGGGCCCAAAGCGTTCATTGCCGAGACGGTCTCGACCCGGCTCTTTCTTCGGAACGTCCGGTGATGAGGACGGGGGCGAGCGTGGGCCAAGTCGATGAGCGCGGCTTCGGGCTCCTGCTGGTAGTCGTGGTCCTCGCGGTGCTGGGCTTCCTCTCGCTCAGTGCCTTCGGCATCGCCCGCCGCGAATTTCGGAGCGCGATGGACGTGGGGTTCGCGGCCAAAGCATTCGAGGCCGCGGAATCGGGACTCGCCGCCGCGGCGTCGGTGGCTGGCGGGTTTGGAAGTGCCCCCCTCCGGGCTCCGCAGTCAGGCCCAGGGATCGTCGGCGATCGGACCAGGTTTGCAACGACAATGACCCGGCTCACTGGCTCCGTCGTGCTGCTGCAGTCCACCGGGGAACGGCTGGATGGGGCAGGGGAGGTGCTGGCGAGACGGCGGCTGGGACTGCTCGGGAGGATCGTCACACCGACGGGCTCGACGGTGCCCAGGTTTGAGCAACTTCAATCTCGCGGGTGGGTGCAATTGTACGACTGAATCAAGGGGAAATCGGGCAGCGTTTCCCATGCGCCAACCTGCTTGCCGATTTGCGGAGCTTGTGCGCCTCCGCACAGCCTTGCCTCATGATTGGAGGTATACTTGATGGGTCAGGTTTGCCCCGGCAGTCCAGATTCGGGGCATTGACCTCGGCACTCTCTCTGAGATGGGTAATTCTATGCGCCTCAACAGCTTGACGTTTCTCCTGGTTGGCCTTTCCCTGGCGCTCGGCGCCTGCAGCGACAGCGGCACCTCGACTGCGGAAATGGGTACCCTCACCCTCCGCCTGGCAGACGCCCCCGGCGAAGAGGTCGAAAGCGCCATGATCTGGGTATCGGGTGTGTCGGTGATTGGAGACGACGGATCCCACGTCATCAGCAGCGACACTGCTTCCTACGATCTGCTTGATCTTCAGCATGGCGTGACGGCCTACCTCGGCTCGGCCGAGATTCCGGTCGGCAACTACAACCAGCTTCGCCTGATCGTGGATTCGGCGCGGGTCACCCTGAAGGACCCTGTAACCTTCACCAGTGGCAGCAACTCCGCCCTCATGAAGGTGCCGAGCGGCTCGACTTCCGGGCTGAAAGTGAATCTGGGGAATGTGCGGGTCGTGCCAGGTGAGACCATTCTGCTGGTCGATTTCGACGTCTCCCGGAGCTTCGTCTTCCAGGGTCCTCCGGGCGGACCGAAGTCTGCGTCCTTCAAGCCGGTCCTCCACGCGACCGTCATGAATATCGCGGGCTCGATTGCGGGCACGGTCCTGCCTGACACGAGCCGAGCCGGCCTCTTTGCAATCCAGGGGGCCGACACCGTTGCCACGGCGGCGGCCGATACGCTGACCGGTGCGTATGTCATCCGCTTCCTGGCACCGGGGATGTACACCGTTTCGGCCAGCGCGACGGGGTTCCAGACCGAGACCATCGACAGCGTGATGGTGGGGAATGCTCAGGCGGTGACCGGAGTGGACTTCACGCTCGTTCCGTAGGCACGTCCCGCAGTCTCGCTGCGTTCTGCGAGCCGCCTCACCCCCGACCCCCACTCCCTCCGGGAGCGGGGGTCGTTGTTACCTGCCTCCCGGCCTACCGGCCCCGCCGCCATGGCGGAACCCCATCACAAATCCCGTTCAAGGACACAGAGCGGCTGCCTTGCCGAGGTGCTGGCGCGGCGTAGGTTGCGAGTATGACGACCGACCCGCAGACGATCACGAACCTCCTCGGCCAGTGGAGTGAAGGCGACGCAGAGGCGTTTCCGAAGCTCGTGGCGCTCGCCTACGATGACTTGCGGGCCATTGCGCACCGGCGCCTGATGGCGGGCGGTGGCGGTGACCTCGCCACGACCGCGCTGGTTCACGAGGTCTTTCTCCGTCTGGTTGGCAGTGAGGGCGGCGCATGGCAGAGCCGCGCACACTTCTATGCCTTCGCCTCGAAGGCGATGCGTCACATCCTCGTGGATCACGCCCGGCGCACCCAGGCCCAGCGACGCGGGGGCGGAGCGATCCGTGTCGAGCTCGTCGAAGGCACGGTTGGCGCCGACCAGGGTTTCGAGGACGTGCTCGGTGTGGACGAGGCCCTTGAGCGGCTCGCAAAGCACAATCCCCGGATGGCACGCGTGGTGGAGCTCCGGTTCTTCGGGGGGCTGACCATGGACGAAGTGGCGGTCGTGCTGGACACCTCAACCCGGACAGTGGAGCGGGAATGGACGCGCGCCAAGGCCTACCTGCTCGAATCGCTGGCGGGAGATGACGGCCGATAGCCCGCTGCTCTGGGAGCGCTGGGACGACGTCGACCGGTTGCTGGCGGAGGCGCTGGATCGCCCGGCCTCGGAGCGTGTCGCGTTCGTCCGCCGTGCCGCACAGGGCGACGAGGCGCTGCGTGACCTGGTCCTACGACTCCTCGAGCGCCTGGAGTCCGATTCCGGCCGCGTGACATCTCCCTCGGACCCCGTGGTGCTCGGGGCGTTCGCGGCCGGAGACGCCGCGGATGACGCCGGCGCACTGGCACCGGGCACGGAAGTCGATCGCTATCGGATCATTCGGCACCTCGGCCGGGGCGGGATGGCCACCGTGTACGAGGCCGAGCGATCAGACGGCACCTACCAGCAGCGTGTGGCCCTCAAGGTCCTCCGGCGAGGACTCGACACCGACGACCTGGTTCGTCGGTTCCTCGTCGAGCGGCAGATTCTCTCCTCGCTCTCCCATCCGAACATCGCGCGGCTCCTCGACGGCGGCTCCACCGCTGATGGCAGGCCGTACCTGGTGATGGAACTGGTGGAAGGAACGCGCATCACCGCCTGGGCCGATGAGCATCGGCTGGGCGTTCGGGCGCGACTCCGGCTCTTCCTGGAAGTCGCGGACGCCGTGCAGTCGGCCCACCGCCAGCTCGTGGTGCACCGGGACATCAAGCCCTCGAACATTCTGGTCGGCGCGGATGGCCGGGTGAAGCTGCTGGACTTTGGCATCGCCAAGCTGCTCGAGACGGATGGCGGCGAGACGGATGTCGGCGGGCGGCCGCTGACCCCTACCTACGCGAGCCCGGAGCAGCTGGAGGGTGGGCGGATCACCACCGCCACCGATGTGTACCAGCTGGGCTTGTTGCTGCGGGAACTGCTCACCGGGGTCCGCCCCGAGCCACGCAGTTCCAACTCGTGGGACCCGCCCATCCGGCCGAGCCGCACCGCCGAGCTCGCCGTGATGAAGACGCCGGTCCCGGAGTCCCGCGCGGCCCACCGGGGCACCACCCCCGCGCGCCTCGCCCGGGAGCTGCGGGGCGACCTCGACATCATCGTCAGCACGGCGCTTCGCCTCGGGCCCGACGAGCGCTATACGTCGGCGAGCGACCTCGCGACCGATATCCGTCGGCATCTGCAGGGGCTTCCGATCGTGGCGCACCCCGAGTCGGTCGCGTACCGGGCGCGCAAGTTCATCGGCCGGCACCCGACCTTCCTGCCCGGCGTCGCAATGACCCTGTTCGCTGCCCTGTTGTTCGTCGGCATGCTTATCCGCCACAACCGCCGGCTGGAACGGGAGCGGGACATCGCGACCACCGCCTCGCGCCGGGCGCAGGAAACCCAGGCCTTCCTCGTGGATCTCTTCGAGAGCGCCGATCCGCTGTCTCCGGCGGATCCGGAACGGGGGCGCAGCATCACCGTCGTGGAGGCGCTCCAGATCGGCGAAGCCAGGGTACGAGACGAATTCGCGGCGGAACCGGAACTGCAGGCCGACCTGCTCTCCGCCATCGGTGCCGTCTTCTCGAAACTGGACCAGACCGCCTCGGCCACGTCGGCCATCGGCGACGCCGTCGCGCTCCGGCTCGCCATCGGTGATACGGTCTCGGCTGAATTTTCGGACGATCTCGGGGAGCTGGCCTACCTGCTCGGCGGCAAGACCCAGTACGACTCCTCCAGGCAGCTGCTGGTGCGGCGCCTGAGGGTGGAGCGCGGGCGGACGCCGGTCGATGCCGAGCGAGAGAGCAAGGCCCTCCTTGCCCTCGCGATGCTGGAGCGCAATCGAGACCCAGTGGCCGCCATCGCGCTGGCGGAAGAGGGCGTGGCCCTGCTCCGGTCCACCAACAGCGCGCAGATGGGGGAGGCGCTGCGGCGACTCTCCGACGACTACCGCGCCGTCAATCGACTGGAGGAGGCCGAAGCGGCGGCGCGTGAGGCGCTGGCCATCTTCGAGCGGCAAGACGGCCCCGATGCGGTCGGCACCGCCATGGCCGCGCACACGCTGGGGCAGGCGCTTGGCACGCGCGGTCAGATCACGCCGGCCGTCGAGATGATGGAGCGGGCGGTCGCAATCTTTGACCAGCGCCTGGGAGCGGACCACAACTTCACGATGGCAGTGCGGAACAACCTCGGCGTATTGATGACCAACGCGGGGCGGCATGCCGAGTCCGAGGGGATCTACCGGGAGCTCCTCGAGGTCAAGCTCGGCAAGTATGGTCCGGACAACTCCCTGGTCGCTGTTGGGTACCAGAACCTCGCGGTGGCCGTCGCCGAACAGGGACGTTACCGGGAGGCCGACTCGCTGGCCCGGGAGGCAGAGCGGATCTACCGGCGCGTCATGCCGCCCGGGTCTTATGTCGTCGCCTTCCCGATGCTGACCCGGGCGGAAATCCTGCTCCAGGGTGGCAACGGGGTGGCGGCCGAGCGGGTGGCATCGGGGGCAGCCGACATCCTGAGGGGCAAGGTGCCTACGGGACATCCGGCAGCCATCATGGCGGACTGCCGCGTCGGGCGGGCCAGGCTGCTGCAGGGTGACACCACCGCCGCGCACCTCCTGCTCGATTCCGCGGTCCAGCGGATCGCGCGCATCGAGGGGGTCCGGGCGGAACACCAGGCCGAATGCCGGGACGCGCTCGCCCTTCTCACCGGCACGCCAGGCTCCAACCCGTAGGCCCTCGCAGGTCCCTCTCCCACAACCTGTCGGGGCCGGATCCCCGTGGCGGGAATCGTCCTCCCAATCCGTTCAGGATAGGGAAGGACCCTTCGCATTACCGTCACGCAAGGAGACATCCGATGCTCTCGACCCGGCGCCCGCCCCTCGCCGCGGGGATCGCTCTGATCCTCCTCGCGCTCGCATTCTCCCCCGCTCGCGCCGACGCGCAGTTTTTCAAGAACCTGAAGAAGACGGTCAAGCAGGCGGCGGAATCAGAAACCAACAGCCAGGTGGACAAGATCGTCCGGGGCTCGGTGCAGTGTGCCTTCGACAATCTCCAGTGCATCAACTCCGCCGAGAAGTCGGGCAAGGACGTGGTCCTGACCGATGACGACGGGGAGGTACTGCTCGACAAGAAGGGGAAGCCCGTGTCCGACCCGGAGGAAGGGGCGCGCATCGCCGAGCAGTCCGGCGGCGTTGCCCGGCCAGGTGAGGGCGCCTGGGCCAACTACGACTTCCAGCCCGGCGACAAGATTCTCTTCTATGACGATTACACCCGCGACGTGGTCGGTGACTTTCCCCGCCGGTTCGTGCTGAGCCAGGGGAACTTCGAGATCGTGGATATCGAGGGGATGCGCTACTTGCGGGCCACGTCGTCCGGCATCTTCGCCATTCCGTTGCCGGAAACGCTGCCGGAGCAGTTCACGATCGAATACAGCGTGAACATCACGCACGGCAACGGCTACGCCCGGATGATGCCGGGTCGGGCCTTTCTGGGACCCGCACGCTCCTACCAGGGCTCCGCGGTGGCCGTGGCCATGACGCGCGCGGGCATCATGCCGGTCGGGGGGGCGGGGCCCGAGGTGCTGACCACCGTGGGGGCCGGTGCGACGCGAGATGTGATCGCCTCGGTCCGGGTGATGGCGGACGGCGATCACATGAAGGTCTATCTCGGGGAACGGCGCGTGGCCAACGTGCCGAATGCCGTCTTTCCCCGCAGCGACACCCTCTTCATGGCCGTCGGGTCAGCGGCGCCTGACCATCCTATCCTGATCGGACCCGTGCGGGTGGCCGGCGGGGGCAAGGACCTTTATGACCGGCTGGTCGAAGAGGGTCGGGTCAGCACGCAGGGAGTGCTCTTCGCGACGAACAGCGCGCGGATCCGTCCCGAGTCGACCCCGACCTTGCTCGAGATCGGCATGATGCTGCAAGGGAACCCCGAGCTTCGCATTGCCATCGAGGGGCACACCGACAGCGACGGCACCACGGAATTCAACCAGGACCTCTCCGAGCGGCGCGCCCAGGCGGTCATGGCGTATCTCGTGACGGAAATGAACATCGATGCGGCACGTCTCGAGGCGATGGGCTTTGGGGAGACCAAGCCGGTGGCCAGCAACGACACCCCGGAAGGGAAGGCGCAGAATCGGCGGGTGGACCTGGTGCGGGTGGGTGACTAGCACGCCCCGGTGGCGGACTCCACCCTCAAACTGCGTTCAGGGGGTGCGAACATGAACCGGTGTCGGCACAATCCAGGAGACCAACATGCGAATCGAACTTGCAGCGGCCGTCGGATTGGCGGCGGCGCTGACGGTGGCGGGCGGAATGGGTGTGTCCATCGCACAGCGCAGTGAGCAGCCCCTTGTCGGCGTGACGGCGGTCCACCCGGTCACGCTGCCGGATGGTTCGGCGGGCTGCAACCTGACGATTACCGCCAAGAACACCGGCACGAGCAACCTGAAGATTTCCAATACATCCCAGGTGCGTGCCAAACCCGCGCTCTCGCCCCAATACGGCACCTGGAGCAAGCTCTGGGGCACCAACCAGTTCGTGCACGCCGGAAAGAGCTGGTCCACGGTCGTCAACGCCAACCTCGGCTGTTCCTATGTCCGGCAGTACCGCTTCGTGATCTCCTATGGTGGCAACGAGAAGGCGTTCATCTACCCGAGTACTGGTGGCACCAAGAACGAAACGGTCAGCCTCGGAAACCTCTATACCAAGTTCTTCGACTGAGGAGCAGGCCATGCTCTCTCCCATTCTGCTCCTGGCCGCGACGGCCCTTTCGCCCCTCCCGATCCAGGACGCCCAGGAGATCCTCGCCACGGTCGCCAGCAAGCAGGCGGAACGGATGGCAGGCGTCCACAATTACGTCATCATCCAGAAGGTGCAGGGGGGGATGGAGGCGCCGTTCTACTACGAGGAATTCGCGCCTGAGGGCACCATGGCCAAGTTCTTCCGCGTCGTCCCAATGAGCGAGTGGAAGCAGCGCGATCCGCGCAATCAGGCCGCGGGGATGGATCCCCAGGGGATGGCGGCGGGAATGAGCCAGGCCATCGGGATCATGGCCGGCCCGCTCAGCGCAAAGCTGATCGGTACCCCAGTCGGCCAGATGATGCCTGCCGGCGCGATGGACGAGATGGTGGGCGGAGCCACCGCCTTTCTCGATGCCGCGGCCACCTACCAGGAAGGCGATGGGCGTGCCGAGGCCACGGCTGCCTACTTCGACGCGGCGCAGTTTGCCCAGCGTGCCTCGTTGCAGGGCACGCACACGGTCTTCGGGGGACGGCGCGCCTACCTCCTGGTCGCCGACGGGCTCTCCGATCTCCCGCCCCAGCAGGTCGGCGAAGCCACTTTCGTGGTGAACAAGGTCAGTGTCTGGATCGACACGGTGGAATTTGTCCAACTCCAGCTTCGGGTGGCCGGCACCATGGAGAAGGACGGTCAGTCAGTGCCCATGAAGATCGAGCTCAATCAGTGGGACTACGCCAAGGTCGGACCGTTGTACGAGCCCCGCCGCCGGATGATGGGAATTTCAGGGCTCATGGCCGGGTCACAACTCGACCCGAAGCAGCAGCAGAAGATGGCAAAGGCCCAGGCCGACATGGAGAAGCTGAAACGGCAGATTGCCGCGATGCCGGCCTCCCAGCGCGCCATGATTCAGGGTCAGGTGGACAAGGCCGAGCGCCAGCTGGCGCTGATGACCAACAACGACGTGATGACGTCGGAGATCGAACTGATGGTCTTCAGCATCAACAAAGGGCCGCCGTTCGACTGGATGCCCTTCTGTCCCTCGCTTATACCAGGTGCGCCCCCCTTCCCGACGCCGGTCGCCGGCGCCAACCAACCGCCTGCAGAGGCCTGCGGGTCATAGCGCGTCGCCGTCCGCCCCATCTCGGCCCCCTCTCCCTCCGGGAGAGGGGGCCGTTACGTTCGCCCTGCTGCCCTGCTGCCCTGCTGCCCTGCTGCCCCGCTGCCCGGCCCCGAACCCGCTCCCGCATCCCACCACTTTCCTTGCGAAAGCGATTGCACCCTGCCCGAGGCCGGGGGTTTAGTGGTCGAGATGCCATGAGTTAAGTGATTGATAACAGAGATGTTAAGTGTGGTGTGAATCTTTTGGCACATCGGTTGCCCGAGAGGGCGGTGGGCAACTCCTTCCCGGAACGGGATTTGGAGCCGCCCTCCAGGAGGGAAGGGCAGTCCGCGGGGCAGTTGACCCCACCTCCTTGGGTCGGTGCCGGAGCGCATAACTTCGCATCGAGCAACAGCTTGTTCCGTATGACCTCAAGCAAGTTACTAGCTTGACAAATTTCGGGTCGGATGGTAGCGTAGCCTACCTTACTCCCCTTTTACCGCGTCAGGCACCTATGGCTCTTTTTGGTCGGAAACGGACCACGGTCGCCCTCGACATTGGCAGCGGGCTCATCAAGCTCGTCGTCATTGATCACGCCTCGGGCGAGCCGGTGCTCACGAAGGTGGCGTTCACGTCCGTGGTGGACGGGGCCATCGTCGAGGGCGAGGTCATGGACCCAGGAATCGTGGCTGACGCCGTCCGGGGCCTCCTCTCCTCCGCGGGCATCAAGGCCAAGCGGGTGGTGACGGCTGTCGGCGGGCGCGACGTGATCATCAAGAAGATCTCGATGGACCGCATGAAGGAGGGCGAGGCCCGCGAGCAGATCCGCTGGGAGGCCGAGCAGCACGTCCCCTTTGATATGGACAACGTCGAGCTCGACTTCCAGATCCTGGACCCCGAGGGCGAGGGGCTCCAGATGTCTGTCCTCCTCGTGGCCGCCAAGCGCGAGCTGGTCGAGACCAAGCAGTCCCTCTTTGCCGATGTCGGGCTCGAGGCGAGCGTCATCGACGTCGACGCCTTTGCCCTGCACAACGCCTTTGAACTCAACTATCCCGACGCCATGCACGGCGTGGTCGGCCTGGTCAACATCGGGCATGAAATGACCAACGTGAACATCCTCGACGAGGGTGTGCCGGTGCTGACGCGCGACATCATGATCGGGACCCGTCGCTTCCGCGAGGACCTGCAGCGGGAACGGAACATGTCCGCCGACGAGGCCGACCAGCTCCTCCGCGGCTTCGAGCGGAACGAAGCGCTCGAGCCGCTGCTGGCCTCGCGTGGCGAGGAGCTGGCCGTCGGCATCGAGCGCGCGGCCGCGTTCCTTCAGTCATCCAGCCGCTCGGCGAGCGGGCTCGCCCGGATCTTTACCTCCGGTGGCGGGTCCCGTATCCCCGGGCTCAATCGCATCCTGGCCGACCGGCTCCGGTTGCCGGTCCAGGCTGCCAACCCGCTCGAGCGCCTGCAGGTGGCCGAGGGCGTGTTCGACACCCTGTCGCTGGATGAGGTCGCCCCGTTGTTGATGCTGCCCGTGGGCCTGGCCCTCAGGACCGCGGCGTGAGCCCCGAGACCCGGACCGACGCCTCATGATTGAAATCAACCTTCGTCCAGGCCAGAAGCGCGCGCGCGGCGGATCGCCGTTTGCCGGGCTGCAGGCGCAACTGTCCGGACTCCGCGAACGGATGCGGGATCCGCTCCCGCTGGTCGCCGCGGGCGTGGTCCTGCTGGCCGTGCTCTGGCTGGGCTGGTCCTGGTTCAAGACCGGGAGCGACCTTGGCGCCCTCGAGCCACAGCTGGAACAGGCGCGCGCCGAAAACGACCGCTTCCGGAATTTCGTGGCCCAGAAGCGCAAGGTCGAGCTGATCCGCGACTCGCTGGTGTCGCAGATCCAGGTGCTGCAGCAGGTCGACGGCGAGCGCTACGTGTGGCCCCACGTGATGGACGAGGTCACCCGCGCGCTGCCGCCCTACACCTGGCTCGTGGACCTCGGCGCCGCCGGCCCCGCCCCCGTGCCGGTCGTCCCCGGCTCTCCCGGCGACACCATGCCGGCCGACGCGGTGCCGCCGCCAATGCAGCTGCAGATCAACGGCCGGACGGTCGACGTGCAGGCCTTTACCCGGTTCCTGCGCCAGCTGGAAGCCTCGCCCTGGATCTCGAATGTCCAGCCGGTCTCGGCGCAGACGGTCATCCAGGACGACCGCCCCGTGACCGCCTTTTCGATCCGGGCCGCGTTCCGCAAGGCGGATTCCGCCTACATCCGGACCGTGCCCCTCAGCCAGTCGGTGAGGTAACCGCGCCATGGCACTCATCAACGACCAGAACAAGGTGCCGGTGCTGGCCATCGTCCTGACCGGACTGATCGGCTACATGCTCTACTCCGGCGCCGGGATCGAGATGCTCGGCATCGACGGCATCCAGGCGCGCGAGGCGCACGTCGTCGCGATGCAGGACACGCTGAACGCCGTCCAGGCCCAGACCGACAGCGCCAAGCGGGAACTCGCCAAGGGCACGGCGGAGGATCTGCGCAAGGAGCTCGACAGTCACCGCGCCAGCCTCGCCCTCCTGCGCCAGATGGTGCCGGAAATGAACGAGGTGCCGAATCTCCTCGACGCCATCTCCACCCGCGCGAAGATCCGCGGCGTGAACCTGGCGCAGGTGGTGCCGCTTCCTGAGCAACCCGGCCCGGCGCCGTTCAACACCTACACGTACAACATGTCCATTCTCGGGCACTACGACGAAATCGGTGAATTCCTGGCCGACATCGCCTCGCTGCCGCGGATCATCGTCCCGCAGGGCGTCACCATGGCGCCGGCCGCGATGAACTCCGCCAAGGTGCTGGGCGACACGACGGGCGCGCTCCTCGAAGCCAAGTTCCAGATCCGGACCTTCGTGAAGTCCGCCGAGCCGGAAGGAGCGAACAGTGGCACCTGATCGCATCGGGCTGCACCTCTGCCTGGCCCTCGCACTCGCCGCCTGTGGCGGGGATGCCGAGGCGCCGGCCGCTGCCGCCCCCGACGCCGCACCCGCGCCGATGGTGGACGCCCAAACCGCCCAGGCGGATTCCGCCGAGGCCGCCCGCATCGCGGCCGCGCGTGCCGACAGCGCCTCTGTCTCGGGCCCGATGGCCCAGCGCGAGACGTTCGCCTACCGCGGCGGCAGCCGGGATCCCTTTGAGTCACTGCTCGACATGGCCACCTCTGGCCCCGAGCTCCCCGACCTGATGCTGGTCGGCATTTATCAGGACCTGGCCTACAACAGCAACAGCGTCGCGCTCCTGCGCGACCGGACCAATGACCGCCGGTTCAAGTTGCGGGTCGGTGATCAGCTGGGGCGCCTGAAGGTGGCGCAGATTCGTCAGAAGGATGTGGTCTTCATTGTCGAGGATTTCGGCTTCGAGCGGCAGGAAACACTGTCGCTGACCAAGCGGGAGGAAGAGACGCCATGACCCGAGTACTCAGCTGTGCCCTTGCCGTCGCGCTCATGGGGCTGGCCTCGCCCGCCCGAGCCGACGTCTCCGACCCTGGGTCGGTCACCGGCGTCAGTGTCGTCTCCGCGCCAGGTCGCGCCGAGGTCGTCATCGCCTTCTCCGGTGCCGTCCAGCTCAAGGACTTCATCCTCAAGGACCCTGCCCGTCTGGTCGTGGACCTGACCGGGGTCACCATCGACGCGCGCTCGCTCGGCAGCTACGACGGCGTGAATCGTGGTGGCGTCCTGAACGTCCGCACCGGCCAGTACTCCGCGCAGACGGTGCGGGTGGTGGTCGAGCTGGACGCGGTCAAGGAATACACCATCGACCAGAGCGCCAGCGAGATTCGCATCTCGTTCGGCGCCGAGCGGCCCTTCCTGGCCTGGTCCAGCGCGGCCCCCGGCGAGTTTGCGGCGCCGGCGTCCCGCCCGGCCTCGGCGCGTCCCGCCGGGACTCCCGAAGTGACCACCGCCTCCTATAAGCCGGCGGCGTCGGGCGACGAGCCCCGCATCACCGTCACCTGGGACAATGCGTCGATCGCCGACGTGGTGGCCGGTTTTGCCGCCTTCAGCGGCCGCTCCATCATCCTCGGTCGCGACATCGCCGGCCAGGTGTCGGCCGAGATCAAGAACCAGCCGTGGACGGAAGCCTTCTACGCCGTCCTCGCCACGCAGGGCCTCTCCGCCACGGAGCTGCCCGGCGGCATCATCCGCGTGGACTCCCCGGTCGCCCTCTCGGCGCTCGACTCGCTCGAGCCCCTGGAGACGGTCGTGGTGCGGATGAACTACGCCCGGGCCAAGGAGATGTCGAAGAACCTCGACGGCATCCTGACCAAGGGCCGGGGCAAGGTCTTCCCCGACACCGCGTCCAACTCGCTGATCATCACGGACACGCGGAGCCGGGTCTCGACCGTCGCCAACTTCGCCCGCAGCCTCGACATCCGGACGCCGCAGGTGGCGATCCAGGCCAAGATCATCTACGTCAACCGTACCAGCCTCGATGAGCTCGGCCTCAAGTACGACCTGGGCAGCCAGTCGACCTTCTACAACAGCCTCGTGTCGCGGCCTGACCCGAACAATCCGGGCGACACCTATGACCCGAACACCACGGTTGTCGGGCTCGGCGGCAACTCGCTCGCCGCGGTCGGCAACGCCGAAGCCAGCATCTCGCAGCCGGCGCTCGACCTGGTCTGGTCCACCGCCATCGGAAACTTCGACTTCACCGTCTTCCTGAGTGCGCTCGAGCAGACCGAACTCGCCGACATCCAGGCCGAGCCGACCATCAACACGATGGACAATCGCGAAGCCAACATCCTCGTCGGCGAGGAGACCCCGGTCCGCATCATCGACTACGGGTCGGGAACCGTCGCCGCGCAGTCCACGGTGCAGTTCAAGCAGACCGGTATCAAGCTCATCGTGACGCCGCACGTGACCGACGACCGCCAGGTCACCATGAAGCTGCACACCGAGCGGTCCGCGGTGCGCCCCGTGGCCGACCGCGAACTCGGCTTCATCGTGGAGACGCAGCAGGCCGACAACCAGCTCCTCGTTGCCGACGGCCAGACCGCCGTCATCGGCGGGCTGACAGTCACCGAGGTCAACAAGACCCGCTCGGGCATCCCGATGCTCTCGCGGCTCCCGCTCCTCGGCCCGCTCTTCTCCTTCAGCAGCAACAAGGAATCGCGCCGGGACCTGATCATCCTGGTCACCCCGCGCATCCTGGACGACAACTTCTAGGCGGATTACCGCGCGGCCCAGCCGCGCAGCCATCCACCACCCGTGAGCCCGACCCGTGTCGGGCTCATGCGTTTTTCCCGGTCGCGCGCACCGCGGCCGGCAGGACAGGACACCTCGTGCACTTTCGATTCACGACCGCGGGCGAATCGCACGGACCGGCCCTCGTGGCCATCGTGGAGGGGCTGCCGGCCGGACTGCCGGTGGCCGCCTCGTTTGTGGACGCGCAGCTCGCCCGCCGCATGCAGGGATACGGGCGTGGCGCCCGGATGCAGATCGAGCAGGACCAGATCCAATGGCTGGCCGGCATCCGTGCCGGCGAAACCCTGGGCTCCCCGATCGCGATGCAGATCGCCAACCGGGACTGGGCCAACTGGCAGGACGTGATGGACCCCGAGGGGACGCCCGGCACGTCGCGCCGCCGCCAGGTGACCCGTCCGCGTCCCGGCCACGCCGACCTCGTCGGCGTCCTGAAGTATGACCGCAGCGACGCACGTGACATTCTCGAGCGCGCCAGCGCCCGCGAGACGGCGGCGCGGGTCGCCGCGGGTGCCCTCGCCCGGCGACTCCTCGAGGAGTTTGGAGTCGAGCTGGGCAGTCACGTGGTTGCGCTCGGCGGCATTCGCGCAGAAGCTCCCCATCCCCTCCCGTCGTCGCTCAATGCGGCAGCCGACCGCTCCACCGTCCGGGTGCTCGATTCCGCGGCCGAGGCGGCGATGATGCACCGGATCGACGAGGCGAAGGGCGCCGGCGACACCCTGGGCGGTGAGGTCGAGGTCGTGGCCACGGGCGTGGTGCCAGGGCTCGGCAGTCACGTCAGCTACGACCGTAAGCTCGACGGTCGGCTGGCCGGGCTCCTGATGTCGATTCCGGCGGTGAAGGGAGTGGAGATCGGGCTCGGCTTCGAGGCCTCGCGGCGCCCCGGCTCGGCGGTGCACGACTCGATCCTGACGGAGCCGGTGCGGGGTGCCGGTGTGCGCGTAGGGTACTCCAGGCAGACCAACCACGCGGGAGGCCTGGAGGGTGGCATGACCACCGGGGAGCCGCTCACGGTGCGGGTGGCCATGAAGCCGATCAGCACCCTGATGCGCCCCCTGCCGACGGTGGACCTGGCCACGGGACAGCCGGCGGCGGCGCAGAGCGAACGCTCCGATGTCACCGCAGTGCCGGCCATGGGGGTCGTGGCGGAGGCGATGGTCGCCATCGTCCTCGCCGATGCCATGCTCGAAAAATTCGGCGGTGACTCCCTCGGCGAGATGCGCCGCAACGTCGACGGATATCTGATGGCGCTTGCTGCCAGGCGGAGCATGCCGTGATGGACCGCCACGTCATCCTGGTCGGCCTGCCGGGCTCCGGGAAGAGCACCGTGGGCCCGCTGGTGGCCGAAGCCCTCGGCCTGCCATTCGAAGATCTGGACGCGGCCATCATCCGTCGGATGGGGATGCCGGTGGTCCGGATCTTCGGCGAGTTCGGGGAAGCGCACTTCCGCAAGGTCGAGCGAGAGGTGACGGCCGAGAAGCTCGCCGCCGCTCCTTCCGTCATTGCGCCGGGCGGGGGATGGGCCGCCCAGCCGGGCAACCTCGACGAGGCCCGCGACCGGGCGCTCTTCTTCTATTTGCAGGTTGCGCCGGCCATCGCGTTGGAACGGGCGGGGCAGGGGGCGGTCCGCCCCCTCCTCGCGGGCGGCGAGGGATTGGCACGGATGAATGCGCTGCTGGCCGAGCGGAAACCGTTCTATGAACGGGTGGACGCGACCATTGGAAATGACGCCCCGGACCCTGCGCCCGCCGCGACCGAAATCGTCGAGTGGATCCGTCGCGGCGGCTTCGCCTGACGCCACCCTCGCCGGTGGATTTGCTCCCCCCGCCTTGCCATTCGGTCACGCCCGTCCTTAGTTGCAACCGATTTTAGGGGTTGTCGGGAATACTCTGTCTTTGTGAAGCTGAGGCCCATGGCGAGTTCCAAGTCGAAGAAGATCACGAAGCCCAAGTCCGCGTCGCCGAAGGCGGCGGGGAAGAAGGCGCCCGCCCCCAAGGCGAAGGCGGCAGCGGCTCCGAAGGCCCGGACGTCGGCCGCCACCCCAAAGGCAAAGGCGCCCAAGGCGGCGAAAAGGGCCAAGGCCGCCAAGTCCAGGGGCACCGCGAGCCGTACCGGGGCGGGCACCACGCTGGTCATCGTGGAGTCACCGACCAAGGCACGGACGATTCGCGGCTTCCTCCCGGCCGGGTACCGTGTGGAGGCCTCGATGGGGCACGTCCGCGACCTGCCCGGCGATGCCAAGTCGATCCCCGCCAAGTACAAGGAGTTTGACTGGGCCCGGCTGGGCGTGAACGTCGACAACGACTTTGAGCCGCTCTATGTGGTGTCGCCGGACAAGAGGGCGGTGGTGCGTGAGCTGAAGGCCGCCGTGAAGGATGTGGACCAGCTCCTCCTCGCGACGGACGAAGACCGCGAGGGGGAGAGCATCTCCTGGCACCTGCTGCAACTGCTGGAGCCGGATATTCCGGTCCGGCGGATGGTCTTCCACGAAATCACCCGGGAAGCGATTGCCGCGGCGCTCGAGAATCCGCGTGACATCGACGATCGCCTGGTCCGTGCGCAGGAAACCCGCCGGATCCTGGACCGATTGGTCGGCTACACCCTTTCGCCGCTCCTCTGGAAGAAGATTGCCTTCGGGTTGTCGGCGGGGCGGGTGCAGTCGGTGGCCATGCGCCTGCTGGTGGTGCGCGAGCGTGAAAGGCGCGCCTTCCGGTCGGCGGCGTACTGGGATCTGCTCGCCGGGCTCCGGCACGACGGCCAGGCGTTCGAGGCGGAGCTGGTGCAGCTGGCCGGGAAAAAGCTTGCCACCGGCAAGGACTTTGATGAGCGGACGGGCAAGCTGCTCGCGGGCAAGGATGTGGTGGTGCTCGGCGAGACGGAAGCCACCGCGCTGGCGGCCAAGGCCGCCAAGGCGCCATGGCTGGTGTCCGCCACCGAGGAGAAGCCCGGCATTCGGCGCCCCGCGCCTCCATTTACGACTTCGACGCTGCAGCAGGAAGCCAACCGCAAACTGCGGCTCAGCGCCCGGGACGCGATGCGGGCCGCCCAGGGGCTCTACGAGCGGGGCTTCATCACCTATATGCGTACCGACTCGGTGCACCTCTCGGACCAGGCCGTGACGGCGGCCCGCGCTTCGGTGACCGAGCTCTATGGCAAGGAGTACCTCCCCGACGCGCCGCGCCGCTACGCCAACAAGAGCGCCAACGCGCAGGAGGCTCACGAGGCCATCCGGCCCGCGGGTGCCGCATTCCGTCACCCGAAGTCCACCGGCCTCGATGGGCGGGACCTGGCGCTGTACGAGCTGATCTGGAAGCGCACCATGGCGTCCCAGATGGCCGACGCGCGGCAGACGTCGATGTCGGTCACCTTTGAGGTGGGCGACGCCACCTTCCGCGCCACGGGCAAGCGGATCGACTTCCCCGGCTTCCTCCGCGCCTACGTGGAGGGAAGCGACGACCCCGAGGCGGCACTCGAGGACCGGGAAGTCATCCTGCCGCATCTCGAACGGGGCGACAGCCCCACCTGCGAGTCGGTGGAACCGGTGCGCCACGAGACCCAGCCGCCGGCCCGCTACACCGAAGCGACGCTGGTCAAGGCGCTGGAAGCCGACGGCGTGGGCCGCCCCAGCACCTACGCGTCCATTATCGGGACCCTCCTCGAACGCGATTACGCCGTGCGGCAGGGCCAGGCCCTGGTGCCGACTTTCACCGCGTTCGCGGTCACCTGCATTCTCGAAGAGCACTTCCCGCACCTGGTGGACGAGAAGTTCACCGCCGGCATGGAAGACGTGCTGGACGAGATTTCGGAGGGGAAGGCGGAGTGGCTGCCCTACCTGCGCAAGTTCTATCTCGGTCCCGACGGATTGCGGCAGCAGGTGCTCCTGCACGAAAAGCAGATCGATCCGACCGAGGCGCGCACGCTGCTCCTCGAGGGACTCGATGCGAAGATCAAGATCGGCAAGTTCGGCCCGTACGTGGAGACCGGCGCCAAGGGCGAGGAACTCCGGGCCTCGCTGCCGAAGGACATCGCGCCGGCGGACATCGACCAGGCGCGCATCGAGGACATTCTCCGTCAGAAGGCGGAGGGGCCCGATTCGCTCGGCATCCATCCCGAGACCGGCCAGAAGATCTTCCTGCTCACCGGGCAGTACGGACCCTACCTCCAGCTCGGCGAAGTGGTCGAAGGCGAGCCCAAGCCGAAGCGGGCCAGCCTGCCGAAGGGCATCACCCCGGATCAGGTCACCATGGAGCAGGCGCTCGGGCTCCTGGCGCTGCCGCGGCTGCTCGGGAAACATCCCGAGTCGGGCCGGTCGGTCCACGCGGGACTCGGGCGGTTCGGGCCGTACGTGGTCCACGATCTCGGCAAGGACGGCAAGGAATACCGGTCCATCAAGGGCGAGGACACGGTCCTGGGCATCACGCTGCCGCGGGCGCTTGAACTGCTTGCCCAGCCGAAGCAGGGCCGAGGCCGCCGCGCCGCGGCGGCCCCGATCCGGATTCTTGGCCGGCATCCCGACGACGAGCAGCCCATCGGGCTGTACGACGGGCAGTACGGGCCGTACGTGAAGCACGACGACATCAGCGCCTCGTTGCCCCGAGGCAGTGATCCGGCCACCTTCACCGCCGCCGAGGCGATCGAAATCCTGGCCGCCAAGCGCGCGTCCGGCCCCCGGAAGAAGCGTCGGACCAAGAAGAAGGCCTCGTCAAAATGACCGTAACCGTTCTCGGTGGAGGGCTGGCCGGCTCGGAAGCGGCCTGGGCCCTCGCCGAGCGCGGCGTTGCGGTCACCCTCGTTGAAATGCGTCCGGTGGTCCGCACCGCCGCCCACCAGACCGACCGGCTCGCCGAACTCGTCTGCAGCAACACCTTCAAGAGTGTCGAAGTCGTCAACGCGCATGGACTGCTCAAGGCGGAGCTTCGCCTGCTCGGTTCGATGCTGCTGGAGTGCGCCGACGCGGCGCGGGTGCCCGGCGGGAGTGCGCTTGCCGTGGACCGCGAGGTCTTTGCCGCCGCGGTGCAGGAGCGCATCGAGAGCCATCCAAAGATCACCGTGGTTCGGGAGGAGGCGAGCACGCTCCCGGAGGTCGGGATCGTGGCCACCGGGCCGCTCACCTCCGAGCCGCTGGCCAGGGCCATGGCGGAGCGCCTCGGGGCGGACGCGCTGGCGTTCTACGACGCCATTGCGCCGATCGTGTCGGCGGAGTCGCTCGACCGGGACCGGCTGTACGCCTTGTCGCGGTACGGGAAGGGCGCGGGCGACGACTACCTCAACGCGCCGATGACGCGCGACGAGTACGAGGCGTTCATCGACGCCCTGCTTTCGGCAGACCAGTTCACCGCCCACGAATTCGACAAGGTGCCCTACTTCGAGGGGTGCATGCCGGTCGAGGAGGCGGCGCGCCGCGGCCGTGAGACGCTCCGCTTCGGACCGATGAAGCCGGTGGGGCTGCCCGATCCACGGACCGGCCAGGAACCCTATGCCGTGGTGCAGCTGCGCCAGGAGGACCGCGCCGGCCAGATGTGGAACCTCGTCGGGTTCCAGACCCGGCTCCGCATCCCCGAACAGCGGCGGGTGTTTTGCACGATTCCGGGATTGCGGGAGGCGGAGTTCCTGCGCTTCGGGAGCATTCACCGCAACAGCTACCTCAACAGCCCGGCTTCGCTGGGACCCGGGCTGACGGCGCGCGACAACGACCGACTCTTCTTCGCGGGACAGCTGACCGGCGTGGAGGGGTATACCGAGTCGCTGGGCACCGGCCTGCTGGCGGGGATCAACCTGGCGCGCCGACTGCAGGGAAAGCCCGCGGTGGTCCCGCCACCCACCACCATGCTCGGGGGGCTGTATCGGTACCTCGCCGAAGCGGACCCGAAGCACTTTCAGCCGATGAACGCGAACTTCGGCCTGGTCGATCCGCTGCTGGGCAAGGTCAAGAAACAGGATCGCAAACCGAAGCAGGCCGAGCGGGCGCTGGAGGTGATGGCCGCGTGGAAGGAGAGTCTCTGATGCCCGACCCCTCCCCGCGCTCCCACGTCCCCGCGGACCCGCTCATTCGCGAATACCTGCTCCACCTCGAGAAGGAGACCCAGCACTCACCGCACACCGTGTCCGCATACGGTCGCGACCTCGCGGCGTTCGAGGAGTTTTGCGGCCGCCACTACGGCCGGCCGGGCGACTGGGCCGCGGTGGACCGGCTGGGGTTTCGCGGGTTCCTCGGGGAGCTGCAGCGACGCGGGCTTGCCAAACGCACGGCCGCGCGTGCCCTGTCCGCCGTCCGGAGCTTCTATCGATACCTGCAGGTCCAGCACGGCATCAACGCTGCGGTCTCCCGGGCGGCCAAGGTGCCGCGGCTGCCGAAGCGGCTGCCAGGGCACCTCGAGCGGGGCCAGGTCGACGAACTGTTCGCGGCCCTCGAGGCGCGCGCCGCCGGCGACGACTTCGGCCCCCTGCGCGACCTCGCCATCCTCGAGCTCTTCTATTCGACCGGGATGCGGCTCTCCGAGCTCCAGGGCCTGGACATCGGGGCTGTGGAACTCCTCTCCGACCAAGTGAAGGTCCGGGGCAAGGGGCGGAAAGAGCGGATCATCCCCGTGGGCGATCGGGCGGTCCGAGCGCTCCGGCGCTATCTTCCCGTCCGCGAGGCGCTCCCGTCGCCGACGGCCGCCGACCGCCGCGCCCTCTTCGTGAGCACCCGTGGCCGGCGCCTGGCGGCGCGCAGCGTCCAGCGCATCGTGCACAAGGCGTTCGACAGCATCGGGGTAGACGGTTTGCGCACGCACTCGCTGCGGCACAGCTTTGCCACGCATCTGCTGGACGCCGGCGCTGACCTGCGGGCGGTACAGGAGATGTTGGGCCACGCGTCACTGAGCACCACGCAGGTGTACACCCACACCAGCGTCGAGCGGTTGAAGCGGGTTTATCAGCAGGCGCATCCGCGGGCCTGACGGCCGGCGGGAAAGCGGGGAAGGGACATGAGCATCACGACATTCCACGGCACGACCATTCTCACGGTGCGCAAGAACGGCCGCGTCGCGCTGGGCGGCGACGGACAGGTGAGCGTCGGCGACACCGTCATGAAGGGCAAGGCCACCAAGGTCCGGACCCTCAAGGGCGGGAAGATCCTGGCCGGCTTTGCCGGTTCGGTGGCGGACGCGCTCACGCTCTACGAGAAGTTCGAGGAGAAGCTCGAGCGCCACCCCGGCAACATGCCGCGGGCGGCGGTCGAGCTGGCCAAGGACTGGCGGAGCGACCGGGTGCTCCGCCGGCTGGAGGCGCTGCTGGTGGTGGCCAACCTGGAGCACAGCTTCCTCCTGAGCGGCAGCGGCGAGCTCATCGAGCCCGACGACGGCATCCTCGCGGTCGGTTCGGGGGGCAACTACGCACTGGCCGCCGCTCGTGCGCTCCTGCCGGACGCCGGGCTGAGTGCCAGAGAGACGGTGGAGCGCTCCCTGAAGATCGCCGCGGAAATCTGTGTCTTCACCAACGATCACATCACCGTGCTTGAGCTGGGCGGCTCGTGACCACCCCGCCCGTCGACCCGAAGAACCCGCTCGCACCCGCCGAGCCGCCGCCGCCGTGGCTGGAGGAGTTGCCGCCGCGCAAGATCGTGGCGGAACTCGACCGCTTCATCGTCGGACAGGACGCCGCGAAGAAGGCGGTGGCCATTGCCATCCGGAACCGGTGGCGCCGCAGCCAGGCCCCGGACGGCATCCGGGATGAAATCACCCCGTACAACATCATCATGATCGGGCCGACGGGCGTCGGGAAAACCGAGGTGGCGCGGCGGCTCGCCCGCCTCGCGGGGGCGCCGTTCGTGAAGGTGGAGGCGTCGAAGTTCACCGAGGTGGGTTACGTCGGCCGCGACGCGGAGTCGATGGTCCGGGAGCTGGTGGACGCGGCAATCTCGATGGTGCGGGCCGAGCGCGAGGATGAAGTCTGGCCCCAGGCAGAGCAGCGGGCTGACGAGCGGCTGCTCGACATCCTGCTCCCCCCGCCGGACCCGAAGCCTCCGACACCGACGTCCACCGCCCAGGAAAAGGTGTTCGTCGTCGGGCCGGGTGGTGCCGCGCAGTCGGAGACGGTGGACGCCGACGCCAGCCGCCAGCGCTCCCGCGAAAAGCTCCGGCAGATGCTGGTCGACGGCAAGCTTGATGACCGCGAGGTGGACCTCGAGATTTCGCCGCAGAACTACCCGATGCTCGACCTGCTCCAGCAGCCGACCGGCATGGAGGGCTCCGAGATCAACTTCGTCGAGATGCTGCAGGACATGATGCCGAAAAAGAAGAAGCGGCGGACGGTGCGCGTCCCCGATGCGCGGCGCATCCTGATCGACGAAGAGCTCAAAAAGATGGTCGATATGGACGACGTGGTGAACGAGGCGCTCGACCGCACCGAGAACCACGGGATCCTCTTCATCGACGAGATCGACAAGATCGCCGGCGAGCGCGCGCAGGGCGGCGGGCCGGACGTGAGCCGGGAAGGGGTCCAGCGGGACCTCCTGCCGATCGTGGAGGGCTCCACGGTGCAGACGCGCTACGGGTACGTGCGCACCGATCACATCCTGTTCATCGCCGCGGGGGCGTTCCACGTCTCCAAGCCGTCGGACCTCATCCCGGAGTTCCAGGGCCGGTTCCCGATCCGGGTGGAACTGACGACGCTCACCGAGGCGGATTTCATCCGCATCATGACCGAGCCGGAAAATGCCATCGTCAAGCAGTACCAGGCGCTGGTGGCGGCGGAGTCGGCGACGCTCGAGTTCACGAGCGACGGCATCGCCGAGGTGGCGCGGATCGCGGCGCTGGCCAACGGCAAGATGGAGAACATCGGCGCCCGCCGGCTCCACACTGTCATGGCGACGCTGATGGAGGACCTGCTCTTTGACCTCCCCGAGACGACCGAGAAGCGTTTTGTGTACGACGGCGCCAAGGTACGGGACCGGCTGATGGCGATTGTGACGGATGACGACCTGCGGCGGTACATCCTCTAGCCGCCGCAGCTGCGCCACCTTGCCCCACCCCTCCCAATCGGGCTAAACTCCCACCTGCCAATTTGGCTGTTTTCCCCCTCCCGACCCCGGTTGGTGCATGTCCAAGCGCGACTTTCTCTCCATTCCCGATTTCACCGCCGACGACCTCCTTTCCCTTCTCGATCTGGCTGGCCGGATGAAGTCCGGGGCGTACCGGGAGCGGCCGCTGGCCGGGAAGACCCTCGCCATGGTCTTCGCCAAGAGTTCCACCCGGACCCGCGTGTCGTTCGAGGTTGGGACGCTCCAGCTCGGGGGACATGCCCTCTTCCTCTCCTCGCGCGACATTCAGCTGGGTCGGGGTGAGCCGATTCGCGACACCGCCCGCGTCCTCTCGCGGATGGTGGACGGCATCATGATCCGCACCTTTGCGCACGCCGACGTCGAGGAGCTCGCGCAGTTCGCCACGATTCCCGTCATCAACGGGTTGACCGACCTGCTCCACCCCTGCCAGATCCTCGCCGACCTCCTGACCACGCTCGAGGCGTTCGGCACGCTCAAGGGGAAGACGGTGGCCTGGATCGGCGACGGCAACAACATGTGCAACAGCTGGCTGAATGCCGCCGGCGTCCTTGGATTCGAATTGCGGGTCGCCTGTCCGCAGGGCTACGAACCCGACCGCCGCATCTTCGAGCGGAACACCGCCCTGACTTCCCTGCTGGTGACCGGGGATCCGGAGGAGGCGGTGGCCGGTGCCCACGTGGTGACCACCGATGTCTGGGCCTCGATGGGACAGGAGGGCGAGGCGGCGCAGCGGGCCGAGGCGTTCAGAGACTACCTGGTGGACGAGGCGCTGATGCAGCGCGCCGACCCGAACGCGATCTTCCTGCACTGCCTCCCCGCACACCGCGGGGAAGAGGTCACGGAGGCGGTCCTTGAGGGTCCGCAGTCGCGGGTGTGGGACGAGGCCGAGAATCGGCTCCACGTGCAGAAGGCCCTGATGGCGATGGTGATGGGTTAGGCAGACTCGACGCATTCTGATTTCTTCTACTCTGGTCATATCATGGACACGCCGCTCAAGCGCACGCCCCTCTACGACATTCACGTCGCCCTCGGCGCCAAGATGGTGCCCTTTGCCGGCTGGGAAATGCCGGTGCAGTATCCCACCGGCATCCAGGCCGAGCACAAGGCCACCCGCACCGGCGCCGGCCTGTTCGATGTTTCCCACATGGGGGAATTCGAGGTGACGGGCCCCGACCGGAACGCCTTCGTCAACCGGATCACCTGCAATGACGTCGGCGCCCTCGGCACCGGGGATGTGCAGTACTCCGCGCTCCTGACCAACGAGGGTACCTTCGTCGACGACTGCACGATCTACCGGTTCGAGGACAAGGTGATGCTCGTGGTGAACGCCGCGAACATCGACAAGGACTGGGCGCACGTCGTGGCGCAGAAGGGCGGGGCCAACGTCCGGCTCAAGAACATCTCCGACGCCGTGGGGCTCCTCGCGCTGCAGGGGCCGACCGCACAGGCGGTGCTCGCCCCGGTCACCGACATCCCGCTCGACGACCTCGGCTACTACAAGTTCACCACCGGCAAGGTGGCCGGGGTCGACTGCTTCGTGAGCCGCACCGGATATACCGGCGAGGACGGCTTCGAGATCTACTGTCGCCTTCGCGACACCGAGGCGATCTGGAAGGCGCTCGAGGGTCCCGGCAAGGCCCAGCCCATCGGCCTTGGCGCCCGCGATTCGCTGCGGCTCGAGGTGGCCTATCCCCTCTACGGCAACGACATCGACGACACCACCACGCCGCTCGAGGCTGGCCTCGGCTGGATCGTAAAGCTCGACAAGGGGTGCCCCTTTACCGGCAGTGACGCGCTGCGCGCACAGAAGGGGCGCGGTGTCACCCGCCGGTTCGTCGGCTTCAAGTTGCTCGACCGCGGCATCCCGCGGCACGGCTTCCCGGTGTTCTACGAGGGATCGCAGGTGGACATCGTGCGCAGCGGCTGCATGAGTCCGTCCCTCGGCATCCCGATCGGCACCACCTACCTGCCGGTGGCGGCGGCCAAGCCGGGCACGCGGTTCGAGGTGGAGTCGCGGGGCACGCGCATTCCCGCCGAGGTGATCAAGCGGCCCTTCTACACTGAGGGCACGGCCCGGAAGGCGAAGTAGGGACGCACCGCATGCGCGTGGGCATCCTGACCGTCTCCGACGCCTGCAGCCGTGGCGAGCGTGCCGACACCTCGGGCGACGCGATCGCTGCCTGGGCGTCGGAGCCCGGACGTGAGGTGGCCTGTCGCGCCGTGGTGCCGGACGAGACGGGGCCGATTGCCCGCACGATCGCCGAGTGGGCAGATGCGGATGTCGCGGACCTGATCGTGACGACCGGCGGGACCGGACTCACCGCACGGGACGTCACCCCCGAGGCCACCCGTGCGGTGCTCGAACGGGAGGCGCCCGGCATTGCGGAGGCCATCCGGGCCAGCGCCTTGCCCCGGTTCCCTCGCGCCGCGCTGTCACGTGGGATGGCGGGTGCACGTGCGCGCTCGCTCGTGGTCAACCTCCCCGGCAGCCCCGGCGGTGTGCGCGACGGCCTCGCGGTGCTCGGCGGCGTCGCGGCCCATGCGGTGGACCTTGTTCGAGGCACCGACACTTCTCACCCCGCCACGGAGGGCTGACCAGGCATGACCGCACAGATCCTCCTCACGATGGACGACCTCGAGACGGCGGTGCCGCTCAACGCGGCGCTGGAGCACGCCGGCTTCGCCACCACCATGGTCTCGGCGATGGACGACGTGCGCGCGGTGTTCCGCCGCGAAGGCCCCGAGTTGCTCATCCTGACCGGTGCGGTGCACGAGTCGCCGGCGGTGGGGCTGATCGCGATGGCTCGCGAGGCGGAGGTGTCCACGCTGGCGCTGATCGAGCCGACCGATTCCGAGCGCGCCGAGCGCGTGGCGCGCCTCGGGGCGACGGCGGTCATGACCAAGCCGATCGTGCCGGACGACGTGGTGGCGGCCGCAGGCCGGCTCGTGGCGCGGCGCCGGCTGCAGCAGCGCACCGGCATCAGCGGCGAGAGCGCCGCCGTGCAGGAAGTGCTGGTCAAGATCGAGCAGATGGCGCCGGTGTCCAGCACGGTGCTCATCCAGGGCGAGTCGGGCACCGGGAAGGAACTCGTCGGGCGGGCCATGCACGACCTCTCGCCCAGGGTGGGGAAGCCGTTCATCGCGGTGGACTGCGCCGCGATTCCTGACACGCTGCTGGAGTCGGAGTTGTTCGGGCACGAAAAGGGGGCGTTCACCGGGGCCGCCGAGCGGCGGCTGGGCCGGTTCGAGCTCGCCGACGGCGGCACGATCTTCCTCGATGAAATCGGCGACATCCCTGCGTCCACCCAGGTCAAGCTGCTCCGTGTGCTCGAGAATCGCGCCTTCTTCCGCGTCGGCGGTACGCAGCCGATCAAGGTGGATGTGCGCGTGGTGGCCGCCACCAACCGCAATCTTCGCGACGCCGTCCAGATGGGTGAGTTCCGCGACGATTTATATTACCGGCTCAGCGTCCTCAACATTTACCTTCCCCCATTGCGGGAACGGCGCGAGGACATCCCCCTGCTGGTCCGGCGGTTCATCCGGGAATTTTCCAAGGCCCACGACCGCCCCTTCCGCGGCATCGCGCCTGAGGCGCTGGAGCGGCTTGTTGCGGCACCCTGGCCCGGGAACGTCCGTCAGCTCCGGAATCTGGTCGAATCGATGGTGGTGCTGGCCCCGGGGAACCAGATCCGGGCCAGCGACATCCCGGCCGATGTCCTGGAGGGGGCCGGCTCCCTCCTGCCGGCCCGCCTGCCGCAGGCGGGCAGGGATGTTTCCGGGCAGGAATTGGAGTTTATCTTACGTAATATCATGGACTTACGGCTCCAGATGGAGGAGCTCCGCCGGCGGATGGATTCCGGGCCCCAGCGGGTCCAGATCATCGATATCGGGGACCGGCAACCGGTGTCCGATCTGGCCGGGGAGTCCACGGGGGAGGACCTCGGGTCCATCCTCTACAGGTCTGGCATGACAATGGCTGAAGTGGAGAAGCGGGCCATCGAGGCGGCCCTCGAGGAGTACCGCGGAAACCGAAGGAAAGCCGCGGAGGTCCTGGGGATCGGGGAGCGGACACTGTACCGGAAGATCAAGGCGTTCGGACTCGGCTAAGTGGTTGGTTTCTTGATATTTGCGGGGTGTCACCTCTTGACAGTTCTCAGGTCCGTACCAATATTGACCAAGACCCGCTCTCCCAGGCCGTGGGTGGGCGCGTGATTTTTTCGATCGACTCCGAAGCCTGCGTGGCCTGTCTGGCCTGTGTGCGCGTCTGCCCCACCGAGGCGGTCGCCGTCGACGGGGACCAGGTGCAGATCGTGGATGAGGCATGTATCGCGTGTGGTCAGTGCCTGCCGGCCTGCCCGCACGAGGCCATCCACGCGAGCGGAGAAATCGGTCGGGCGCTGACGGTCGCGGCGCGGGGGGATGGCATGCTCATCCTCAGCTCGGAGGCGACGGCGCACTTCTTTCCGGCCACGCCGGAGCAGGTGGTCAACGCCTGCTACGCGGCCGGGTTCCGCACGGTGCATCGCGGTGTCATCGGCGATGAACTGGTGGCGGCGGAGTACTTGAGTCTCTGGCGTGACGAGGGGTGGGGCACACTGATCCGGTCCACCGATCCGGTGGTGGTCGAGACGGTGCGCATCGATTACCCCGAACTGGTGCCCTACATGGCGCCGGTCACGATTCCTGCGGTGGCGGAGGCGCGGTATCTGCGCGCGCAGCATGGGCAGGAGCTTCGCATCGTGTACGCGGGCGTCGCGGCGCCGCGGAACACACCGGAGCTTGATGCCGCCGTCACCTTCGAAGACCTCGAGCGGATTTTCGAGCTGCGAGGGGTGTCGGTGCTCGGGCAGGCGGACTTCTTCGCGCGGATTCCCGAGGAACGGCGCCGGCATCTGAGCGCCGCGGGCGGCCTGCCGCTCGCCATGCTCGAAGAGGTGCGCTACGCGAGCCGCCGGTTCCGGACCATGCGGGGGCTGAAGCACCTGCCGGCGCTGGCGCAGGCGGTGGCGGTCGATCGGCTCGACATGGGGTTCGTGGACCTGCTCTCCTTCGAGGGGAGCCTGGACCACCCGCTTCTCGGCCCGAAGGACCAGCTCTACTGGCGGCGGGCGCTCCTGGCGAGCGCGGAGCCGCCCCGCAGCCCGCAGCCGGTGGTCGACGGCACCCTGGTGGCCAGTGTGGGCGCCACGTTCGATATCCGGCCCCGGCGGCTCGCGTCCGACCCGACTGCGGTGGCCGCGCTGCTCGAGGCCATCGGTCCGGGCCCGAACGGCCGGCCCTGGGACTGCGGGGCCTGCGGCTTCACCACCTGCGCGCGGTTCGCGTCCGCGGCGGTGCTTGGCCGGGCGACGCTCCGCCAGTGTCCGCCGTACCAGGAGCGCCGTGCGGAAGAGGCCTCGCGCGAGGCGGCGGTGGATCTGCTGACCGGACTCGCCACCTTCCGGGTGTTGCGCGATCGGTTGAGCCACGAGATCGAACGGAGCAAGCGCAGCGAGGAAGGGTTCGCGGTCATGTTCATCGACCTCGACCGCTTCAAGCAGCTGAACGACCGGTTCGGGCACGAGGCCGGCAACGAAGTTCTGAAGGCGGTGGCGGGGGAAATCCGGAGTGCGGTTCGCGCCTCCGACCTCGCGGCCCGCTATGGTGGCGACGAGTTTGTCGTCATCCTGACCCGCACCGACCTGCATGGCGCCCGCCGCGTGGCGGAAGCGCTCCGGGCCGGGATCGAAGGGGTCGGACGCCGGTTGGGTTATGACGTCGGCGTGGTGACGGTCAGCATCGGGCTTGCCGAGTTCGACCCGGCGAGCCCCAGCGAGGGCGACCTCCTGGTCACCGCCGACCGCGCCTTGTACCAAGCGAAGGCCGCCGGCAGGAATGCCGTGGCCAATGAAGGGGCCGCCTGAGGCGGCCGCTGCCCCCACAGGCACTCAGCGACAGGAAACCGAGATGGCGTTCAATTCCGCGAGGCAGTCCGATGCCGGCTTCCAGGCCGCGCGCACCACGCCCAGTGGTGGGCCCGGTGGTGAAGCGCCCGATCCCTGGGGCGTGCGCCGGGCGGAAAACCTCTTGACCACGCTCGAGGGGATTCTCTCGGCGCGGGTCGTCACCACGCCGCTCGGCGAGGTGAGCGAGGTGCATATCCTGGCCCAGTCGGGGCTCGCGCCGAAGCAGCTGGTGCGCAACATCGAGTCGGCGCTCCTGGCGCAGCTCGGCCTCCGGGTGGACCACCGCAAGATCAGCATTGCGCAGACGGCGGACGTCAAGCCGATCGAGGCGCTCGAAAAGGAGGCGGTGCGGAGCCAGGCGCTCCACCGGGCCATCCTCTTCGAGGACCTGGCGGTGGCGCCGGGCAAGCGCGCGCACCGGATTACCATCAGCGTGAGCCTCAGCTTCCTCGGCCGCACGGAAACGGCGGACGAAGAGAGCAGCGACACGCCGCGGAGCCGGGTGGAAGCGGCGGCGCGGGCCACGGTGCTGGTGCTCGACCGATTGCTGGAAGACTCGTCGGTGGCGCTGGAGGGGGCCAAGATTGTCCCCGCCTTCGACCGGGACTTCGTGTTCGTGGCGGTGCAGGGGTTGGGCGGGCGCGAGTCGCTCGTGCTGACCGGCAGCGCGCAGATCAAGGAAAGCGCCGAGCGGGCCGCGGTGTTTGCAGTGCTCGACGCGACCAACCGATGGACGGAACTCCGCCGGCCGCGATAGGCGCGGGCGGCGATTCTAACCAACTCGAGCGGAGGGAACAAAGCGAGGTAGGGGGTCGAGTCTTCAAAGAGGCAGCGGAGACTAGCGGACAACAGAGCGGAGCGTCTGGTAGGCCATAGCGAGGCCGACCACTTCCCGAGTCATTGATGTACTCGAAGGGAGGTGACGCTCATGTTGCAGATTACTTGGCTTGCCGCCGCTGTGAAGTTCGTGGCGAATCTGTTCCTGGCCGAAGGTCAGGACTGGGCCTAGTTAAGGCCTGATGCCTCGATCCCCCACCGAGCTGTTCCAATCCATGAGATCAACTACCAAGACCAACATTTTTGTCGCAATCATGGCCACCGCCGCGTTGGCGTTAGGTATGATTGCTTGGAGTCATCGCCAACCCTCTCCGGGTATTTGGCCGCTCCTCAGCTTCATATTCATGGCATTCTTGGTTGAACAAAGCACTACGGAACTGAAGGTTTCCGCGCGCGGTTCGACTTCCTTTGTGATGCACATGTCCGCAGGATTGATTTTTGGTGGCTTTTGGGGCGGCCTAGTTGCAGCATCCTCAACAGCTCTAGGGCAGCTTTCGATCGGCAATCCTCCCGCGAAGACCCTCTTCAACATTTCCCAACGGGCAGCATCTGTGCTCGTCGCGGTCCTTGTGTATCGTTTGCTTGATGGGGGGTTACCCCCGGCGTACATGCAGGTGGTGGGGAGTGTGGAATCTTCGGCCATCCAGCGGGACTTCTTTCTGTTCTTCGCTTATGCCGCGACATATTTCGTCGTCAATTCTGTAGCGGTTAGCGGTGTCGTCTCGCTCAGCGCCGAGCGTTCGTTCCGGGATGTTTGGAGCCTAAACACGCGGGGAGTCATCGGGTACGACCTCGGCGCGAGCGTTATCGCACTCCTCTTGGCGTGGCTGTACACCTGGTTTCAGGCCACATGGGAGCTTGGGTCCATCGGCCTGGTGCTGGTGGTCATTCCCATTGTGGCAGTGCGCCACGTGTACGGGCTCTACCACCAGTTGCAGGAAAGCGGGCAGGAGCTCCTGCAGGTGATGGTCAAAGCCATCGAAGCCCGCGACCCCTACACCTCCGGCCACTCTCTCCGGGTGAGCCAGCTTTCCCGGCTCATTGCCCTCGAAATGGGGCTCCAGATCCGCGATGTGGAGCAGGTTCACACCGCGGCGCTGCTCCACGACGTCGGCAAGATCCACGAGGAATTCGCGCCGCTGCTCCGGAAGGAAGACCGCCTCACCGCCGATGAAACGGCGCTGATGCAGACGCACTCGGCCCGGAGCGCCGAGCTGGTGGGCATCATCTCCAAGTTCCGGGGGTTCATCCAGGAATCAGTGCGGCACCATCACGAGCGGTGGGACGGCAAGGGGTACCCCGCCGGGCTGTCCGGGCACGAAATCCCGCTGGCCTCGCGAATCATCTTGGTAGCCGATACCATCGACGCCATGACCACCGACCGCCCCTACCGGAAGCGGCTCCCCCTCGAGGTAGTGATCGCTGAACTGCAAAAGTGCCGAGGGGGTCAGTTCGACCCCGAGGTCGTAGAGCACGTGGTGACGTCCGTGGCAGTTCGCCGGCTCATCACCGTGGGTGTCGAGACTTCTCCGATGCCGGCGACCGTCACGGTTTCAGATCCAGGCATGAACAGGTCAGGCTGGGCCAAGAAGTCGTTCTGGAAGGGGCGGTCTGCCTAGGTCGTTCGATGTTGTTTAGATGTCAAGCATGCCGAGTGCACGCAATTCATTGGTTGCTCCCACTGGCAGGTGGGCCAGTCTCCGCCACATCTCCTCTCGTTCGCGCTCGTCAAGTCGCCCGCTCCTACTATCGAGCCATACCTTCGCGTTCAAGACCTCGGCTTGGTCCATGCGATCCAAGGACTGCTGCCGTGACCATAGTGCGTCAATTCCGGCTTGTGCCTCCTCTGTTGGTGTAGCCCCGTTCGCGGCGGTCTTGGCGAGCCACCGTGCGAATGGCCCTGCTAGAGATTCAGATTGAATTTGGCGCATCTCTCCAGTTATCGCTGACAGTGCAGTCTCTAGTGCTTCCTTGTGTCGGCCGAGTATGACGAGGACGTCGGCTGCGCGGAGTTGCCACAACTGGCGCACCCAAGGTTGATGAATGTGTTCTAGTGTGTCGTTTCCTCTACGAAGCTCATCGAGGGCATCTTTTGTGTCCCCACGAAGTGCGTAGCCTTGGGCAAGGATGTAGTGCAAGTTTTGGTCAAGAATAATGTCGCGGGTCCGCCACTTCTCACTAATTGCTCGGTTCGCCCAAGCTAATTGAGCCTCAGGATTGCCAAGTCGAGAATGGAAGAGAGCGATGTTTGCGAGGAAGAGCTGTAGTCGTCGTTCCTCTCCAATTTCACGGGCCGCATTGACACCGCGCTCGCCAATAGCAAGCGCAATTGCGTATTCACCGAGGCTGCTGTGTATGGCGCAACGCCCGAGCAGTAGGGCAAGGTAGACCGAGTTCTTGATCTTGTACGCCTCAAGGTCGCCAATGATCGCATCTATGGTCTCAAGACTCCGTGCCCTGTCTCCGGAAAAATAGAGACAGAGTGCCTTGCCTAATGCGTATTCTCCTTTGTCCTCCAAGGAGAGCGTACCGAATGCTTCCTTCTCAAGTTGGTTCCAGATATCGCTGAGCAAGACCGGGTCGGGATGTTCGCGGAATATCCTCGCGGCGATCCAAAGAGCTCGGAGGCGTGTGTTAGGTTCTTCCGCAGCCCTGGACTCTTGTAGGAGTTGGACAGCGATGCCGCGAGTTCGAGCCACCGTACGTTCGTTGACAAATTGCTCTGCATAGAGTCTCAGCACATTGCGTCGTGTCAACACTTCCTTGCGAGAGGATTCATGGACTGCGTCTAGGAAGGAGATGGACTCCTGCATCCGCCCCTGCTCCTGCAGCGCTTCCCCGAGCAGCAACAGCGCCTCACTCTTGTCCGGCTCCTTGAGCCGGTCCATTGCGGTCGAGAGCCCGCGCTCCGCCTCGTGGGGCGCGCCGCCACGCATCGACTCCCGCGCGCCACGCAGGAGGTAGGGCGTCGCCTCATCGGGTCTCCCGGCACGAATCAGATGCCAGGCGATTTCCAGTCCCGGGATCTGTCCGCCATTCGCTTCCGTGCCGAGCAGGCGGGACACCACCTCACCGTGGAGTGCCGTCCGCATCGGTCGTGGAATCCCGAGGTAGGCATGCCCTCGTGTCAGTTCGTTGACGAACTCCAGCTGCTCCTCCGTTTCACGCAGCAGGCGGGCCGACCGCAGTGCCTCCATGGCCTGGCCAGTCGTACCGAGTCCCAGGTCCACGATCTGGTACATCGGGAAGTCGTTCAGTCGCGGCCCCAGTACCGCGGCAAGCTGGAGGGCAAGGCGGGTGGACGCGTCGAGTCCCTCGCAGATGCGATCCAGTGCCATCCTGTAAGCATCTTCCGGGGGCGGTCGTTGGCCGAGTTCCTCGCGCATCGCGGGCACGGCAAGCGCCAGGCTGCCCTCCCCGCTGCTGATCCACTCACTGACAAACAACTCCAACGCGAGCGGGTACCCGCCCGAGGCGCGAAGCATGGCGTCCCGCACGGACTTTCCCGGATCGGGCCCGTCGGCGGTCAGGCTCTCAAGCATCTCGGCCGCCTCATCCGGCGCCATCGGCGGCACCTCGAGCGACACGAACCCGAGCCGGCTGTGGCTCTCCCGGAGCCGTGCGATGTTCGGGGATTCGTTCGGGCCCGTCGGCCTCGCGGCCAGCGCGATCATGACTCGTTCGGTCTCGAACCGGCGGGCGAGGAGGTGGACAACGGAAAGGCTGGCGTCGTCTGCCATGTGAAAATCGTCGACGACCAGCATCACGGCGGTCTCTTCCGCGATGGTCCGGAGCAGGGACTCCATCGCATCGGTCACCCGGATCCGGAACGATTCGCCGTGGAGCTGCAGGGAAGGGGGGAGGCTGGGGAACTGTTCCCGGAGCGCCGGAACCGCCTGGCTCAGGTCGGCCAGCGACTGCGGAGAGGTGGCCAGCGCCTCGGGGCGCTCGAGCAGCCCGCGGACGAGGGCACCGAGTGCTGCGTAGGGAATATCCCGCTCCAGCTCGTAGCATTGGACCCGGCTGGTGACGGCGCCATCGAGGCTGGCCGCCGTCATCAGCCGCTGCAGCAGCGTGCTCTTGCCGATCCCCGATTCGCCCAGCACCAGGGCATGGGTGGGCTCGCCGCGCGTGGTGCGTTCCCAGGCCTCATACATCGTCTGGTACTCGGTGGTCCTGCCGATGAAGGTGCGATCCCGCCACTGCTCGGTCGGGACCCGTGGGCGGTTGCCGTCGCCGCCTCCTTCGAGCGTCCCGCGCCGGAGCCGCCTGGCCATCGCCTCGAGCTGCTCGGAGGGTTGGGCGTGCAGCTCGGTATGGAGCGCCTGCTTCCAGGTTTCGAACGCCTGGAGGGCGCCGATGCGGTCGCCGGCGAACGCCCGTGCCTCGATCCGTGCCCGGATCGCCGCTTCGCTGAGTGCATTGTGGCGCAGGGTCCGCTCGGCGAGTAATTCGATGCCGCTGAAGTCTCCGGTGCGGCGGCAATGATCCATCTGTCGGACCAGCGCCGCCTCGATCATGGGCCAGAGCCTGGTGCGCTGCTGGTCGCGCCAGTGATTGAAGCTGGGCGCGTCGGGAATCTCGAACTCCTCGAGAAAGGCGTCGACCTCCAGCGCCGGGAGGAACTCGGTTTCGAGGACCTCGCCGCGCTGAAGCCGGTCGAGGTCGCAATCGAGCTGGACGGTCGTCCGGATCGTGTAGGCGTCCCCCGGGAACGCCTTGGGGCCGATCCGATTGCGAAGCCCCCAGATAGCGGTCCCCATCGAGTGGCGCGCCTCCTTCATCCCGACGCCGGACCAGAGCAGGTCGGCGAGCCGCTCACGGCGGACCGGCGCGCGCCCCTCCAGGACCAGGTAGATCAGGAGCGCCAGCTGTTTCTGGGTCCGGAGGCGAATCGGTGTCCCGCTGGCATCGAGGAGGGCGGGTTGGCCGAGACACCGGAGATATGCGGGCTTGCCCATCGACGGCTCCGGTAGTGTGATGCGGACAACATGTGATGACAGGCGCAAAAAGGAATCAACAGCGAGTCGATGCCCTGTTGACAGTTTGTAATGTTCCCCTGGGCAGTGGTTTGTCCAGTTCCCTTCCGCCAATCGGTAAGGCAATGCTCTGCAAGGCATTGCATTACCCCTCCCGGCCCCATTGTTGCGACCCCTTCCCCTGATCCGGTACATTGCCCCGCGTTTGTGATTCGGCGCACGCCCTGCTGCGCCACAAATGGAGGATTTCCATGCGAAATACATCCCGCCTGCTGACCGGCGCCCTTCTGGCCGCCACCGTCGGTCTCGGCGCCTGCAGCGATTCGTCCGGCCCCAGCACCACCCCCCTCTCGGCCGCCAACGCCGCCGACGTGGGAGACGCCGTGGCCAGCACCGCCGGCCTGGCCCTCGCCGGCGTCTCCCCGTCCGTCCCGAATTTCGGGACCGGCTTCCCTCTTTTCGCCAACGGCCGGGCCATCAGCGGCGGCATCGCCTTCTCGCCGCCAGCCGACTCGCTCCCGAACTGCCCCGCCGCGAGCGACCTGACCGACACCGACGGCGACGGCGTGCCCGACAACGCGGTCTGGACCTTTAACGCCGCCGATTGCACCGAGACCGACCTGGATGGCAACCGCAGCGTGGTGACCGGCAGCGTGGCCATTTCCGACCCGGGCCTCACCGTCGGATATGACCTGCAGCTCAACAGCCTGACCGGGCAATTCTACCAGAGCGGCGACCTCAGCCCCTTCCTGCAGCTGATCATGGACGGCGACTGGTCGCTCCGCGCCACCAGCGACGCGATCAACGCCGACCAGAACTACACCTACGTCCTCTCGGTGCAGAACGAGCGGGTCACCCTCGCCAACGACCTGTCGGTGGCCTTCAACGCCGCCAACGGCAGCTCGATCTCCTGGGGCGTGCCCCTGCCCAACGGCACCATCAGCATCGACGGCGCCTGGCGTGTGTCCTCGAGCCGTGAATCGCACTCGCTCACCCTGGTCACGGTCACCCCGCTGTCGTATGACGACACCTGTTATGGGGTGGTGAGCGGCGTCCTCGACGCCTACGGCACCGGCGGCGCCGTCCGCGTCACCTGGACCGCCTGCGACACGTACACCGCCGTCTTCATGCCCAACGCGCAGTAGCGGGGGCACCAGACAGACCAAGGCCCGGCGGGAATCGCTCCCGACCGGGCCTTTGTTTCTTCCTTCCCGCTTCCCCGCTTCCCCGCCTATCCCGCGATCCATCCCTTCGCATCAATCAGCTCCTTCACCACATCCTCGCTGGTGCGGTCCGCCGCCTCCGCGGCGAAGTTGGTGACCACCCGGTGCCGCAGCACCGTCATCGCCACCGACCGCACGTCGTCGAGGTCCGCCATCGGCCGGCCCGCCAGCGCGGCGCGCGCCTTGGCGCCGAGCACCAGGTACTGCGACGCCCGGGGACCCGCCCCCCACTCGACGTACTCCCGGATCAGCGCAGGAGCGCCCGCCTCGTTGGGCCGGGTCATCCGCGCCAGCGTGACCGCCGACTGGATCAGCTGCTTCGACACCGGGATCCGCCGCACCAGCGCCTGCATGGCCAGGAGCTGCGTGCCGTCGAACACCGGCTCCAGCGCTGCGCCCCGGCTTCCGGTGGTCTGCTCGACAATCGCCTCTTCTTCCGACTGCGACGGATACCCCACCCGCAGCTCGAACATGAAGCGGTCGAGTTGCGCCTCGGGGAGGGGGTAGGTCCCCTCCTGCTCGATCGGGTTCTGGGTGGCCAGCACGAAGAATGGTTCGGGCAGCGCATAAGTCTGGCCGCCCACCGTCACCTGGTGCTCCTGCATGGCCTGCAGCAGGGCGGCCTGCGTCTTCGGCGGCGTCCGGTTGATCTCGTCGGCCAGCACCACGTTGGCAAAGACCGGCCCCTTCACGAACCGGAAGGCCCGCTTCCCGGTGGTCAGGTCCTCCTCGATGATCTCGGTGCCGGTGATGTCGCTCGGCATGAGGTCGGGGGTGAACTGGACCCGCTGGAAGGAGAGGGCCAGCGCCTCGGACACGGTGTGGACCATCATTGTCTTGGCCAGTCCGGGCACGCCGATCAGGAGGGCGTGTCCACCGGCCAGGATGGCGGCGAGGATCCCCTCGACGGCCTCCTCCTGCCCGACGATGCGGCGGGCCACCTGCGCCCGGAGCCGCGTGGCGGCCGCGGCCAGCTGCTGGAGTTGTTCGACGTCGGAAGGGGGCGTGCTGGTGACGGTCATGTCCACTCGCGATCAGGGTCTGGTGGCGCTACGGGCCGTTGCCCGGGAAAGTTGCAGCGCTACTTGGCGGGCGCGTAGGCGTACTGTGAGGCCAGGCAGATCCACTGGCCGTCCACGGTACGCACCCAGGTGTCGGTCCAGACCACGTGGACCAAGAGGCTGCCGCCGTCGCTGCCGGTGGTCATCAGGTTCGCTTCCCCGAGGTGCACCGCCGTCTGGCTGTACACCAGGACCTTGTATTCCGGGTCGGGAACCGGGGCGAAGGTGGTGGTGCCGCGCTGCAGCTCCTTGAGGTACTGGGCCCGGTCGAGGCGGGTGCCATCCGCATTGGTCATCACGAAGTCGGGCGCCATGAATGTCTCCACGGCCGACCAGTTGCCGAGCGAAATAGCGGTCCGCCACTGGACTTCCCGTACGTGGATCCCCTTGCCAACGGCCTCATTGGACTGGGCCGCCAGGGGCAGGGTGGCCAGGGAGAGGAACAGGGTCGCCGAGAGGGTACGGAGCATGGGGGCCTCGTAGGGGAAAGCGGCGGCCTCGGGGAGGCCTGAGATGGCCGGAATCTAATCGCGGCACGAGGTGAAAGTTGCTTGCGCTTTTTTTCACAAGCCGCTAATTTCCGCCCCGATGAAGGAGCCCACGGACACCTCCCGCGGGGCGGGGGAGGGGTACAGGTACGCTTCCCTCGGCTTCACCTTTGCCGCCGGGACCATCTTCTTCATGGGGATGGGCTGGCTGCTGGATCGGTGGCTCGGCTGGACCCCGTTCCTGACGGTGGCGGGGACGCTGGTGGGGGCGCTGCTGAGCTTCATGAACATCTACCGGAGGCTGCTCGCGGACGAGCGGCGCTACAGCGCCAATCACCCGCACTCCAGCGCCGGTACAAGGGGCGGAAAGCGGCCGTGAAGCATCTTGCGGCGGGCCTGACCCTGACGGCGGTGGTCACCGCCCTCCTGGTCTGGGGATTCGGGGCGACGGCGTTCATTCCCGGGGTGGTGTTCGGCGCACTGGCGACGGCCATCCAGATGGCCGCCGGCGTGTTCCTCCGGCGGGCGGCGGGCAAGCCGTTCGAACAGCTGTTGAAGGCGTGGGGCATGGGGATGGGGTTGCGGGTGCTCGGCATGTTCCTGTTCCTGGCCGCGGTGCTCGCTGACCGGACGGTGTTTCCACCGGTCCCGACGGCATTGGCTTTCGTAGGGGTGCTCATTCCCCTCATGTTCTCGGACATACGGACGATACGATGATGGTTGGCCAGGGTCCCAATATCGGCGAGATGGTGCTCCACCACACGGCGGACGCGTGGACCATCGACCTGTTTCCGTTCGGTGAGATCCACCTGCCGCGCTGGGCCGACGTGCACATCGGGTCGATGACCATCAACCTGTCGCCGACCAAGCACGTGGTGTACCTCGCCGTCGCCGCCCTGCTCGTCTTCCTGACCATGTGGCTGGCCGGGCGGTCGCTCCGGCGCCAGCAGGCGGGACAGAAGGCCCCGAAGGGGTTCGCGGCGGGCATGGAGGGGATTGTCCTCTTCGTCCGGAACGACATCGCCATCGCCAACATCGGCGAGAACGGCGCCAAGTTCGCGCCGCTCGTCATGACGCTCTTCTTCTTCATCCTCTTTGCCAACCTGCTTGGCCTCCTGCCGTGGGGCGCGTCGCCCACCGGCAACCTGGCGGTGACGGCCGCGCTGGCGCTCCTCGTCTTCCTGACGGTGGAGATCGGCGGGATGATCCAGCTCGGCGTCCGCGGCTACCTCGGGACGATCTTCCCCCACCCGCCCGGCATGCACGGTCCGGGCGCGGTGGCGTTCTCGCTCTTCATGGCCCCGATCGAAATCCTGGGCAAGCTGGTCAAGCCCTTTGCGCTGGCGGTCCGACTCTTCGGCAACATGACGGCAGGCCACTTCGTGATCCTGTCGCTCTTCGGCATCATCTTCCTCTTCGGCGACATCCAGGGGTGGAACTGGGCCATCGGCGGCGTCACCGCGTTGGCGGTGGTCGGGGTGATGATGCTGGAACTGTTCGTGGCGTTCTTGCAGGCGTACGTCTTCGCGCTCTTGTCCGCGGTGTTTATCGGGATGATGCAGCACGAGCACTAGCAGGTGTGGAACCCCGGCGCCGCGCGCTGCCGCCGCCGGGATGACAGGTAGTCCGCCGAATGGCGGACGATGCGCCCGCTGACTCCCCGGGAGTCGATGGCGGGCCGCCGAGAAGGGCCGTGCTGGAGACGCGGTGCCGGACCGGGTGGCGCAATGACCAGACATCTCCACTCTAGAACAGGACTGACCGACATGTACCTCCTCAATCTCGTGCAGGACGCGATGGGCCCAACCGGCGCCGACATGGTGGCCGCCGCCAAGAACTCCTACTCGCTCCTCGGCGCCGGTCTCGGCATCGGCCTCGCCATCATCGGCGCCGGCCTCGGCCTCGGCCGCATCGGTGGCCAGGCCGCCGAAGCGATTGCCCGTCAGCCCGAAGCGGCCGGCGAAATCCGTGGAGCCGCGATCGTGATTGCGGTGCTCCTCGAAGGCGCCACGATCATCGCGCTGGTGTTCGCCCTGCTCTTCAAGCTCATCTAAGGCGGCACAATGCTCTTCGCGTTGCTTGCGTCATCCGAGGGCGCCACGGGGGCCCCGATGTCACCTTTCGAGGTGAATTTCGGGCTGTTCTTCTGGACGTGGATCGTGTTCGCCATGCTCTTCCTGCTGCTGAAGAAGTATGCCTGGCCCGCGATCCTCAGCATGACCGAGCAGCGCGAGGAGGCCATCCGTCGCCATCTGGCGGAGGCCGAGGAGGCGCACAAGCAGGCCGCGGCGTTGCTGGCTGAGCAGCAGAAGCTGCTGGGCGATTCGCGCACCCAGGCCCAGGCGATTCTCGCCGAGGCCAAGATGGTCTCGGAGCGCGAACGTGCGGCGGCGGTGCTGAAGACCCGCGACGAGCAGGACCAGCTCCTGGCCCGTGCCCGTCGCGAAATTGCCGCGGAAGGGGAGAAGGCCCGGCAGGAACTCCGCCGCGAGGCGGTGGATCTCTCGCTGGCCGCGGCGTCCAAGCTCATCGGTGAGCGGCTCAGCGCCGAGGCCGACAAGAAGATCGTCATGGATTTCCTGAGCACGCTGGAGTCGACGCATTGAGGCACGAAGCGATCGCCCGGAACTACGCCGAGGTGCTGTTCGACCTCGGTGAGCAGCACGGGGAGAGCGAGCGGTACGGCGCGCTCCTCGAGGCGCTGGCGGCCGCGGTGACCGGGACGCCGCAGGTGCTGGCGGTCATGATGTCACCGCGGGTGCCGAAGGGGGTCAAGGCCGAGCTGCTGGCCGACGCCCTGCCCGACGCTCCGGAGCCGTTTGTCCTCTTCCTCCGGGCCCTGGTCAAGCGGGGTCGGCAGGGGGTGCTGGACGAGGTCGCGCAGGTCTACACCAGCCTCGTGGACGCCAAGCTCAACCGCGTCCGGGTGGGCGTGACGCTGGCGCACGAGGCCGACGGCGCGCTGCGGCAGCAGATCGCCGCGAGCCTCACCAAGGCGCTCGGCAAGGAGGCGCTGGTGCGCTATGCCTCCGACCCCGCGATTCTTGGCGGGTCGGTGGTGCGCGTCGGCGACCGGGTGCACGACGGCTCGTTGCGCCGCAAGATGATCATGCTCCGGCGGCAGCTGCTCAACCGCTAGCGGGCCGCACACTGAGGTCGAGACGGGTCCATCCGCGAGGGTGGGCCCGTTTTGCATTCCGACTATCTTGGCGCCTTGAGGCGACGAGCGTGAATCTGTTCCTGTGATCGGATGTATCGCCTGAGCGCTTCGTCGTCCCGTGGGTCGACGCCGAAGGCAGCGAAGCCACGCTGCCACCTGAATTCGGCCAAATCGGGGAAGCTCTCCCGCAGCCATGCTGAGGAGTTTGATTTCAGGGCCACCACGAGGCTGGACAGCGGTATGTTCGCCGACAGGCCCACATATACGTGAACGTGGTCCACCCATCCGCCGATCGCCAAGGGTTGGCAGCGACGGCGCACCGCAATGTTCCCAAGCAGCGGGGCAAGGCGGCGCAGGATTTGTGGCTCCAGCCAGGGATGGCGGTTCTTGGTTGCCCAGACCAAATGAACGCCGATTCGCACGAATTTCCGAGACAGACTTCCCTCCACGTTGGATGGCGCTGCTTCCGCACTACTCCTTTTTCTGAATCTGGCTCTGTGTCTCGGCCTCCCGTCATCGAATTGCATCGTCTTGTGGGCGGGCTTTCGCGTCCGGGGGCCATTCCGTTCATCGGGGCTGGCGCACCGTTTGGGCGGGCTTATGCCCGCCCCTATACAAATGAACCCGCCACTCCGATTCTCGAGCTGCCTTCGCCTCGGTCGGGTGGTTGGCGGTTCGATCTGAATTGGCACCGCGCTCCGCAGATAACATCGGCGCGGTGCGTTCCCGTGGATAGGGGTGGGCGTGCGCCCACCCCCTCGGTGTCGCGCGCCCATGATCGTGCATGGCGCCCGACGCCATCCCGCGCCCACCCACCGTTGGCGCCCCGATCAATCCGGTACGCATCGCTACCATGGTCGTGCCCCCCCCCCCCCAACACCGCGCCGACCGCGCCCCCCCGCCGGTTCCCGCATCCCCAAGCCGTGACTAGTTTTGGGAGTCCGAGCCCGTCCCCCTGTCTCACTCCGGAATCCACCATGCTTCTCGCCTTCCTGACGCTCGCCACCCTGCAGCAAGCCACTCCCGGCACCGGCCCCACGCCGTACTGGCAACAGTTCGTGGCCTACGAGATCGACGCCTCGCTGGACGAGCCGAGCGGCGTGCTGTCTGGTCGCCAGCAGTTGGTCTATCGCAACAACTCCCCGGACACCCTGCACCAGATCAGCTTCCACCTCTACCTCAACGCCTTCCGCCCCGGCAGCCGCTGGTCGGACGCCGACTCGATCGAGAACACCCGCCGGTTCAACGACCTCAAGGATCCGGACTACGGCTTCAACCACGTGTCGAACGTCCGGATCATGGGCCAGCGGGTCGAGGCGATTTATCCGCTGGCGCCCGACAGCACGATCGTGCGCTTCATGCTCCCGAGGCCGCTGGCGCCCGGCGACTCGCTGGTGGCCGACATGGACTGGGACGCACGGCCCTCGACCGTCCCCCGTCGCCAGGGCCGCCGGGGGCGGTCGTTTGACTTCGCCCAGTGGTACCCGCGCGTGGTCGTATACGACCAGTTCGGGTGGGAGGAGCATGCCCTCTATCCCGCCGGTGAATTCTACGGGGAGTTTGGCACCTACCTGGTTCGCCTGAACGTGGCGGAAGACCAGGTCATCGGCGCCACGGGCGTGCCGGTCTGTGGCGATCCCGGCTGGGCCCGCGCCAACCAGGTGCCGGGTGGACACATCGACTACCAGCGTGATTTCTACGGAGATCCGACGCGGTTTGCCTGCCCCGCCGCCGCGCCGGCGGCCGGGCGCAAACTCGTCACCTGGTACGCCGCCGATGTGCACCACTTCGCCATGTCCCTCAACCCCGAGTACCGCTATGAGGGCGGCCGGTGGGGCGGGGTGGCGGTCCACGTCCTCTACCAGCCCGGCGACGAGAAGAGCTGGGGCGGCGGCGTGGCCGTCAAGCGCACGGAGATTGCGCTGGCCTGGCTGAACCAGACCTTCGGCACCTTCGCCTGGCCGCAGATCACCAACGTGCACCGGATCGAGGGGGGCGGCACCGAGTTCCCGATGATGATCATGGATGGATCCGCCTCCCAGGGGCTGATCGTCCACGAACTCGGCCACAACTACGTCATGGGGATCCTGGCCAACAACGAATGGCGGGAGGGGTGGCTCGACGAAGGGTTCACGTCGTACCAGGAGGGGCTCTTCACCGAGGCGAACGGCGGGAACTCCGGCATCGCCGGCACCGAGGCCTTCCTGCTCGGCATGCAGCTCGACGGGTACGCCGAGCCGTACAGCATGGTCAGCAACGACTACCGGGACTTCTTTACCTACAGCATGAGCATCTATTCCGGCGGTGAGCTCTTTCTCCGCCGCCTGCAGTACGTCGTCGGCGACTCCACCATGCAGGCGGTGCTCCGGAACTACTATGCCCAGTGGAAGCTGAAGCATGTGAACGAAGATCGGTTCCGGGCGGTCGCCGAGGAGACCTCGCAGCAGCCGCTGGGGGCGTTCTTTGCCCAGCAGCTGCACGGCGTCGACCTCACCGATTATGCCGTGGGCCGTACCAGCCGGACGCAGGGATCCGACGGCGGCTGGGTGACGCGCGTCGAGGTGCTCCGCAAGGCGCCGCGGCAGATTCCGGTCGAGGTGCAGGTGACGGGGAAGACCGACACGGCCGTGGTGCGCTCCGGGGGCGTGGCCGAGCGCGAATGGGTGGTGGTGCACACCCGCAGCGAGCCGACCGGCGTCACCCTCGACCCGCGGGTCCAGACCGGCGACTGGAATTTCCTCGACAACCACAAGTCATTCGGACTCTTCGCGAACCCTGGCCGGACCGAACCCTACCTCGACACCTATTTCTCCACGAAGCGGGCGCGCGACCACATGACGCTTGGCATCGCGCCCGAGGCGTGGTACAACGACGCCGGCGGCGTGACCCTCGGACTCCGCAGCCGTTCGGATTACCTGGGCCGGTACGACCAGAACACGCTGTCCATTACCGGCGGCACCGGATGGGGTGCCGACGATCCGGTCACCAACATCGACGTCTTTGCCCGCGTCAAGAACCCCACCGCGCTGCGCTCCCCGAACATGAGCCAGGTCTTCGAGGGGTACAGCATGGAAGGGCGCGCCGGGGCCACGGTCATCCTCGAGAAGAAGCGCCGCGCGCACCGGACCTTCGGCCCGACGGTCACCCGTGGACTGTCACTCCGCTGGGTCAGCACCACCGATACGGCATTTCTCGACCCGGGGTACTACCAGAACGCCGGCACGGGCGAGGCCACGGTGTACGGCGGGGTCAGCACCCGCTCGGGCGACTGGCAGCTGTCCGTCAACGGCTCGTTGGGGGGCGGCGTCATGTACGACAATGAAGGGCCCGGCATTACCACCGACGATCGGTATGACACGCAGGGGTATTTCCGCGGCTTCCTCGTGGCCACCGCGAAGCGGGCCTTCGACAAGACCTCGCTCGCCCTCCGCGGCTACGCCGGCGCCGCGCTGGCCAACGATCCCGTGGTCAAGCAGCGGCAGATCTACCTGGCCGGCGCCGACCCCTACGAGCAGCTCTACAATCCGTTCCTCCGCTCGGAGGGGGCGCTCCTGGTCCGTCCCGGGGTGTACTACCAGGCGCCCGGCGGCGCGAACCTCCGCGGCTTCGACCCGCACACCAGTTCCCGGCAGGCCTACGGCCTCAATGCGCAGGTCGAGCGGACGCTTGTGTCGCGCCGAGGCGCCAAGCTGTTCAGCACGGTCAGTGTCAGTGTCTGGGGTGACGCCGCCCTGGCCGACCCGCCGAGCGGGTCGGCGGCGTACGGCGCCCTCCGCGGATTCTACGATGCCGGGCTCGGCGTGAGCGCTTCGCACCGGATCGGCCAGACCTCGTTCGTGACGCGGTTCGACGTGCCGCTCTTCGTGAGCCAGGCCGGGCTGGCGCAGGATACCGACCCGACCGGGCAGGTGGGGTTCCGCTGGCTGTTCAGCTTCGCGCCGGCCTTCTAGGGGAGCGGCGGTCACCCCGCTAGACTTCCCGTATGACAGGACCCTGGGATCGTGGCGATGGCAACCGGCGGGATTTCTTCCGGAACCTGGTTGGGGACTGGCTCGACGACATCGTCAAGAAGACCGAGGAGACGGTGGTGCAGAAGCGCTACCACCGTCCGCCGGGCGCGCTGCCGGAGGTCGGGTTCCTCACGGCGTGCACCCGCTGCGGCGACTGCGGCAGCGTCTGTCCGCCGCACGCCATCCAGTTCGCGGCGCCCAGCGCCGGGCTCGCCGCCGGGACGCCCTTCTTCGACCCGCGCCTGCAGCCGTGCATCGCCTGCCCGGAGATGCCGTGCGCCGCGGCCTGCCCGACCGAGGCGCTGAACGTCCCCGCCGATGGCTGGGCCGGCGTGCAGATGGGCCTCCTGGAGCTGCTGCCGGAGCGGTGCATCACCTTCCAGGGGTCTGAATGCTCCGTGTGCGCCAAGGCCTGTCCGATCGGCCCGGAGGCGCTCGCCATCGACGAGGCGGGGCACCCGGTGATCCGTGCGGAGGGATGTGTGGGCTGCGGTGTCTGCGTGCGCGCCTGCGTCACCGTGCCGTCTTCGTTCAAACTTCGACCTGTGGGGACCTGATGCCGGATGTGCCGTACCGGGTGGACAAGCCGTGGGGCCATGAGTTGATCTGGGCTCGCACCGACCGCTACGTGGGCAAGGTGCTGCACGTGAAGGCGGGCCATGTGCTGAGCCTGCAATACCACAACAAGAAGGACGAGACGATGCACGTCCTCTCCGGCGAGCTCATCCTGCGGACGCGCCCTGGCGAGGAGCTGGAAGCCCGCGCCTTCAAGGCCGGCGATTCGGTGCACATCCCGGCGGGCCTCGTCCACCAGATCGAGGCCGTGGTGGACAGCGACGTGCTCGAGGCGTCCACGCCGGAGCTCGACGACCTGGTCCGCCTGTCCGACCGCTACGGACGGGGGAGCTGATGCAGGTCATCATTCCGCTGGCGGGCAAAGGGACCCGACTCCGGCCACATACCCACCTCGTCCCCAAGCCGATGCTCAAGGTGGCGGGCCGCCCGGTCATGGACTGGGTGATGGACCGGCTCGAGGGTCTGGACGTGACGGAGCTGATCTTCATCACCGGTCACCTCAAGGAAACGGTGGAGGCGTACGCGAAGGACCGGTACGGCATCCCCTGCCGCTTCATCGAGCAGAAGGTGCAGGACGGCACGGCCGGGGCCATCAACCTCGCGCGGCCGCACGTGACCGGCCCCGTGCTGATCGTCTTCGTGGACACCGTGTTCGAGGCAGATCTCTCCCTCATCAATCGCACCGATGCCGACGGGATCATCTGGGCCAAGGAGGTGGAGGACTACCAGCGCTTCGGCGTGGTGGTGACCGACGCCGACGGCTACATGACCCGCATCGTGGAGAAGCCTTCCACGCCAATTTCGAAGCTGGCCAACATCGGCCTCTATTTCATCCGCGACGTGGCCGCGCTCTGGGCCGGGATTGACCACGTGCTGGCGTCGCCCGCCAACAAGGGGGAGTACTACCTGACCGATGCCTTCCAGCGGATGATCGAGCACGGCAGCCGCATCCTGGCCGCCGAGGTGGGCGGCTGGTATGACTGCGGCGCGCCCGGCACGCTTCTCGAGACCAACGGCATCCTGCTTGAGCACGGCGCCGCGCGCCGGCGGGACTTTCCCGGCGTGGTCATCAGCGACCCGGTCTACATCGAGGACGGCGTGACCATCGAGCGGAGCAGCATCGGGCCCAATGTGTCCATTGAAGCGGGGACGCGCATCACCGACAGCACCATTCGGAACACGATCATCGGCCGCGACGCGGTCATCGGCACGTCCTCGCTCGACGGAGCGCTCCTTGGCAACCGCGTGAAGGTGACCGGCCTGCGAGGAACGGCCAGCCTCGGCGACGACTCCGAGCTCAACGCGCGCTGACCCCGACGCGGTGGCGCTTGACGCCCCCGCTTCGAGGCGAGAGACTACGACTATGGAATCCAAAGATCTCGTATACGACTGGAACGCCAGGGACGCCGCCTTCGACTACACGCGGCGGCCGGTGGTGCTGAACGACGAGACCCTCCGCGACGGCCTGCAGAGCCCGTCGGTGATCGACCCGCCGATGGACGTCAAGATCCGTCTCCTGCACCTGATGGCCGACCTGGGGGTGCGGTCCGCGGACATCGGACTGCCCGGCGCCGGCCCGCGCGCGGTGGCGCAGGTCCGGGCGCTCGCAAAGGAAATCGTCGAGCAGAGGCTCCCGATCGACATGAACTGCGCCGCCCGCACCGTCATCGCCGACGTGGAACCGATCGTCCGGGTGTCGGAAGAAGTCGGTGTGCCCATCGAGGCCGCCACCTTCATCGGGAGCTCGAGCATCCGGCAGTATACCGAGGACTGGACGCTCGACAAGATGCTGCGGGTCTCGGAGGAGGCGGTGACCTACGCCGTCACCAACGGCCTGCCCGTCATGTACGTCACTGAGGACACCACGCGGGCCAGGCCGGAAACGCTGAAGGCGCTCTATGGCGCCGCCATCGCGTGCGGCGCCCGTCGCATCTGCCTGGCCGACACGGTCGGATTCGCGACACCCGCCGGCGTCCGCGCGCTGGTCAAGTTCGTGCAGGACGAGATCGTGACCCCCTCAGGCGAAGATGTCCTGATTGACTGGCACGGGCATCGCGACCGCGGCCTCGGCATCGCCAATTGCCTCGCGGCAATCGAGGCCGGCGTCGACCGGGTGCACGGGACCGCGCTCGGCATCGGGGAGCGGGTGGGCAATGCGGAGATGGACCTCCTGATCGTGAACCTCTACCTCCTCGGGCTCCATACCGGCGACCTCTCCAAGCTCAGCGAGTACTGTCAGCTCGCCTCCGAATCGACCGGCATCCCCGTGCCGGCGCAGTATCCGGTGGTCGGCACCGACGCCTTCCGCACCGCCACGGGGGTGCACGCGGCCGCCATCCTCAAGGCGCGCAAGAAGGGCGATGAGTGGCTCGCGGACCGGGTGTATTCCTCCGTGCCGGCCGGCATCTTCGGCTTCCGGCAGCGGATCGAGATTTCGCCGGTGTCGGGGCTCTCCAACGTGAAGTGCTGGCTGGAAGAACACGGCTACGATCCGGAGGACACGCTGCTCTCCGAGGCGCTCTTCAACGCAGCCAAGAAGGCGGACCGCGTGCTGGACACGCCGGAATGCGAACGGCTCATTGCGGCAGCCCGTGGACAGAGCGTGGCCGATGCCGTCAGCCACTGACGCCCTCGCCCGTTCCTATCTCGACCTCCGGTGGAACTTCGATCCGGCGGCCGGAACGGCGGCCGGTGACGCCGCCTCGGATGCCCGGCTCGGCACCTTCGACGATGTCAGCGTCCGGCGGCAGCTCGCCGCCTACCGCGCGATGGCGGGAGCGGTCGAGGAACTGGAAATCGCCGGGCTGCAGGATGAGATCGACCGAACGGCGCTCCTCGACGATATTCGTGTTTCCACCTTTCGGTTCCAGCACGAACGTCCCCACGTGCACGACCCCGCCTTCTGGCTCTCCCACCTCTTCGGTGCCTACTACGGCCTGATTGAACGCGCCGCCGACGAGACGGAGCGGCGGGCGGAAGCGGCCCTCGCCAGGCTGCAGGCCACGCCGGAGTTTCTGGCCAGTGCCGGCGCCACTCTGCGGAGCCAGCCGCCCGTCATGCTGGGCACCGGCCTGACCATGCTGGAGGGTGGCGCCGAGCTGCCGGGGTTGCTGGCCGCCGAATTCGGGCGCCGTGTTCCCTCGATGCTCGACACGCTCGCGGCGGCCGCCTACGAAGCGGCGGCGGCGCTGGCCCACTTCAAGACCACGCTCCGCACCGAACTTCAGACCAATCCCGCGGAACTCGCCTTTGCCGTGGGAGAGGACGAATTCAACCGTCGCCTCCACCACGAACACGCGCTGCGCGCCACGGCACCCGAACTGTGGCGCTACGGCCTCCGGCTGGTGGAGGAGACCGGCGCCGAGATGCAGGCGGCGGCATTGGCTCTCAGCCCGGAGGCCCCGTGGGCGGAAACCGTGCGGCGCCTGCGTGCGGAGGGGCTGGGCGCGTCGGTGCTCGAGGCCTACGCGGACGAGGTCGGACGGGCGCGGGGCTTCGTGGCCGAGTCGGGGATCGTCGCGCTGCCTTCCGCGGAACTCCGGGTCGAGGCGACCCCCGCCTATCTGCAGCACTTCCTGCCTGCCGTCTGGTGCGAGCCGCCGAGCCCCGGTGAGCGGGCGCGGGGTGGCCGTCTGCTCATCACCGATGCGAATGGCGGCGCGGTTCACTCGCGGCATGAGACATGGGCCTGGGCCGCGGCGGAAGCGTGGCCTGGCCACTTCCTCCAGCGGGAAACGGCCGCCGCGCAGCCGTCGCTCGTCCGGCAGTATCTCTGGACTCCGCTCACCGTGCGGGGCTGGGCGCTCTATTCGGAGGAACTGCTGGCGGCTGCCGGGTTTGCCGGTGGCCCCGAGGAGCGGCTGATGGGAATTGCGCGCCGGCTCCGCGCCGCGGTGCGGGTCATTCTCGACGTCGGGTTGCATACCCGGGGCATGACCCCGACCGAGGGGGTGTCGTACGCGGTGGAGCATCTGGCGGTCGACCGCGAGGAGGCGATGGAGATGGTGCGGCGGGCCAGTGCCCGGCCGACATACGCCCTGGCCGACGCCGTGGGGCGGCGGGAGATCCACCGGCTGCGCGACACCTGGCGCGAGCGGGTCGGGCCGGACGTCCCCATCCGCGTGTTCCACGACGCCATGCTCTCGTACGGAGGGCTGCCGGTTTCACTGATTCGGTGGGGTATGGGACTCGACGACTGACCCGAGCGAGGAGCGCGCGTGAGAATCACCGTCCTGACGTACGTCGAGGCCAGCGAACGCTCCACCGAGTACGACGTGGTGGTCAACCAGGTGGCGCGGGCACTTCGGCGGCAGGGGCACCAGGTGGCCATCCTCGGAGTCCACGCCGACGTCAAGCGGGTGATTGCCGGACTCCAGCGCCGCCGCCCCGACCTCGTCTTCAACATGGTGGAGATGTTCGCCGAAAATATCTTCGGTGATATTGCCATGGAGGGATTGCTCGACCTCCTCGGCCTCGAGTACACCGGCTGCGGCCCCGGCGAGTCCTACCTGACGCAGGACAAGGCCCTCTCCAAGAAACTGCTCGCCTTTCACGGCATCCTGTATCCCCGGTTCGCCGTCTTTGCCCGTGATGCCGACTTCGAGACCGGCGGCAACCTCCGCATGCCGCTCTTCGTCAAGCCGCTCCGCACCGACGCCTCCATCGGCATTCATCGCAATTCCCTCGTGACCGACATGAAGACGCTGATGCGCCGCGTGGCCACCATCCACGAGGACCTCAACGATTCCGCCCTCGCCGAGGAGTACATCGAGGGACGGGAGTTTTACGTCGGTGTGCTGGGGAATCACGACCCGATCGCGCTCCCCCCGATTGAACTGGACTTCTCGGGGCTTCCCGACGGGGTGCCGCATGTGCTCGACAGCAAGGCGAAGTGGGACGAGAACAGCGCGGCGTACAAGGGGACCAAGTCGGTCCTCGCCGACCTGCCCGACGAACTCCGCGCCAAGCTCCAGAAGGTGTCGGTCGACGCCTACCGGGCGCTCCGGGTCCGCGACTACGGCCGCGTGGACCTTCGGCTCACCGATACCGGCGACATCTATGTGCTGGAAGTGAACGCGAGCTGCTACCTGGCGCGCGACAGCGAGTTTGCGATGGCGGCGACGGCGGCTGGCATCCCCTATCCCGCGCTGATTCAGCGCATCGTGGACCTGGCCACTGACCGATACCGGCGCGGCGCGGGACTCCGGACCCGGATCGAGCCATTGAAGGTGCCGCAGCCGAACGGGAAGAAGAGCGGAGATACGGCAAAAAAGCAGCCGTCTGAAGAGACCAAGAAGGGCGAGGAAACCGCGAAGAAGACCGCCGAGGGCTAGCGGAGGTAGCCGCCGGAGTGGACGTAATTCATGGCGAGCGACGTGACGAGGGTGGTCAGCGCCACGGTGATGGCGGGTTCCTGCGATTCATGGTAGGACAGGTTCAGGCTCTGCGCTCTCGCGGCCAGGTGATCGACCAGGACGCGGGTGCGGTCGGGAAAATGCCCGGTCCACCGAAAGACGTTGTCCAGGAGATCGGGTTCCAGGCGACGAAGCAGCTGTGAGGCCGCCCTCGGCTGGAGCATGGCCCCGCGGTCGGGAAAGATGCTCTTCAGCATCATGTCCAGGTTGAGGCCGAGGCGCGATTCACGGGGCAGCAGGTCGCGATAGAACTTGGCGAGGGAGTACTCGATTTCACCGACATCCTCGTCCAGTTCATCGTCGACCACGACCGGTTCGCGGTCGAGAAGCGAGGCGAGCGTACGCTGGCAGTACTCGAGCTTGGCCAGCGCCACGGGCCGTCCCGCGTACTCGGCACGCCAGTCCGATCCCGGCGTGATGAAGACGGCAAACGTCTCTGCCCAGTCCTCGTCCGGGTGCTTCTGCGCGTACCAGCCCGGCAAGTGCCTGACGTGCTTCTTGCTGAAGGGAATCGGGCGGTAGTCGTCCTCGTACGGTTCGCTCATCGAACCGAACAGCTTCTCCCACTCCGGCCGGTCATAGAGGCGGTAGGCGTAGTTCACCACGTGACCCATTTCGTGACGCAGGTAGCGGAGGATCTCCTCCCGGTCCTGTCCCTCGACATGGCCGGCCCGTTCGGCATGCATCTCCTCAAGCTCTTCGTGGGCCAGGTAGAACGGGATGGCGATGGCCACCGTCTCGAACGGCACCCCCCACTCCGTGGAGAGGTAGAAGCGGGGCGAGACCCGTCGCAGCCCAAGGACCTCAAGCTCCCTGCGGAACTCGTCCACCACCGGCTCCAGCCTGGTCCCCTCGATCGTGAGGCCCAGATCGCGAATCGGCATCGACCAGAGGGTCGATTCGCGGAAGGTGGTCGGGGGTGAGTGCGGGGCGGTCATGAGAAAAAGGTAGTCGCCTCCGGCCGGATGGGGAGGAGGATGAAACCGAATTACGTACGTTTTTCCGTACAGTAAAGAGATAAAGCGCTATATGGCAAAGACTTACAGCAGCGCTGAGGACGGCCAGTCACCGGCCCCGCTGCCCCCCGGCCCCGCTGCCCTCCCCGCGACGGTCAAGGGCCTCTCCCTCGTCTCGCTCTTCAACGACTTCGCGAGCGAGATGGTCTACCCCCTCCTGCCCGCCTTCATCACCTCGCTCGGTGGTGGGCCGGCCCTCCTCGGGGCGCTGGATGGCGCTTCGGATCTCACCTCGGCCCTCCTCAAATGGCTCAGCGGACGCTGGGCGGACAGGCCCGGGTGGCGGAAGCCCCTGATCCTGGTTGGATACGGCACGGCCCTGTTCATCCGGCCGTTCATTGCCCTGGCCGGGGCGGCCAGCACCGTGCTCGGGTTCCGGGTCGTCGACCGCGTGGGGAAGGGGCTCCGGACGCCGGCCCGCGATGCGATGATCGCGGACGCCACCCCCGCGCCACTCCTCGGCCGTGCCTTTGGATTTCACCGTGGCGCCGATCATTTCGGCGCGGTGCTCGGGTCGGTTGCCGCCTGGTTCCTGCTCAGCAGAGGGGTCGCGGTGCGGGACGTGATTGCCTGGACCTGGCTGCCCGGTTTGGTCGTGATGCTGATTCTCTTTCGGGTGTTGCGACGCGCCCCGTCCGTCAAGCCGCGTGATCCGGTCGCGCCGGCACAAGTCGACGCCACGGGCCGGGTCTTCTGGGGACCGATGCTGATGCTGGCTGCGCTCACCCTCTTTCGAATGCCGGAGGCGCTGCTCCTCCTCCGCCTCCAGGGGCTCGGCGTTCCGGTGGCGACCGTCCCCCTGGTCTGGGCTGGACTCCATGTGGTGCGCAGCGGTGCCGCCTATCCCGGCGGATGGCTGAGCGACACGCTGGGTACGCGCGGGACGGTGGCCGTTGGTGGATTGCTGTTTGCGGGGGTGATGTATCTGCTGGGCGGGGCGCTCACCGAGTCGGCAGGCGTGGCGACCTTCCTGGCGCTCGGACTGGCGGGCGGACTGCTGGAACCGGCGGAGCGCTCACTCGTGGCGCGACTGGCGCCGGTGCGAACGGGGCGCGGCTTCGGGGCCTACCACGGTGTGACCGGGCTGGCCGCGCTGCCGGCCGGGCTGCTGTTCGGGTTGGTCTACCAGAACGCCGGAGCGGGGGTCGCGCTCCGGGCATCGGCGGCGCTGATGGCCGTCACGGCGCTGGCGTGGCTGATGATTCGCTCCCCCTGGACCCTTCCACCACCCCTCCCGACACGATGAACGCCATCACGTCGCTGCTGCCGGCGGCGATGGGGACCACGTGGTCGCGCGGAAAGAGCAGGACCTGTCCGGCAAAGTTGTAGGACTGGGGCAGGTACACTGCGACCAGGTCAGTCAGGCCCAGGGAGTCGAGCGACTCCCGGGTGAGAAAGCCGAGGGCGTGGGCACTGCCGCCTGGGATGAGCTGCACCACCACCGGGCGGTCGAAGCGCTTCTTCTCCCCGACAAACGCCCCGAGGACTTCCTTCAGCGAGTTGTAGAGGAAGCGCACGAGCGGGACCCGCTCCATCGCGTGCTCCACGAGCCCGAACAGCGAACTCCACAGGTAGGTGGTGGCCAGCCATCCGACCAGGGTGATGAGTGCGATGGTCGCGATGAACCCCGCACCATGCCAGGGAAGCCCGAGCCAGCCGTCCACCGCCCGGAAGATGCGCCAGCAGACGTAGAGTGTCAGGGCAATCGGCGTGGAGAGCAGGAGCCCGTTCACGAAGTATCGGACCATGCGGTTCATCAGCAGCACCTCGTCGGGGAATCGCCGTAGCGCGCGGTGACGTACTCGGCATAGTACTCTCGTTCGCTGGGCACCGCCTCGTCGGGATGGTGACGGCGTCGGTGCTCAACGTAGAGGGTGTAGTCCGGCATGCCGGCCATACGTCGCACCCCCCGCAGCGCCCGCCGGAGCCATCCGCCGACGTCAACTCGCATAGCTGGTTGCCACATACGGCGCCTCCCGGGTGGTGGCGGGCGTCGTCCCCCGCAGGATGCCCAGCCAGACCCGCGCCGACGAAATCACCACGAGCAGCACGACCGCCATGAACAGCGCTGCCATCGCGACGTTCAGCCGGTCGTTGAAAATCAGGCGCGCGCCCGGGGCCGCATCTATCCCTCCGCTCGCGACTTGGGCGCTCGTGGCCGCCGCGTGGGCCAGGAAGCCGAGCCGCGGGTCGGCGGCGAAGATCTTCTGCCATCCCGCCGTCAGCGTGACCACCAGGAGCCAAGCCAGCGGCAGGAGGGTGACCCAGGCGTACCGGGCCTTGCCTGAACGCATGAGCACGGTAGTCCCGACCGCGAGCGCGATGGCCGCGAGGAGCTGGTTGCTGATCCCGAAGAGCGGCCAGAGGGTGTTGATCCCGCCGAGTGGGTCGTGGACGCCCTGCAGGAGGAACCACCCCCACCCCGCCACGACCGCCAGGGACGCGAGGACGGTGCTCGGATACCACGACGTCCGTCCCATCGGTTCCCAGAGATGACCCGCCAGTTCCTGGAACATGAACCGACCGACGCGGGTGCCGGTATCCACCGTGGTCAGGATGAACAGCGCCTCGAACATTATGGCGAAGTGGTACCAGAGTGCGGTCAGGTGGGCACCGAACACTCCGGCAAAGATCTGCGCCATGCCGACGGCCAGCGAGGGGGCCCCGCCGGTGCGCGCCAGCAGCGTGGACTCGCCGACCGAGGCGGCCAGTGTTTGCATCTGCCCCGGGGTGACGACGAATCCCCAGCTCCGAATCGTCTCGGCTGCGGCGTCGAGTGACCCGCCGAGCGTGGCAAGCGGAGCGTTGATGGCGAAGTAGACGCCGGGGTCCAGCACCGCCGCGGCGCAGAGCGCCATGACCGCGACGAACGACTCCATCAGCATCCCGCCGTAGCCGATGAGCGGCGCGTCGCCTTCACGGCGCAGCATCTTCGGCGTGGTGCCGCTCGCCACCAGCGCGTGAAATCCGCTGATGGCGCCACAGGCGATGGTGATGAAGGCGAACGGAAAGAGCTTCCCGGCGAAAATCGGCCCGGTGCCGTCGATGAACTGCGTCACCGCGGGGAGCTTGATGGGCGGAAGGACCACCAGAATGCCGACCGCGAGGAGGGTGATGGTGCCGACCTTCATGAAGGTGGAGAGATAGTCCCGCGGGCAGAGCAGCATCCAGACCGGCAGTACGCTCGCCACGAATCCGTAGCCGATGATCAGCCACGCGATCGTCCCCGCGTCCATCGTGAAATAGGGAGCGAGGACGGCGCTCTCGGCCACCAGCCGGCCGCCGACCAGCGACGCCATCAGCAGGACGATGCCGACGCTGGTGGCCTCGAGCGTCCGTCCAGGCCGCCACACCTTCATCCAGAACCCCATCAGGAGCGCGATCGGCACCGTGCAGGCGATGGTGAAGAGTCCCCACGGGCTGTCGCGCAGGGCGTTGACCACCACCAGGGCGAGCACCGCCAGCAGGATGATCATGATGGCCAGGATGGCGACCATCGCGGCCACGCCGGTCACCGGCCCGATTTCCTCCTTGGCCATCTGCCCGAGCGACTTCCCGTCGCGGCGCATCGAGGCGAAGAGGATGACGAAATCCTGCACGGCGCCCCCCAGCACGACGCCGAACACGATCCAGAGCATGCCGGGGAGGTAGCCGAACTGGGCGGCCAGCACCGGCCCGACCAGCGGGCCTGCCCCCGCGATGGCCGCGAAGTGATGCCCAAAGAGCACGCCGCGCGTGGTCGGCACGAAGTCCCGGCCGTTGCTCAGCCGTTCGGCGGGGGTGGCCCGGGTCGGGTCGATGTCGAGCACCCGGGTGGCCAGGAAGCGGGCGTAGAACCGGTAGGCGACGAGGTAAGTGCCGACCGCCGCGAGGACCAGCCAGGCGGCGTTGATGGTTTCCCCCCGGTGCAGGGCGAGGACCCCCCACGACACCGCGCCGACCACGGACACGAGAATCCAGCCGGTGGTTTGCATTCAGATAAGATGCGTCCAACTCGAGGTTGCCGGAAGCACCCTGCGAGGCCACTCGATTCCCGCTTGGGTGGGAATGACGGCGCCCACGTGAGTGCCACCCTGCCTCCCTGCCCCGCCGCCCCGCCTTCTTGCCCTCTTCCCGGCCGCGCCGTACCTTCGACGGTCTATGCCGACTCCTCCATCCGAGTACAAAGGCAGCCACTGGCAGGCGGCCAGCGGACGCCGCAGCAGCGGCGCCGTCATGGAACAGCCTGCGCCCCAGCGGATCGCCGACACGGGGTTCCGGGGCAAGGTCGCCGTTGTCACCGGGGGCGCCACCGGCCTCGGCCGGGCCATCGCCCTCGAGTTCGGGCGGCAGGGGTGTCACGTTGCCTTTTGCTTCGTGGACCTCCCCGGCCGGGACGTTACCGAGCAGGCGCTGCTGACGGAGACGTCACTCCGGGCCATGGGGGTGGAGGTCTACGCCGCCAAGTGCGATGTGCGCGACGCCAAGGCGGTCGACCGGTTCATGGGCGAGGTCCGCAGTGAACTCGGCGGACTGCACATCCTCGTCAACAACGCCGGCATCGCCATGGACGGCGCGCTCTGGCGCATGACGGACAAGGCGTGGAAGGACGTGCTGGAGACCAACATCACGGGCACCTTCCAGTGCATCCGTGCCGTTTCGCACGGGTTCCGGGAACAGCGGTATGGAAAGATCGTGAACGTGAGCGCCCACCAGGCCGAGCGCCCCGGGTTTGGCGTAGCGAATTACGCCGCGAGCAAGGCGGGGGTCATCGGCCTGACGCGGGCCGCCGCGGTGGAGCTCGGTCCCTCGAATGTGAATGTCAACGCCGTCGCCCCGGGCTTCATCCGGACCGAGCGCATGGGGATGCTGCCCGACGACGTGATCGACCGGGCCCGGAAGCACTCGGTGCTGGGTCGGGTCGCGGAGCCGGCCGACGTCGCCAAGGTGATCGCCTTCCTCTGCTCTGATGATGCCCGCCACGTGACCGGCCAGGTGCTGGTCGTGGACGGGGGCCTTTCGCTCGAATAGGCCGCCCTCGCCCCACCCCTCCCATCCCATTAGATTTCCACGGCTTATGGCCCTTCGACCGGAGGAACGGCGAAGAGCGTATCCCGTTGTTCAACAGTGACTTACCAGAGGGTGTCCGCCCCCCGATGTTGGGCAGGATGCCCGGACAAGGGAGTCCACGTGTACCGCATATCCCGCTTGCTGGTGCTTGTCGGCCTGGCCGCCTGTGCCGGTGGCAGCCAGGCCTCGGTCGGTCCCGACCCCGTCGAGGCGCAGGACGCCGCGCCGCCCAAGTCCAAAAGCCAGGTGAAGATGCCTCCCGCGATCCCGATGAACACCCTCGGCATCGCGGGGCAGGTCGTCGGCGTCTTTCCCATTACCCTCGTCGTGGCGCGCGATTCCCTCGCCGGGAAGCCGCCGTTCGCCAACCGCGCGAGCAGCATCGCGTGGGCGGACTCGATCATGGGCGAGATGCTGATGATGCGGGCGCCCGACGTGAAGTGGAAACTCCCCGACCAGATGCGGGCGCTCGCCCGGAGCGCGCCCGGCATTGCCGCTGACCCCGATTACCTCGGCCAGGCGGCCCTGCGCGACCCGCAGATCACCAAGGTGCCCAACCCGCTGATTTCCAACCTGCGCAACCTCATGGCCATCGCCGGGGGCCGCTACGCCTTCGTCCCGGCGTCGCTCTCCTTTCAGCACGACAGCAGCGGGGCGGTCGAGGCGCGCGGCAATTTCGTGGGCATCGACACCCGGATGGGCGACGTCGTGTTCCGGAGCTACATCGTCGCCGCCGGGGCCACGCCGGCCGCGGCGATGGACTCTGTGATGACCATCCTCTTTCCCGCGATCACCGTCGAACCATGAGCCATCCTGTCACGTTGATTCCGGGTGACGGCATCGGCCCCGAGATTACCGCCGCTACCCGCAAGGTGCTCGAGGCGACCGGTGTGCAGTTCGACTGGGACGAGCAGATTGCCGGCATGGCGGCGGTGGACCGGTCCGGCGACCCGCTCCCCGACGGGACGGTCGAGAGCATCCGCCGTACCACGCTCGCCCTGAAGGGACCCCTCACAACGCCCGTCGGGACCGGTTTCCGCTCCGTGAATGTGGCGCTGCGGAAGGAGTTCGAGCTCTACGCCAATGTGCGGCCGACCAAGAGCCTCGCCGGGGCGGGGAAGTTTCCGAATGTGGACCTGGTGCTGGTGCGCGAGAACGTGGAGGGGCTCTACGTCGGGGTGGAGCACTTCGTCCCGGTGGGCGGCGATCCGCGGGCGGTCGCGGAGTCGGTGGCCATCGTGACGCGCGGGGGGTGCGAGCGGATCATCCGCTACGCCTTCGAATATGCGCTCCGCAAGGGTCGCAAGAAGGTGACCGTCGTCCACAAGGCCAACATCCTGAAGATGGTGAGCGGCCTCTTCCTCGAAGTCGGCCGGAAGGTGGCGGCGGAGTACGAGGGACGGATTGCATTCAACGATCTCATCATCGACAACGCCGCCATGCAGATGGTGCTCCGTCCCGAGCAGTTCGACGTGATGGTCACCACCAATATGTTCGGCGACATCCTGAGCGACCTGGCAGCCGGACTGATCGGCGGGCTGGGCCTGGCGCCGGGCGGGAATATCGGCGCCCGCGCCGCCGTCTTTGAGGCGGTGCACGGCAGTGCCCCCGACATCGCGGGCAAGAACATCGCCAACCCCTCCGCGCTCATTCTCGCCGGCGCGATGATGCTCGACCATCTCGGCGAGGTCGAGGCAGGGGACAGGGTCCGGGCTGCGGTGGCCCAGGTCATCGAGCACGACACGGTGCGCACCCGCGATCTCGGCGGGACCGCCACGACCACGGAGTTCGGCGATGCGGTTGTCCGGCGGATCGCCTGAGGTTCCCTGCCTCACCTGCGGCAAGCGGGTGTTCGGCCTCAAGTGGGGCACCGACTGCCCCGACTGCCACGCCGTCCGGCAGGGTCGGGCCAACCGCCTCGCCGGCCGCGTGGCCCTCGCGGGCACGGCGCTCATGGGGCTCTATGTCTGGTTCCGGGTGCCGGCCGAGCCGGTGCTGGGCCGCATCTATGGCGCCATCGCGGTCGCCGCCACCTACATCCTCCTGCGCCGCATCGTGAGTCGCATTGCCATGGAGTACCTCCCCCGATGACCACTATCCGCAGCATCTCGGCGGCGACGGCACTGCTCGTCGCCACGGCGCTCCCGCTCTCAGCCCAGACCGGCCTGACCATCTACAACTCCGGCCGAGTGATGGTACGGCGCACCCTGCCGATCGCCATTCCGAAGGGGGCGTCGGAACAGCGGGTGACCCTCGGAACCCTCGACCCGTCCACGATGTTCCCGCTCGATCCGGCGGTGAGCCTGCTCGGTGCCACCTACGATGGCGGCACCGACGGGGCGAGCATCCTGCGGCGCGCCGTCGGCCGGGAGATCCTCTTTATGCGGGGAACCGGGACGGGGGACACCGTCCGTACCACGCTCCTGGCAGTGGACCCGGATCGGTATCGCTACGCGGACGGCACCATCGGATTCCAGATGCCTGGCGTGCCGCGGTTTCCGGCCGACGTCGTGATCGTGGAGCCGACGCTGAAGCTCTCCCTCACCAGTGCGAAGGCGCTTCCGTCGCTCGGACTGGCGTACTTCACGAGTGGCGCCGGCTGGCAGGCGAGCTACCAGGTGATTCTGGGCGGCAAGGATGCGCGCGTGGCGGGCAATGCGGTCATCGAGTCGAGCACGATCAACGTGGCTGATGCGGAATTGCAGCTGATGGCGGGCGACGTCGGCTCGGCGCCGCAGGCCAGGCGCGCTCCTGCAATGGCGGCCATGTCCTACGAAGGTGCCGCAGCCAAGGACGAACAGGTCGGCGAAGCCCACCTCTACACCGTTCCGGGACGCGTCACGATTCGCCCGGGTGAGACCTCGCTCGTGGCGTTGTTCGATCCGACCACCGCACCGGTCGTGAAGCGGCTTGTCGTCCAGTCCGGTCTCCCGTACTGGGGCGGCCTCCCGCAGTACGGCGACGAGCAGCAGGTGCCGGTCGCGGTGACGTACGTGGTAACCCGGGCGCTCAAGACCCCGTTCGGCGACACGCCGGTGCCGGGTGGCGTTGCGCGGATCTACCAGAAGGACAACGGCGGGCGGCTGCAACTCATCGGGGAGTCCTCCCTCGGCCACACCGCTGCCGGTCAGCCGCTGGAACTCGACGCCGGTACCGCCTTCGACTTCACCGCCAAGCGCACCCAGACCACCTACGCGATCACCCGAGACAAGAACGGCAAGTCCACCGCCACGGCCGACTACCGCGTCACCGTGGCGAACGCGACCGATTCGTCGGCCACGGTCGACGTGTACGAGGAGCGCGGCGGCGACTGGGCCGTGGTGACGAGCTCGGTGCCGGCCGACCGGGTGTCGAGTACGCGGGTGCGGTTCAAGGTCGCGGTTCCCGCCAAGGGCGAAACGACCATCACCTACCAGATCCGGGCCTCCTGGTGACCAACGTCACCCTTGTCCACCTTTCCGACCTGCACTTTGGTCGGCCGGTTGAGCTGGCGCAGATCCGTGCGGTGGAAAAGCTGGTGCCGCAGCTCGCGCCGGATGCCGTCCTTGTTTCCGGCGACATCAGCCAGCGGGGGCGGCACGGGGAGTACCAGCGCGGGCTCGCCTTCCTGGAAGCGATGCAGAAGACGGCGCCGACGCTCCTGGTGCCTGGCAACCACGACGTCGAGTGGTGGAAGAGCCCTTTTGGGATCTTCGGGCGGCGGGTGCTGTACGAGAAGTATCGGACGTACCTCGGCGAAGAGCTGACGCCGGTACTCCGGCTGCCGGGGCTCGTCGTGGCCGGCGCCCTGTCGGCGCACGGACTGGCCGCCGGTTCCCTGACCTGGAACCAGCGGGACCTGACAGTGAAGGGTCACATACCGAAGTCGGAGACCGATCGGCTCACCGAGCTCTTCGCCGCCGAACCGGCGGACGCGGCCAAGGTCGTGGTGATGCACCACAACGTCCTGCGGGGCGAGATCAGCCAGCGGATGGGCCTGGCGCACTGGGCCAGCGCCCAGCGGCGACTCGACGCCACTGGAGCCGACGTGGTGCTCTGCGGGCACGACCACCAGGAGGGGGCAGGGCAGCTGCCGAGGGGCACCGTCATCAGCACGGCGAGCACGCTCAGCGATCGGACCCGCGGCAAGCGTCCCTCGGTGTTCAATGTCCTGCGCATCGATCCGGATGCCGTGCAGGTGGAACACTGGCGCTGGGATCGCGAAGGGGACGAATTCCGCGCGTCGGACCGTCACACGTTTGCTCGGGCAGGGGAGCGCCATGGGGTTGTGGGGGCAGGCCGCGTCGCCTGAGACCGCCGAGGCGGTACTCCGCCGTCGGCTGGATGCGCTGGGGATGCCGCCGTTCCGGGGATTCGCGACGCACACCAACCGGACGGTGCTGCTCAGCGTGACGGCGCAGGGGGTGCTCCGGGTGCACCGCGGTTACGCCTGGGCGCCAGACCGCGTCCTGTCCGCCATCGTGAAGTACGTGCGGCCGGGCACGCGCCGCGCCACCCGCCGCAGCGCCGAGCGCGAGTTCCTGACCTTCCCGGTCGAGGTCCACGCCCCGCCGGCCCGGCCAAGCAGGCGAGGAGTGGAGCGCCCCCGGGCCGGCGACGACGCCGTCCTGGCGCGGCTGGCGGCCATGCACCGGCGGCTGAATGACGAGCACTTCGGCGGGGAACTGCCGGTCATCCATTTCCGGCTCTCGAGCCGCATGCGCACCCGGCTCGGCGAACTGGCGGTGGATGCCAGGAGCGGCAAGTCGCTGGAAATTGCGGTGAGCCGGGCGCACCTGAAGCATGGATGGGCGGAGGTGGAACAGACCGTGTTGCATGAGATGGTGCATCAGTGGCAGGCGGAGTCGGCCCTGCCAGTCGATCATGGAACAGTTTTCCGCCGGAAGGCGCGCGCGGTGGGCATCGAACCCAGCGCGCGGCGATCCCTGGGCCACGGGGGCCCGCGGCGCACGATAGACTGACATTCAACAGGATTCCCAGAGGCACGTACCAATGGCGAACGCATTTGCGGGAGTGGATTTCTACGACGTCGACAGCCTGCTTTCCGAGGAGGAGCGCGCGGTGCGGGACACCGTGCGCGCCTGGGTCGAGGAGCACCTGATGCCGGTCATCGGGGACGCCTACGTCGAGGGCGAGTTTCCGAAGCAGCTGATTCCCGGCATGGCGGAGCTGGGCGTCCTCGGCGCCAACCTCCCCGAGGAGTATGGCTGCGCCGGGCTCAACAACGTGTCGTACGGCCTCATCATGCAGGAGCTGGAGCGGGGAGACAGCGGGATTCGTTCCTTTGCCTCGGTGCAGGGGGCGCTGGTGATGTACCCCATCTTCACCTTCGGCTCCGAGGAGCAGAAGAAGTATTGGCTGCCCCGGCTCGCCTCCGGCGAAGACATCGGCTGTTTCGGCCTGACCGAGCCCGACTACGGTTCCAATCCCGGCGGGATGATCACCACCGCCAGGGAGACGAAGGACGGGTGGCTGCTGAACGGCGCCAAGATGTGGATCACCAACGGCTCCCAGGCCACGGTCTCGATCATCTGGGCCAAGACGGGCGGGATCGATGACGTGAAGTCGATCCGCGGCTTCATCGTGCCGGCCAGCACCAAGGGCTACACCGCCAAGGACCAGAAGGGGAAGCTCTCCCTCCGCGCGAGCGACACCAGCGAAATCGTGCTGCAGGACTGCCTCGTCCCCAAGGACGCCATCCTGCCCAAGTCGGGCGGGATCAAGAGCCCGCTCATGTGCCTCACGCAGGCGCGCTACGGCATCGCGTGGGGCGGCATCGGCGCGGCGATGGCCTGTTACGACGAGGCGCTGAGCTACTCCAAGGAACGCATCATGTTCGGGAAGCCGATCGGGCAGACGCAGTTGCAGCAGTCCCGCCTGGCGGAGATGCTCACCGAGATTACCAAGGCGCAGCTGCTCACGCTGCAGCTCGGCCGCCTCAAGGACCGCGGCACCATGACGCCGGACCAGGTCTCGCTCGCCAAGCGCAACAACATCAACATGGCCTGTGAGGCGGCGCGCGAGGCGCGTCGCCTGCTCGGCGCCAACGGCATCCTGGTGGAGTACCACTCGATGCGGCACATGGCCAACCTCGAGTCGGTCTATACCTACGAGGGGACGCACGACATGCACACCCTCATCCTCGGACAGGCCGTCACCGGCCTGCCAGCGTTCTAGCAACGAATTCGCACGCAGGGAGTTGACGTGAAAATCGCCGTGTGCATCAAGCGGGTGCCGGACATGGACCTGCGCTTCGCCATCGGGGCCGATGGCAAGGCGCTGGATCCCGCCGGCCTCAAGTTCGACATCGCCGACTTCGACGGGTACGCCGTGGAGGCGGGGCTGCGACTGGTGGAGAGTCAGGGTGCGGGCGAGGTGGTGGTGGTCTCGGTTGGCCCCGCCGCCGTGCAGGAGACCCTCCGCAAGGCGCTGGGCATGGGCGCCCACCGCGCCATCCAGCTCGACGCCGCGGAAGTGCCCTTCGACGGGATGGCGATTGCCGCCGCCCTGGCCGCCGAGCTCAAGGAGGGCGGCTACGACCTGATCCTCTTTGGCCGGATGGCCACCGACAGTGCCAACCAGACCGTCGGGCCGATGACGGCTCACCTCATGGGCCTGCCGTGCGTCACCGCCATCTCGAAGCTCGACGTCGCGGATGGGCGCGGCACCGCCGAGCGCCAGCTCGAAGGCGCCAGCGAGACGGTGGAGTTTCCGCTGCCGGCCATCATCACCATCGACGAAGGGCTCGGCCGGCCTCGGCTTCCCTCGCTCAAGGGGATCATGGCCGCCAAGAAGAAGCCGCTCGAGGTCAAGCCGGCGCAGTTGGGTGCGGCCAACCTGACCGTGGACGTCATCGCCCTGCCACCGGACCGCCCGCCCGGTCGGATCATCGGCGAGGGCGCGGACGCGGTGCCGGAACTCATCCGGCTTCTCCAGACCGAAGCGAAGGTGCTCTGATGGCCAACATGTTTGCATTCGCCGAGTCGCGGGGCGGCGCGCTTCGCAAGGTTGCACTCGAAACCGTCAGCGCCGCGCGGCAGGCGGCGGACGCCACCGGCGGCGGCGAGGTGCACGCCCTGCTGATTGGCGCGCCGGGGATCGGCGCCAAGGCCGAGGCCCTGGGCCGTGCCGGCGCGGATGTCGTGGTGGTCGTGGAGCACGCCGACCTCGCGCGGTACAGCCCCGAGGTGTTCGCGGCCACGGCGGCCGCGCAGGTGAAGAGCGGTGGGTACCGCGGCGCCTTCTTCGCCGCCTCCGCCGAGGGGCGCGACCTCGCCCCGCGGGTCGCCGCCACGCTTGGCGTCAGCATGGCATCGGACCTGACCAGCTTTGCCTTCGAGGGCGATGTGCTGATTGGCCAGCACCCGACGCATATCGGCAAGATCGTCACCACGGTGCGATTGGCCGGTACGCCGGCCGTCGTCACCTTGCGGCCCGGAGCGGTGCTCGCAACCGACGCCGACCGGACCGCGCGTGTGCAGCAGGCCGAGCCGGCGCTCGATCCGGCGTCGGCGCGGGTGGTGGTCACGAAGGTGGGTGGGAGCGGTGACGCGCAGCTGGACCTGGCCGACGCGCCGGTGGTCGTGGCCGGCGGCCGGGGGCTGCGCGAGGCCGCCAACTTCGCGTTGATGGAGGAGCTGGCCGCCGCGTTCGGCAACGCCGCCGTCGGTGCCACACGGGCCGTCACCGACGACGGATGGCGGGATCCCTCCACCCAGATCGGTCAGACCGGGCGCATCGTGAGCCCGGACCTGTATGTCGCGGTGGGCATTTCCGGCGCCATCCAGCATCTGGCCGGCATGCGAACCTCCAAGACGATCGTGGCGATCAACAAGGACAAGGACGCCCCGATCTTCAAGCTGGCCGACTACGGCATCGTGGGCGACTTGTTTGAAGTGGTGCCCAAGCTCACCGAGGAAGTGAAGAAGGCGCGAGCGGGCAGCTAGCGAGGTGCGAAAGGACACACGGACGGGCCGCCTGAAATCTCCAGCGCGGCCCGTTTGTGTGACCGGTCAGTGCCAGCCACCCGGAATGAGGCGGGGGACCCGGGCCGCGTACTCCTGATACCCCTGGACGCGGGTGCGCAGCCAGGCTTCTTCCACACGCGCCTTCTGCTCGAAGTACGCAAGGGCGACGACGAGCACCGTCGCACCGGCCCACCCGCCGGCGCGAATCGTGGCGTAGCCGGCGAGCGCCAGGGAGACGCTGAGATAGATGGGGTGGCGCACGAGCCGGTAGATCCCGCGGGTCACCAGTCGCGCGCCGGGAAGGGGCTCGGTGGCCGGGGTGAGGTTCGGGCCGAGGGTCAGCGCCCCGAAGGCCATCCCGAGGACTGCGGCGGCGGTCATGAGGCCGCCCAGCAGGCGCCAGGCGGTGCCGGGAGCCGGCAGCCCGAGCAGACCCGCGGCCCAGGGCACTCCGAAGATCACCAGGATCCCGAGGAGCGCCTGACCCCACACCCACGGGTCGCGCGCCGCCGTCCGTCGAGCCATGGTACGCCTCCCCGTCAGGATGATGTGGTCGCCCCGCAGGTTATATTCTCTCTGCCATTGCCGTCGACCGCAATCCAAGGAGCTTCCGCCGTGTCCTCCATCCTGCCCAGTCGCCATCAGCAAGCGCTGCCGTTCGGGAAGCTCCTTCTCGATGAAGCGCCGGGTGCGGAAGCCATCGAGATGGATGTGCTGTTTGTCGGCGCCGGGCCCGCCGGGCTGGCCGGCGCCATCGAACTCGCCCGCCTGGCCAAGGCCGATCAGGAGGCCGGAGGCGGGCTCGGCGAGTTGAACATCGGTGTCCTGGAAAAGGCCGCGGGCCTCGGCGAGCACAACCTCTCGGGTGCCGTCGTGAATCCCCGGGCATTCCGGGAGCTCTTCCCCGACCTGACCGATGCCGACTTTCCCTTCCGCCAGCGGGTGGACGCGGAGGCGGTCTATTTCCTCACCGAAGGCGCGTCCCGCCGCATTCCGACGCCGCCGACCATGCACAACACCGGCAACTATTCCGCCTCCATTTCTGAAATGGTGCGCTGGCTCGGTCAGAAGGCGGAGGAACTGGGCGTCAACGTCTTTACCGGGTTCCCGGTGGACGCGCTGCTCGTCAAGGAGAAGGCGGTCTGCGGCGTCCGCACCACGCCGAGCGGTCTCAACCGGGATGGCACGCCGGGGAGCGACTACGCGGAGCCGACGGACCTGACGGCGCGGGTGACGGTGCTCTCCGAGGGCACGCGCGGCGCCCTCTCGCAGGCGTGGTGCACCTGGCAGGGCGTGACCTCGCCCAATCCGCAGATCTTCGCCCTCGGGGTGAAGGAAGTGTGGAAGGTGGCGCGGCCGCTCGATCGGGTCATCCACACCATGGGGTGGCCGCTCCCCAGCGATGTGTTCGGCGGCAGCTGGTGCTATCCCCAGGGCCCCGACCAGGTGTCGATCGGCCTCGTGGCGGGGCTTGACTACGGCAACGCGAAGCTTGATGTCCACACCCTGCTGCAGCGCATGAAACTCCATCCCCTTTTCCGCGAAATTCTTGACGGCGGCGAGCTGGTCGAATGGGGTGCCAAGACGATTCCCGAGGGTGGCTTCCACGCCCTGCCGAGTCGGCGCACCGGCGATGGGCTGGTGATTGTCGGCGATGCCGCGGGATACGTCGACGTGCCCTCGCTCAAGGGCGTGCACTACGCCATGCAGTCGGGGATCTATGCGGCCCGCGCCATCTTTGCCGCGTTGAAGCAGGGCGATACCTCAGCGGCGGCGCTTGCCGAGTCCGACCGGATGGTCGACGCGAGCTATATCCGCGACGATCTCTACAAGACGCGCAACATGCGTCTTGCCTTCAAGGATGGATTCCTGATGGGGGCGGCAAAGGCGGGATTGATGACACTGACCCGGGGACGGTTTCCCGGAGGCAGGATCTCCATGCACGCCGACGCCGATGCGCCGAGAGCCGACGGGGGCGAGACGACGCTGGTGCCGGATGGGGTGCTGACATTCAGCAAGCTTGATGCGGTCTTCAAGTCCGGCAACGCGACCCGCGATACCATTCCCAGCCACCTGCTGGTCGGGCCGGACATCAGTGCCGAGGTGGCGGACTTCTATGTCCATCTCTGTCCGGCGGGGGTGTACGAACGCGACGGCGACGAGCTGCGCGTGAACCCGCCCAACTGCATCGATTGCAAGGCAACGGACATCCTCGGTCCGCGCTGGACGCCGCGCGAAGGCGGCAGCGGCCCCCGCTACCGGGTGATGTAGCTGATGTCGAACCGCAAGCGGGATTTCATGGGGCTGGCGGCGAACGATTTCGCCCAGGAGACAGCCCGTGACCGGCTCTGGGCCGCGCCCGATCCGATGCTCATCGATGCCGGGGCCCACGGCGAGCTCCTAGTGGCGAAGGTGCGCATTGCGCTGGTGTCGCTGGTCCTGCTCATCCCGATCTACAACGTCATCGCCACGCCCTATCTCATCGAGGCGTGGGTCGGCCTGGTGGCAACGCTGGCGGCGCTGGTCTTCGCGGTGGTGATCTGGGGAGTGGTGCGCCGGGGGTTTTATCGGCCATGGCTGGGCTTCATGACCAGCGCGGTGGATGTCACCTTCGTCACCGCCACCCTGGTGGCCTTCCTGGCCATGGGCACCCCGCACGTGGCGGTGAACAGCCGCATCATGTACAGCGTCTACTTCTTCTCGATCGGCGCCTCCAGCCTCCGGTATGACACGCGCATCTGCATCGTGACCGGTGCGTTGGCGGTGGTGCAGTACGCGGCGGTCGTTGTGGCGGCGGGGCTGCTCTGGGACCTGAACGACCTCCGGTACGCCCCGTTCACCTACGGGATGGTGAGCTGGGGCGACCAGATCGGCCGCCTCATTCTCCTCGCCACGTCTGGTGTCCTCGCCACGGCCATCGTGGACCGCTCCCGCCAGCTCCGCCACCTCTCGGCGCTCGATCGCCTGACCGGCCTCCTGAATCGCGGGTACTTCGAGACCCGCTACCAGGCGGAAGTGGCACGCGCCCGCCGGCATGGCCACCCGCTGGCGGTGGCCCTGCTCGACCTGGATCGTTACAAGAACTTCAACGATCGCTACGGCCACGCGAGCGGCGACGTGGCACTCCGGGTCCTCGCCGACACGCTGTTGAAGGGGCTGCGCGCCACGGATATCGTGGCGCGGTACGGCGGGGATGAGTTCGTGGTCCTGCTGCCCGAGACCAGCCCGGGGGCGGCGTTCGAGAAGATGGAACAGCTGCGGTTGGCGGTGGCCCGGGCCGAGTTCGCGATTCCGCGCCACGACCTGACCGCGCAGATCACCCTGAGCGCGGGCATCGCATCCTTGCCGGACGACGGCACCGACCCGGTCGAGCTGCTCGAGGTGGCGGACCAGCGGTTGTTTGCTGCCAAGGACGGCGGCCGCAACCGGGTAGTCGGTCCGCAGGACTAGGCGACCGCCGCCTCCTCGTCCCGGGCAATCCGCTGGCCCTCGCCGACGTCCACCTTTGCCAGCAGGGCGCCGCCCACCAGGAAGAACACCACCACCGAGAGCAGGGCCGCCCGGCTTGAGCCGGTCGCCAGGATCGCCACCGAGAACATGGCCGGCCCGAGTATCCCTGCAAACTTCTCGAACACGGCAAAGAACCCGAAGAACTCTCCCGAGAGATGGCGCGGCACCATGCTCGCGAAGAGCGAGCGACTGAGCGCCTGGACCCCTCCCTGCACCATCCCCACCAGCACAGCCAGCAGGATGAAGTCCCGGTCACTGCGCATGAAATACCCCAGCACGCTGATCCCCAGGTACGTGGCCAGGCCGACGAAGATGGCCGGGCGGGTGCCGACCCGCTTTGCCAGCGCGCCGAACAGGTACGCGAAGGGGACACCGACGAACTGCACGAGGGCGATGGCCGCGATCATGGTGGTGCGGGTAATGCCGATCTCTGCCCCGTAGATGGCGGCCATCCGGATGATGGTGCCGACGCCGTCGTTGTAGATCAGGAACGCCAGCAGCAGCAGGAAGGCCTGCCGATAGCCCCGCAGCTTTCGAAACGTGGCTCCGAGGCGCCGGAAGGACGCGCGTATCGCGCCCAGTCGGGCCTCCTCGGCGTCCAGGGCGCGACCGGGCGGCTCGGGCACGTGCCGGAACAGAGGAATGCTGAAGCCTGCCCACCAGAGCGCCGTGAGGACAAAGGTCAGGCGCGTGGGCAGCGTCGCCTGGCTGGGGGTAAGCCCGTCGCCGGCGGGGAGGCCAAAGGCCGCCGGGGCCATCACAATGGCCAGGCAGGCCAGGAGAAAGAGCCCGCCCCCCAGGTAGCCGAGGGCGTATCCCGCGGTCGAGACCCGGTCCATCTCCTCGGGCGCGGCCACGTGCGGGAGGAGGGAGTCGTAGAACACGAAGCTCCCGTTGACGCCGATGTTGGCCAAGATGAACAACCCCGCCGCGAACAGCCACTCCCCGCGCTGAATGAAGAACATGGCCGCCACGGCGCTTGCGCCGAAGACCAGGAACGCCGCGAGCAGTTTCTTCTTCGTGGCCGAGTGGTCGGCGATGGCTCCCAGAATTGGTGACAGCACCGCGATGATGGTCAGGCCGATTGTCGTGGCAATGCTGAACCTGGAGGTCGCCTCCGACGGGGGCATCCCGCTGGCGGCGACCGCGGTGAAGAAGATCGGGAAGATGGCGGTGACGATGACGACGTACATCGCCGAGTTGGCCCAGTCGTAGAGCATCCACGCCCGGACTTCGCGGCGATCCAGGGAGAGCCCGCTGGCCAGCCGTCCGATCCAGCTGCTCATGGTGTCTTCCTCGGCCTGGAGAAGCCGCTGGCGACCGCGGCGTTGATTCGCCGTGGGGTCAGGCGGGTGAGCCAGGCGAGGACTCTTGGCACCGACCCGGACATGCTGTGGCTGGCGTTCCTTTTGTAGGCGCGGAGCCCGGCGCGCGCCACCGCCACGGGTGACCGCATCGAAAAGATGGCCGGGGGCTTTCGCATCCCCGCCGCGTCAAAGAAGCGCGAGTCGACCGGCCCGGGGCAGAGGCAGGCGCATCGGACCCCCGTGCCACGCAATTCGAAGTTGAGTGCCTCGCTCCATGCGAGCACGTACGCCTTGGTCGCCGCGTAGACTGCGAGCCCGGGCATCCCCTGGAAGGCGGCAATGCTGGCAATGTTCAGCACGCCTCCCCGTCGCCGCTCCACCATCCCCGGCAGCAGCCGCAGGGCGAGCTCCGTGGCGGCGTGCACGTTCAGGTCGATCACCTTCAGCTGGGCTTCCACTGGCGTCCGGACGGCGCGCCCCACGACGCCCGCCCCGGCGTTGTTGATCAGGTGGTCCACCGTGACGCCATCGACGTCGAGTCGTTGCAGCAGCGCCGAGATCCCTCCGGGTGCCGCCAAGTCCAGCCCAATGGTCACCACGGGAGCGCCGTGCTGTCGTGCCCTGGTGGCCACGGCCTCAAGTCGCACCTGGTCGCGGCCCGCGAGGACGAGCCGTGCGCCGGTCGGGGCCAGTTCGTTGGCAAAGGCCGCGCCGATGCCGCTCGAGGCGCCGGTGATCAGGACGGTGGTGTCTTCGAAGAGCATGGCGGTCATCCCCGCTCCGCGGCGGCGATCCGGGTCTTACGCATCGAGATGACGACAGAAACGACAAGAATCGCCAGGATAACGCCGAGCGAAAGCCCAATCGGCACGGGAAGGACTCCGTTGATGAGCATCTTGACCCCGACGAACACGAGGATGGCGGCGACGCCCGGCTTGAGGTACTCAAACCGGTCCATCATGCCGGCCAGCACGAAGTACAGGGCGCGCAGTCCGAGCACCGCGAAGACGTTGGAGCTGTATACGATGAAGGGATCACGGGTCACGGCAAAGATGGCGGGGATGCTGTCGATGGCGAAGACGAGATCCGACCACTCCACCATGAGCAGCACCAGCAGCAGTGGCGTGGCCATCCAGCCGGCGCGGGTGCGGGTCAGGAACTGCTGGCCGTCATAGTCGTCGGTCATCGGGATGATGCGTCGGGCCATCCGGACCAGCGGATTGCGCCCCGGCTCGATCCGGGCCTCCGAGCCCCGAAACATCCGCACACCGGTCAGGACCAGGATGCCGCCGAAGACGTAGATGATCCAGTGAAACTCGACCAGGAGGAGCGCGCCGAGGCCGATCATCATGCCGCGCAGCACCAGGGCACCGAGGATGCCCCACTTGAGGATCCGCGGTTGCAGCTCGGCGGGCACGGCGAAGTACTGAAAGATCAGGAGAAAGACGAAGAGATTGTCGACACTCAGCGAGAGCTCGATCACGTACCCGGCATAGTATTCCAGTGCCGGCTTGGTGCCTTCCTGGAGCCAGAGGAAGGCGCCGAAGAGCAACGCGATCGTGATCAGTCCGCCGCTCCAGCCGATCGCCTCCTTGAAGGTGAGGACGTGGGAGCGCCGGTTGAGGACGCCGAGATCGAGGATCAGCAGCGCGGCAATCAGGGCGGTGAAGCTGAACCACACCTCCGGAGTGTGGACGCCCATTCAGAAGCCCGGTTCGGCCCGGTGCACCGGATCCTGCAGGACCAGCGCCGGGACGAGTTCACCGACCTTGGTCTCATGGCGTCCCTCGGCCACCACCAGCAGCGCGTTGGCACGCACCATCGAGGTGAGAATACCGGAGCCCTGCGGGCCAGTCAGCTTCGCTTCCGGCCCCGTGGGAGTTTCGGTGACGACCGCCCGCAGGAAGTGCTGCAGTGTCGGGCGCAAAGTGATCGCCTCGGCCATCCGTACCGGGATGGTGCGCCGGAAGGGCAGGCCATGCCCTGCCATCGCACGGATAGCGGGACGGACGAAGAGTTCGAAGGTCACCATCGCGCTCACCGGATTGCCCGGGAGCCCGATCCACGGGATGCCGAGCACCCGCCCGAAGCCGACCGGGGCCCCCGGCCGCATCCGGAGCTTCCAGAAATCAATAGCACCACCCAGCCCAGCCACCGCATCGCGAAGGTGGTCGTGCTCGCCGACGCTGATACCGGCGGTGGTGACCAGGAGGTCGCATTCAGGCGCCCGGGCCAGGTGCGTCCGCACGCTTTCCAGTGTGTCGCGCGCAATTCCGAGTGGCAGGGGCACCCCGCCGGCCAGTCGGATGAGGGCATGGAGGGAGTGACTGTTGGAGCTCGCGATCTTCCGGCCGCTCAGGATCTCGTCCGGTTGATCGACATCCACGATCTCGTCGCCACCACCGAGAATGCCGACGATCGGGCGCCGGAAGACCAGCGGATGCGCCACTGCCATCGACGCCAGCACGCCCAACTCCGCCGCTCCGAGCTCGGCGCCGGCGTCGAGGACCGTGGCACCCTTGCGGATGTCCTCGCCGGCGCGCCTGATGTTGACACCGACATCGCGGTCGCTCCGGATGGCCACCCGTTCACGGCCGAGGTCGGTGTCTTCCTGGCGGATGACGCTGTCGGCGCCGGCCGGCAGCGGGGCGCCGGTGAAGATCCGGGCGCACTCGCCCGGTGCGAGGGTGTGGGTGGGGAATCGACCGGCCGGGATCTGCTCCACGACGCGCAGGTGGACCGGTTGCGCTTCCGTGGCGCCGCGGACATCCGCGCCGCGGGCCGCGTAGCCATCCATGGCTGAATTGGTCCACGCGGGCAGGTCGAGCGGGCTAACGAGGTCGTGCGCGAGCACCGCGCCGAGCGCGTCGTCGAGCGGGAGGCGCAGCGTCGGTTGCCGGGGAACCGCCGCCACGATGCGGAGAGCGGCCTCCCGCGCGGCGAGCGCGGTCACGGCCCGATGATCCGGGCCCCGTCCCATCCGATGTTGGCCAGGAATTGGAGCCACATCGTGTCGCGGAAGCGGAGCACCCGGCAATCGGCCTCAAGGTCCTCATCGGTCACGATGGCCAGCCACTGCTCGGCCGCGGCCGACGTCGCGTCGAAAATCGGCTGCTTGGCGGCCACGCCACGGAAGACCTCAATTTTCGGCAGGGGGTACGCCGTGAAGCCCTCCACGAGCACGATGTCGGCGCCGTCGAGGTAGCGCCGTGCAAGGGCGATGGGGTCCTGGTCGTCGGGAGCGCGCTCGAAGAGCACCCGAAGGTCGGGCGAGGCGACCAGCACCCGTTCGGCCCGTCCTTCGTGGAAATGCCGGTAACTGTCTGTACCCGGGGTATCCACCGTCGCCGGGTGACTGGCGTGCTTGATGGTCATGACCCGCTTGCCGCGCCGGACATACTCGGCCGACAGCGCCACGGCCAGGGTGGTCTTGCCGGAGTTCTTGCGGCCTACGATTGAGAGGATGCGAGTCGCCGCCACAGCGCGTCCGCCTGGGTGAGGTCGTCCTGGGAATTCACGTTGAAAAAGAGGGTGGAGGGGTCGCCGAATCCGGCGACCGTCTCTGCAGGGAGGATACAGGTTCTGACGGCGGAGTGGAAGGCGATGGCCCGGAGGTCGCCCGCCGCAATGGCCGATTGGATGGGGGCTTCGCAGGCAGGGCCGTACCCGGCACACATCGGTTCGACGCCGCGGCGCCCCCCGCTGGCTGGGAGCACGGCGTCCGCGTCCTCCAGCTCCGCGGCCAGCCGCCGCAGGAGGGAAGCTGGCACGAAGGGCATGTCCCAGGCAACGCAGACAACCGGCGCGGGGTCTGCGCTGACGGCGGTGAGGATTCCCCCCAGGGCGCCCGCACCCGGGTGGACGTCGGGAACGACGTCCAGCCCGGGGCGCCACGCCGAGGCGTCGGGGTCGTTCGCGATCAGGAGGGGGAGGGTGCCGAGCGCCTCACGAAAGCGCTCGACGAGCAGATCGAGGATGCGGACGCCGCCCACCCGCTCTAGCCCTTTCGGGCGGCCCCCAAACCGGGTGGCTCCGCCGCCCGCGAGAATCGCGCCCCGCACTTGGCGGCGGCCGGGGTCAGTACCGACGGCCGCGCTTCTTTTCAAGCATGATGTCCGCGGCGAGCACTACACTCCAGAGATTCTTCCACTGGTTCACGATCACCGGATCGGCGATGCCGGGGTTGGTCGGTCCTGCCACCGTGGCGATCTGCACCAGGTTGTCGCGCACCTCGGCGCGCAGTTGCCAGCCCTTGCCGAGGGCGGTCGTGAGGCCGGCGCCGAACACGAAACCCAGGGTGACGCGGGTGTTGGAAGGATCGTCGTACACGACGAATTGCAGGCTCTCGGATCCACCAGTGGCCGAGTCGCTGACCACGATCGTCCCCTCGGTCGCGACCGGGCTGAGGTTGCTGAAGAGGAGGCCGACCTGGCCTCGAACGTATGGGGAAATGGGCTGGTCGGCGCCGGCGCGCAGGACCGGCCCGAGACTCACCAGCACCGCGGAACTGGACTTTGACGAACCGTTGATGCTGTTGCAGAGTTCCTGGGTCCGCGGATTGGGTGTGGCGGTAACGACGCTGCACCCGTCCGTCGTGCCGGTCCCCGTGAAAAAGACCTCACCGACGAACCCAAGCGCCGGCTTGGGGAAGTACATGCCTGAGAAGAGGACCCCGATTCCGCCGGAGATATTGCGGTCGAGATCGATCAGGTCGAATCCGGTCCCTGGCACCAGGATCGGCTGGTCCTGGACGGACCAGAGGTCGGTGCCGCCCGTCCAGGTCAGGCCCATGGTGAAGACGAGGCGAGCCTCGTCCTCGGTCTTCTGGGCATCTGCTGGTTGGGCAATGGCAAAGGTCCCAAACACAAACAGAATGAGCGATGCGCGCATCACGCCCCCAGCGAATGGTGGTCAACGGCCAGGCAGCGGTCCATCACGACGGTGATGCCGGCTTCCCGCAGTTTCCGGGCGGTCGGTTCGTCCTCGACCCCGAGTTGCATCCAGACCAGCCGGGGTCGCACCTCGAGGATCTCGTCGAGGAGCGCGGGGACGAATTCCGACCGGCGGAAGATATTGACGATATCGATCGGGCCGGTCGTGGCCGCCGACCGGAGGTCGCGATGTACCGGTTCACCCAAGGTGACGCCGCCGGCGGGGTGGATTGGCACAATCTCGTAGCCCTGCCCCTGCATGTACGCCGACACGCTATGGCTTGCCCGGTGTGGCTTTCGGCTCAAGCCGACCACGGCGATGCGCCGGGACGCCCCCAGGATCGCCCGCAGTTCCTCGTCGCTGGGCGCTGTCACGGCGCGTCACTCCCCGGTCGATGCAACTGCGGCGTGCCGCTCACGGCACGCCCCACGAGCACCATCCCCGAGCGGCGCGCCACCTCGACCGCCAGCGTGGACGGCACCGACGGGGTGGCGACCCAGGCGAGTTCGGCGCGGGCCGCCTTGAACGCCAGTTCCGCCGAGATACGGCCGGTGACGAGGAGGCCCAGCCCGGCCACGGATTGCCTCGCCAGCAGCGCCGCCCCCAGCACCTTGTCCACGGCGTTGTGCCGCCCGATGTCTTCCGCATGATGAAAAAGGACCAAACCATCGGTCAGGGCGGCCGCGTGCACCCCGCCGGTGTCTTCGTACCGCGCTCCACGCGCAAACAGCTCCTTGAACCGTTCCCGCATCACGGCGGCCTCGGGCGGGTCGCCTCTGGGCGGCTGCGTCGGCACGGAGGTGGGATCGGCAAGGAAGGTGGATACGGCGCCGCACCCGGACGCCAGCACCGGGCGGCGTCGCTCGGCGGCCACCGCCGCCAGCCGCTCCTCGGAAATGTCTGCCCAGAACCCGAGGTCCGTGGCGCACGGTCGGAGGTGCACCTGGTCGACCGCCGTGATGTAGCCCTCGCCGTGGAGCCACCCGAGGACCAGCTCCTCGAGCAGTTCCGGCGTGCACATCCACGTGACGGTCGGGACCCGGTTGATCTCGAGCCAGACGGGGACCTCCTCGACGGCGACGGGCACGGGTCCCCGACCTCGCCGGCGTGTCGGGGGTGTCGCGTCAGTCAAGGCCGGTGCAGTCCGCATGCAGCGTGTCGTCCTCTGCCACGCGCACTCGCGCCAGCGTGAGGCCTGGCGGGAGCCGCGTGGCGATGCGGGCAAAGAGCCAGCGGGCCAGCGCCTCGCAGGTGGGGAGGGTCACTCCCGGGGCGAAATCGGGCAGGTCCCTGTCAATATGGGTGTCGTGCAGCGGTTTGACGACCTCCTCCTGGAGCAGGAGGTCGAGGACGGGGAGGTCGACGATCGATCCCGACTCCGGATCGAAGGGTCCGGTGACGGTGACGGCGCAGCGATAGTGATGGTCGTGACCGGGTGGGTCGGCCAGCGCCCCGAAGGCGGCGTGGTTCTGCGCGGGGGTCCAGTCAGGTCGCCAGTAGCGGTGCCAGGCGTGAAAGCCGACCGCGCGTGTGAGCGAAACCGCCATCGGGGGCCCCCCTGGGTCAGAACGAGTAGCCGAAGCCGACCTGGTACCAGACGTTCGAGAGGTAGTTGTTGACCGCGTACGATTGGATGAGGCCGGTGATGTCGTCGTAGTACGGGGGAGGATAGGCCAGGCGCCAGAAGGCCCCGCGAATCTCGGCGCGGATGAACGACCGCGGGTTCACGAAGAACCGGGTGCCGGCAAAGGGAGCCCAATAGAACCGCCCGCCGAAGTCAAAGGCTTCCGGGCTCTCGGTAGAGCTGGTCCGCCAGGCGTAGCCGAGGCCGCCACCGATGTACGGTGCGAGCCCGTGCCAGGTCTTTCCCCCCGTGAGCGTGTATTGGACGTCCGTCTCGAACATCCACACCGGGGAGGGGAGGCTTCCGCTGATGGCAAGATTGCCGTCGAGATTTCGATAGACGCGGGCGCCGGTCAGGTCGGCGTACTGGACCGCGAAGGAGAGTTCCAGCGGCCCGCTGACGCTGAGGCCAAACCGTCCGCCGTAGGCGGGGCCATCGTGGGGGCCGAGACCGAGCTTGCCGCCGCTGCCGCCGATGTACCCGAAGAGTGCCGTCAGGGATGTCCGCTTCGTGATGTCCCGGTACGGCGACCGGCTGGGCGGGTACCCGACCTGTGCGTGAACCGGCTGGACCGCCACGAGCAGGGCGAAGATGGCAAGAACGTAGCGCATGCGGTCAGGGCTCCCGGAGGTCGCGGCCCGTCATCTCGGGCGGCGGCGTGATGCCGAGCAGGCGCAGCACTGTCGGACCGACGTCGCGGAGCGCTCCGCCACTGCGGAGTGTGCCCGCGCCGGCACGGACTGCCACCAACGGCACAGGGTTCGTCGTGTGGGCGGTATGTGGGCCGCCGGTCTCAGGGTCCACCATCATTTCACAATTTCCATGGTCCGCCGTCACCAGCACGGTGGCGCCCGTTGCTTCCGCCGCATGGAGCACCCGGCCCAGGCATCGGTCGACCGTCTCCACCGCCTCCACCACTGCCGGCATGACGCCGGTGTGTCCAACCATGTCGGCATTGGCGTAGTTGCACAGCACGAAATCGTGCTCCGGCGCGCGGATGGCACCGCACAGCACGTCCGTGATGCCCTCGGCGCTCATTGCCGGCGCGAGATCGTACGTCGCCACCTTCTGCGACGGCACCAGGATCCGTTCCTCCCCGCGGTACGGCGTTTCGACTCCACCGTTGAAGAAATAGGTCACGTGCGGATACTTCTCCGTCTCCGCCGTCCGCAACTGGGTCCGGCCGGCGTCGGCCAACACCTCCGCCACGATTCGCGCCATCGAGAAGGGCGGAAACGCCGGTGGGAAGGCAAAGGTCTGGTCGTATTGCGTCATGGTGACCAGGCCGGACAGCGCCGGACGCACGCCGGTATCGAAGCCGTCGAACCCGTCGACCGCCAGGGCCCGGCAGATCTGCCGCATCCGGTCGCTGCGGTAGTTGAAACAGAAGATTCCGTCGCCGTCCCGAATCGGGGCCACCGCGGCACCGTCGCGCTCCAGGACAATGGGCTTCACGAACTCGTCGGTTTCGTCGCGCCCGTACGCGTCGCGGACGGCCTGCACCGGGTCGGTCGCCGGTCGCCCGACGCCGCGAACCATGGCCTCGTAGGCAAGTTGGGTACGATCCCAGCGCCGGTCCCGGTCCATGGCGAAGTATCGCCCGGTGAGCGAGGCGATGATCGCCCGCGACCCGGCAATCCGCTCGAGGTCCGACTTGAGGCGCTGTACCACGTCGGCGGCGGACTTCGGTGGGGAGTCGCGCCCATCGAGGAAGCCATGCACCGCAATCCGGGGAACGTCCAGCCGGACGCCCAGTTCGACTGCGGCCAGGAGGTGGGTGTCGATGGCGTGCACCCCGCCGGCACCGAGCAGTCCGAGCAGGTGGAGGGTCCCGCCGTGCTCCCGCAGCCGCTGGCAGAGGTCGACGAGCGGCTGGAGCCGGAAGAACTCCCCGGATTGGATGCTGGCGGAGATCCGGACCAGGTCCTGCGGGACGACCCGTCCCGCGCCGAGATTCAGGTGGCCCACCTCGCTGTTGCCCATCTGCCCTGCCGGGAGGCCCACGGCGAGGCCGCTGGCATCGAGGAGGGTGCGCGGTTCGCCTTCCCAGAGGCGGTGCCAGACGGGGGTCCGGGCGAGCTCAATGGCGTTCCCCTCGCGCTCCGGACGGTAGCCCCACCCGTCCAGCACGATGAGAATCACCTGACGCGCCGGGACGCTGGCGTTTGACATGCCTCTCCGCTGTTTCTACAATGCTGGACAGTGACTTACACCGCGCCGCAATCTAGTCCCGCCCTTCGCCGCCTACCAGTCTGGGCGGCGTTCACGACGCTCTGCCTCGCCGTTGTTCCGACATTGCTTCCCGCCCAGTCACGGGTGACCCAGGCCACCTCCTTCCGGAAGGACCCGGCCGGTACCGTGCTGGCCACCCTCCAGGCGGGGGAATCCGTCAAGACCGGCAAGGCGCAGGGTGACTGGACTGCCGTGACGCTCGAGGGGTGGGTGTTCACCAAGTCCACCAGCGCTACCTCACGTGACGGCTTTGATATCGTGATCACACCGGCGAACGGTGAGAACCTCCGGGCCGCTCCCAATGGAAAGATCCTTGCCCGTCTCGAGGAGGGGGCCCTCCTCAACAAGGTCGGCACCAGGGGGGGATGGACCCAGGTGACCCGGGCGGGCTGGGTGAGCACCAAGGCGCTGAGTGGCACCGCCGTCCCGGCGCAGACGCGCACCACCGCGGCGTCGCCGGACACTGCGGCACCCTCCGCCCCACCCACGGGCGATGCGGCAGACCGGGTCGCGGCGTTGCGACCGACACCCCTCATGCTCACACCCGACGGGCCAGCCGTGGCATCCCTCGATTCGGGGGCATCAGGACAGGTGATCGGCAAGAGCGGGGAGTGGGTCCAGATCCAGCTCCAGGGGTGGGTCCGGGAGACGGATCTCTCCGAGCCGGCCAGCGCGGCGATCCCCGGAGTGACGGTCGCCCAGATCCGTGCCAATCCCTCTCGATACGTCGGCCAGCTGCTGGAGTGGCGGGTCCAGTTCATCAGCATCCAGACCGCCGACGAACTGCGGCCCGAAATCCCGAACGGTGCCCGGTATCTCCTGACCCGGGGACCATTGCCTGAGCCGGGGTTTGTGTACGTCATTGTGACGGCCGCCCAGCTCCCCACCTTTCAGGCCGCCGCGCCGCTCCAGGAGTTCACCATTCGCGGGCGCCTCCGCGCCGCGCAGACACGGTACCTGCCTACGCCCGTGCTGGAACTGGTCCAGGTCGTCGATGCCCAGGGAGGGACGCCGTGAACGATGCGCTGAAGCAGCGGATCCTGCGAAAGCTGGAGAGCCTGAGCGACGAGCGGGGGTACCAGATCCTCGACTACGTCGAGTTTCTTGAGAGCAAGTTCGCGGAACGGGCCGCCCCGACCGGCATTTTTGCGAAGATCACCGAGACGGTCGAAGACACCATGCGCGCGGGCAAGCTCCCGATCCAGGCGATCAGCGGGACCATGGGTGTCATGGACAGCGCGGCCAAGGTGATGAAGGGGTTTGCCGCCGCCGGCAAGACCGTGGTCGATGAGGCGATGCGGGCCTCGGAAGGCCAGCCGCCCCTCGAGGGACCGGCCAAGCCGGCTGCCGCAAAGGCGCCGGCCGCCAAGCCCCCTGCGGCCAAGGCACCGGCCGCCAAGCCCCCCGCGGCCAAGGCGCCGCCCGCGACTCCCAAGTCCGACAACTGATCTCGACCCCGCCCCACCTCCTTCCACTGGATGACACCCATGGCGACTGACGCGGCCGCGCCCGCCAGCGAGGAATTCGTTCGGGGCATCGGCCCCATCCAGGCACTCTCCCTCGTTGTCGGCACAATGATCGGGTCCGGCATCTTCATCGTCTCGGCCGACATCGGCCGGTTGATGGGTGCGTGGGGGCCTGCGGGGTTGATGCTGGTCTGGGTCGTGACGGGTGTCATGACGATGGCCGGCGCCCTGAGCTATGTGGAACTGGCCGCCATGATGCCCAAGGCGGGCGGGCAGTATGTCTTTCTTCGCGAAGGACTCAATCCCCTCGCCGGTTTCCTGTACGGGTGGACGCTCTTCACCGTCATCCAGGCAGGGACCATCGCGGCCGTCGCCGTGGCGTTCGCGAAGTTCCTCGCGGTCCTCCTGCCCGGCATCAGCGATGTCGTGACCCTGTCCCTCGGGAGTATCCGCCTCCCCGGCGCGGCGGACGCGATCGCCATCGGCGTCTCCCCGCAACGGCTCGTCGCGATCGCCAGCATTCTCGGCCTGACGTGGATCAACTATCGCGGCGTGTCGCTCGGCGCCCGATTCCAGACGACACTGACCTTCGCGAAGGTCGGCGCGCTGGCGGGGCTCATCCTGCTCGGCCTGCTGGTGTACCGCCAGCCGGAGACGGTCGCGCTCAACTTCGGCGATTTCTGGGGCTCCGCCCCGTGGACCCTCGCGCTGGTGCCGCTGGTCGGCGCGGCGATGGTCGGCTCGCTGTTCAGCAGTGACGCCTGGAACAACGTGACGTTCGCGGCGGCCGAGGTGCGGAATCCGACGCGCAATCTCCCGCTGGCGCTCGCGGCGGGCACCGCACTCGTGACCCTCTTCTACCTCCTCGCCAACCTCGCCTACCTCAGCGTGCTGCCCCTCATCGGCGATCCGAACGGGGCGACCGCCGTCGCGCGCGGCATCCAGTACGCCTCCGCCGATCGCGTGGGTACGGCCGCGGTCGAGGTGATGCTCGGCTCCGCCGGCGGTGCGGTGATGGCCATTGCCATCATCATCTCCACTTTGGGTTGCAACGCCGGGCTCATCCTCGCGGGGCCGCGCGTCTATTACGCCATGGCGCGGGACCGGCTCTTCTTCGAGCGGGCAGGGCACCTCCACTCGGGCTACCACACACCCGGCTGGGGGCTCTGGATCCAGGCCCTGTGGGCCTCGCTGCTTTGCCTGAGCGGCACCTACAACCAGCTGCTCGACTACGTCATCTTTGCGGCCCTCGTCTTCTACCTGTTGACGACGGTGGCGCTCTTCCGCCTCCGGCGGTTGCAGCCCGACCTGCCCCGGCCGGTCAAGGCGGTGGGGTACCCGGTGGTGCCGGCGCTGTATATCGTCGGCATCGCCGTGCTGCTCGTGGTGCTGCTTGTCGAAAAGCCGCTCTTCACCTGGCCCGGGCTCCTCATCGTGGCCCTCGGGATTCCGGTCTATTTCGTGTGGCGGCGGTCGCGGGCCTGACGGGAACCCGTCTGTGGACTCGCCTTGATTTCGCGGGGGCCGCCCCGTATCCTTCGAGATGGTACCCCCCACGATTCAATCCGGCCCCCCGGGCGCGTCGCGCCAACGGTGGGCCGCGACGCATATGGAGTTCCCGACCTGATGGCTACCATTCGCCCCTCCGTCGGACTGACCTTCGACGACGTGCTACTCGTCCCGCGGCATTCGACCGTCCACCCGCGCGACGTCCGGACCACCTCCCGCTTCACCCGTTCAATCCCCCTCAATGTCCCCCTCGTTTCCGCCGCCATGGATACCGTTACGGAGTCCGAGATGGCCATTGCCATGGCACGGGCCGGCGGCATCGGGGTGCTGCACAAGAACATGTCCATCGAGCGGCAGGCCGCCGAGGTGGACCGGGTCAAGCGCAGTGAGAGCGGGATGATCCTCAACCCGATCACCCTGGGGCCCGACCGGCCACTGCGCGAGGCGTCGGCCCTGATGAGCCGGTTCCGGATCTCCGGGGTGCCGATCGTGGACGCCGCGGGCCGCCTGATCGGCATCGTGACCAACCGGGATCTCCAGTTCGAGCGCAACCTCGATCAGCCGATCCACGAGGCGATGACGAAGGAGAACCTCGTCACGGCGCCCGTCGGCACCACGCTCGAAGCGGCGGAGCGCATCCTGGCCAGGCACCGGATCGAGAAGCTTCCGGTGGTGGACGCCGAGGGCGTGCTCCGCGGGCTCATCACCGTCAAGGACATCTTCAAGCGGGCCCAGCACCCCGACGCCAACAAGGATCAGCATGGCCGACTTCGGGTCGCCGCGGCGGTGGGTGGGACGCCCGATGCGAAGATCCGGGCCAAGGCGCTGGTCGACGCCGGCGCCGACGTGCTGGTCATCGACTCGGCACACGGCCACAGCGAAGGGGTGCTCCAGACCCTGGCCATCCTCCGCGAGGCCTTCCCCGACGTCCAGCTGGTGGCGGGCAACGTCGCCACCGAGGCCGGTGCCCGTGAAATCGTGCGGCGGGGTGCCGACGCGGTGAAGGTCGGGGTGGGGCCGGGAAGCATCTGCACCACCCGCGTCGTCACCGGCGTTGGGATGCCGCAGGTCACGGCCATCATGGACGCGGTGCGCGGGGCGGGGGAGATTCCCGTCATCGCCGACGGCGGCATCAAGTATTCGGGCGACGTGGTCAAGGCGCTGGCATCGGGGGCGGCGTGCTGCATGATGGGGGCGATGCTCGCGGGCACCGAAGAGAGCCCAGGCGAGTCGGTGCTTGCCGAAGGGCGGCGGTTCAAGGTCATCCGCGGAATGGGCAGCCTCGCCGCCATGCAGGATGGATCGGCCGACCGGTACTTTCAGCAGGGCGAAATGGCGCCGTCGAAGATGGTGCCCGAAGGCATCGAGGGCCGCGTCCCCTATCGGGGGCCGGTGGGAGATGTCATCTTTCAGATGGCTGGCGGCCTGCGGAGCGGCATGGGCTACTGCGGGGTGCCGGACATCGCCGCACTGCAGCGCGACGTGGAAATGGTTCAAATCACCAGCGCCGGACTTCGTGAGTCCCACCCCCATGACGTGAAGATCACCCGCGAGGCGCCGAACTACAGCGCCTGATCACCAGCACGTTACCTGCATGCCGGGGCGCCCCGCGCCCTGGCCGTTCCTTCCCTCTTTTCGGAGCACTCGTGAGCGACTCCGCACCAGCCCGCGAAGCCTGGGGTTCCCGCATCGGCCTGATCCTGGCCATGGCGGGCAACGCCGTCGGTCTTGGCAACTTCCTGCGGTTCCCGAAGCAGGCCGTCGAGAACGGCGGCGGCACCTTCATGATCCCCTATTTCATTGCCTTCCTGCTGGTCGGGATCCCGTTGATGTGGATTGAGTGGGGCGTCGGTCGTCACGGCGGGCAGCGCGGCCACGGCTCGGTGCCGGGGATGTTCCAGACCCTCTGGAAGAACCCCATCGCCAAGTACCTGGGCGTGCTGGGCCTCTTCATGCCGATGGTGGTGCTGATCTACTACTGCTACATCGAGTCGTGGACCCTCGCCTGGACCTGGGCGTCGCTGCGAGGCGCCACACAGGGCCTCGACCAGGCCGGGATGCAGGCCTTTTTCAAGTCGTATGTGGACCTGGACAACGGGACCGTCCACGGGTTTTGGACGCCCTTCGCCTTCTTCTTCGCCACCATTGCCGTCAATTTCTACGTGGTGAGCAAGGGGATCTCGGCGGGCATCGAGCGGCTGGCCAAGATCGGCATGCCGATCCTCTTCGTCTTCGCCGCCATCCTCGTCGTCCGCGTGCTCACGCTCGGGGCCCACGACGTCATGATCGACGGAGTCCTCACGCAGTCGAGCCCGCTCGACGGCCTGAACTTCATGTACACACCAAACTGGAGCCTGCTGGCCAGCCCGAAGGTGTGGCTGGCGGCGACCGGGCAGATCTTCTTCACGCTCTCGGTCGGCATGGGCTCCCTGCAGGCGTACGCCAGCTACCTGACCAAGAAGGACGACATCGCGCTCTCGGGCATCGCCACCGCCGCCACCAACGAGACGGCGGAAGTGGTGCTGGGCGGCTCGCTCGCCATTCCGGCGATCGTCGCCTTCTTCGGCGTGGCGGGAGCCACCGCGATCGCCAAGGGTGGCAGCTTTGACCTCGGCTTCATCGCCATGCCGCTGGTGTTCAACCAGCTCCCGGGCGGGGCCGTGATGACCACGGTGGCCGGCGTCATGTGGTTCGGCCTCCTGTTCTTCGCCGGCATCACCTCCTCCGTGGCCATGGCCACGCCGGCGCTCTCGTTCGTCGAGGAGAACTTCGGCTGGACGCGCAAGCGGACCGCCATCGGGCTCGGCGCCATCGCCCTGCTGATCGGCATCCTGCACCTGGTGTACTACACGCAGGGCTTCCTGGAAGAGTGGGACTACTGGGCGGGCACCTTCGGCCTCGTGATCCTGGCGCTGGTCGAGACGATCCTCTTTGTGTGGGTCTTCGGGCCGGACAACATGTGGCGGGAGATTCACGAGGGCGCCAGCATCCGGATTCCGCGCTTCTTCAAGTTCGTGATGACCTTCATCACCCCGGTCTTCCTCCTCGTGATGATGGTCTGGTGGACCGTCCAGGAAGCGGTGCCGACGCTGCTGATGGAGAACATTCCCGAGGCCGATCACAAGGTGCGCTGGGCGTCCCGCGGCCTGATGCTGGCGATCCTGCTCATCCAACTCTGGCTCATCAAGGCGGCCTGGCGCCGCCGCGTCCTCGACGGCAAGGAGGTGGACTGATGAACACCACCGCACTGATCTTCATGGCCGGCGCCTGGACCTTCGTGCTGGGCCTGGTCATCTGGTCGTACCGCAAGCTGTTGTCCACCCCGCAGGAGGAGAAGCTGCCTCCACCGGGATCCATCCCCTGAACTAGCCCATCCGGCCACCGACCCGGCGGAAACCCGACGGGTCGGCGCGGCCGCAGTACGACACATTCCCATTGTCGTCGCCGTTCTCGCCCAACACTGTCCCCTCCGAGGTGGAGCGCCCGATGAGCCTATTCCGCCGTAAGGATGTCGCCGCCCTCCAGGCCGAGCTGGCGACTGATCACAGCCTCAAGCGCACCCTGGGTGCCGGGGGCCTCGTCATGCTGGGCATCGGTGCCATCATCGGCGCCGGCATCTTCGTCCTGACGGGGCAGGCCGCCGCGGCCTATGCCGGCCCGGCCATCGTCTATTCGTTCCTCCTGGCCGGGTTGGCCTGTGCGTTCGCCGGGCTCTGCTACGCCGAGTTCGCCGCGATGATCCCCATTGCGGGGTCGGCATACACCTATGGGTACGCCACGATGGGCGAGTTCGTCGCCTGGATCATCGGGTGGGACCTGATCCTCGAATACCTCTTCGCCGCCTCGACGGTGGCCGTGGGCTGGTCGGGGTACTTCACCTCGCTGCTCCGTGACATGGGGATCAACATTCCCGCGGCCTATACTTCGGCGCCGTACGATCACCATGCGGTCCCCGATGCGGGGCTCAACGTCTGGCGCCTGTTCACGGAAGGGTGGGTCCGCAATCCCGACGCGGTGCTGAACATCCCGGCCATGGTCATCGTGGGCCTGATTTCGGTCCTCCTGATCATCGGCATCAAGGAGTCGTCGCGGTTCAACAACATCATCGTCGTGGTCAAGCTCGCGGTGGTGCTGGCGTTCATCGGCTTCGGCGCGGCCTACATCAACCGCGAAAACTGGGAGCCGTTCATCCCGACCATGACCGAGCCCGGGCACTTTGGCTGGAGCGGCATCGTGCGTGCCGCCGGGGTCATCTTCTTCGCCTACATCGGGTTTGACGCGGTCTCCACGGCGGCCCAGGAGACCAAGAACCCGAAACGCGACATGCCGATCGGCATCCTCGGCTCGCTGATCATCTGTACCGTGCTGTACATCGCCGTGTCGATGGTGCTGACCGGCATCGTGAGCTACAAGGAACTCAACGTGCCCGACCCGATTGCGGTCGGCATCAACGCGGCCGGCCCGGGCCTGGCGTGGCTGCGGCCCTTCATCAAGATCGGCGCCATTGCCGGGCTCTCCTCGGTCATCCTCGTCATGCTGATGGGTCAGCCGCGGATCTTCTATACGATGGCCAAGGACGGGCTGCTGCCGCCCGTGTTCAGCGCCGTCCACCCGAAATTCAAGACGCCCTGGCTCGCGACCATCATGACCGGCGCCGTGGCCATGCTCTGTGCCGGCCTGCTGCCGATCGGCCTCCTCGGCGAGCTGGTGTCGATCGGGACCCTGTTGGCCTTTGCCATCGTCTGCGGCGGCGTCCTGGTCCTCCGCTACACTGATCCGGACATCCCGCGGCCATTCCGCACGCCGCTGGTGCCCCTGGTGCCGCTCCTCGGCGTCGGCATGTGCGTCTACCTCATGTGGGGCCTCCCCGTCGATACCTGGGCGCGGCTCGTCATCTGGATGGCCATCGGTATCGCGATTTACTTCGGCTATGGCCGCAGGCACTCGAAGCTGAACGCCTGACGCCAGGCGTGGAGGTCTGAGGAGTGCGGGGGAGCAGCAGGTGCTGCTCCCCTCTTCCGTTTGGGGGGTTATCTTTCTGCCGTCATGAAGCTGCCGCTCTCCCCCCAGAAGACCGACGCCGCCAAGGCCATCGCCGACGTGCTGATGCCGGGCCAGCGGGTCTGCCTCACCACCCACGTGAACCCCGACGGGGACGGCCTCGGCAGTGAGGTCGGGCTCCTGCACCTCCTCAAGGCGCAGGGGATTACCGCGGTCGTGACCAATCCCAGTTCGACGCCCCCCCGTTTTGATTTTCTCTTTGAACACCTGCCCGGCGCCGACAAGAGCCGCGAAGCGATCAAGGAGCTCCGCCGGGCGGATGTGATTGTCGTGCTCGACATTTCCGACCTGGGCCGCCTCGGCATGCTGGGCGACACGGTTCGCGACCGCGGCGTGCCGGTGGTGTGCATCGATCACCATGTGAGCCCGGGGGAGTTGCCGCCAGGCCCCCGCTACGTGGACCCGACGGCCGCAGCCACCGGGGAACTGGTGTTCGAAATCGGCCGGGCCAACGAGTGGCCGCTGACACGGGAGGCCGCCCGGGGGCTCTACACCGCCATCATGACCGATACCGGGAGCTTTCGCTTCAGCAATACCCACCCGCGCACGCTGCGTGTTGCCGCCGAACTGCTGGAGACCGGCCTGGATCCGGAACGGATGTATCTCGACGTGTACGCCAATGCGCCCGAGGGGCGGCCGCGGCTCTATGCCGAAGCGCTCCAGACGCTCGTGGTGGAGCAGGAGCATGGACTGGCGTGGGTGACCGTGCCGCCGGGCGCGCTCGAGCGGCTCGGGGTGAGCGCCGACGATCTCGACGGCGTGGTGGAATTTCCGCGGAGCATTGCGGGGGTGCGGATGGCGCTGCTCTTCCGCGAAATCGCCGCCGGCCGCATCAAGGTCTCCCTGCGCTCCGTCGGGGACGTGGATGTGGCCGCTTTCGCCAAGCCCTTCGGCGGCGGTGGCCACACCAAGGCGGCGGGGCTCTCGATCGAGGGATCGATGGGGGCGGTGCAGGGTACGGTACTCGAAGCTGCGCGCAAGTATCTTGGCGGCAACGGAACGCACTGAGGGACCATGGATACAACGACAGACATGCTCGCCCGCATCGAGGCGACGATCGATACGCTCCGACCATACATCGCCTCCCACAAGGGGCAGGTGGAGGTGGTGGACTTTGACGCCGCTGACGGGAAACTCTACGTGCGGCTCGGCGGCACCTGCCATGGCTGCGCCGCCTCCACGATCACCCTGAAGCAGGGCCTCGAAGTGCGGCTCCGCCAGTCGGTGCCCGAGGTCAAGACCGTGGAGGCCATCTAGTGGCGTCGACTCCGCTTTCGGACGCGAAGGCCGCACTGACCGGGATCACCAACCCCCGCACCGGCAAGGACCTGTTGGCCAGTGGAATGGTGGAGGAGCTCGTCATCGGCGACGACGGCCGCGCGACGTTCACCTTCCTTCTCCGCCGGGAGGATCCCGCCACCCTCGTGCGCCAGATTCGGCAGGCCTTTTCCACCGCCAGCCTGCCCGACCCCAAGATCCAGATCAAGGACCCTTCCGGGCCGGCCGGTGCGACGCACGGGCCGCCGGGCGACGCTACCAAGGCGGTCCCGCCGCCCCCGGCCCAGATGGCGCTGCCGAATCTCGGCAAGGTCATTGCGATCTCGTCGGGCAAGGGTGGGGTGGGGAAGTCGACCGTGGCCTCGAACCTGGCCATTGCACTCGCCAGTGCGGGCCACCGGGTCGGTTTGATGGACGGCGATATCTACGGACCGAACATCCCGCGGATGTTTGGCGTCTTCGAGCGCCCGCAGTTCGATGCGACGGACCGCAAGATGAAGCCGCTCGAAGCGCACGGCGTCAAACTCATGTCGCTCGGCTTCATCGTGGAGCGGGACGCGCCGGCCATCTGGCGCGGCCCCATCATCATGAAGATCGTTACCCAGTTCCTGCGCGACGTGGATTGGGGCGACCTCGACTACTTCCTGGTGGACCTGCCCCCCGGCACCGGCGACGCGCAGCTCTCCCTCGTCCAGGCCACCAACGTCTCCGGCGCCGTCATTGTGACGACGCCGCAGGAGATGTCGGTCGGCGACGCGCTCCGCGGCGCAAAGATGTTCGACAAGGTGAACGTGCCGGTGCTCGGCCTGGTGGAGAACATGAGCGGGTTCACCTGCCCGCACTGCGGCGAGCACACTGATCTCTTCCCCACCGGCGGCGGCGACCGGCTCAGCGCCGAACTCGGCGTGCCGGTGCTCGGACGCATCCCGATGCAGGCGCAACTGGCCGACCTGGCCGATCGCGGCAAGCCGATCGTGGTGTCGGCCCCGGAGAGCCCGGCGGCGCTGGCCCTGCAGGAGATCGCCGGGCGGGTGGTGGACGCGGCCCGGACGCGGGGCGGGGCGGAGTTGCCGATCTTGCGAGGCTAGGCAGGGGGCCGCGGGGGAGGGAGGCGGTACTGAGCATGGAGGGCTTCTCGACGGTGAGAAGCCCTTGTCGTTTGCGCCCTAGTCCTTCGGCCGAGTGAGGCGGATGAGCGTTTGCGTGTCGCCGCGCAGCGGGCCGGTGACGAGCCGGGCCGCGTCGGTCAGGATGCCTTCCTCGTCCGACTTGAAGAACACTTCGTGGTCCTCGGCGGCGCGCGCGCGAAGGAAGGGATCGTTCTGCGAACGCAGCAGGACCCAGGCGGCGTTACAGGCGTAGCCGAAAACCTGGGCCTGCGCGAGCGTGTCCAGCGGCGGACGCAGCGCCGTCAGCATCCAGCCGAGGCGCTGCGCCGGTTCGCCCCCCTCGGTAAAGACGCTCAGGAGCGGATCCGCCCGGCCGGACACCTCGCGATATGCCTGCGCGGCGATGACGGCGGTGAATTCCGAGAACTCCCGATTGTCGCTGATGATCTCGGAGAGCGCCTGCTCCACCAGGGCGGAGTCCACGTCCCAGAGGCGGCGCACCTGCGTGATGACCTCCGCGCCCGTCCCGGTCACGCTCCACGAGTGCGTGGGCAGGATGCGCAGGAGGGAATCGGCGATGAGCGTCCGGGGCGCCGTGAAGATCACGGATGGCCGGTAGACGCTCCCGCTGGTCGGCCAATTGACTTGCGTGCAGGAGGCCGGCAGGGTGCCTTGAGCGGCGGCCGTGCCGGAAAACGCCACCAGGGCCAGCGCCAGGGCTGCCGTCGAGTGCATGGGCCGGAGCTTCATGCCTGCCAAGATAGTGTCGGCGGGCAGCCACGCCAGCCCGTGGGCAGCCTCCGCGACCGCCACGGGGGACCTGTTATCCTTAGGAGGCAGGCTCAGTTGGCAATACCAGATCAGCCATTCACCCGAGGACAGGAGAACGTTCTCAAGGAGGACTTTATGGGAAGCAAGGCACGGAAGCTGACGGACAAGGGATCCCGAACAGCCCGGAAGGCGCTGAAGGACCTGGAAAAGACGGTCATGGCCATCGAAGGCCGGCGGTCGGTTCGCGCCAAGACGAAGAAGGCCAAGCGGGTGGGCAAGAAGGCGGCGACCGCCGGCCTGATTGTTGGCGCCCTCGCCGCCGTCCAGGTGATTGTCCGCGAGTTGATGAAGCACGACGAGGCCTGAGGACTCAGCGCTCCAGGTCCATCCGCGCATCCACTTGCCGGCCGATGTGACGGGCTGCCTCGAGGTGCTCGGTAAGGCCCGGGCCCGCCGCCTGGCCTGCTGATATGCGGAGCAGGTCGATTCGGAGGTTCTCGAGCGCCGAGAGGGCCGTGGCCAGCTTGGCGCTCCCGGCCTTCCGGGCCGACTCCAGTTCCCGCACCACTTCTGGGCGTCCAGCCCCCTCGGCCAACGCGCGGGTGAGCGCCTGATCCTGCCGCCTGAGCGCCTGGATGTCGCCTTCCAGCTGCCGCAGGAGCTCTGGCACCTCGGCCAATTCTTGGCGCTCGGCGGCGGGCAGGGCGGCGTACAACGCCTCTGCGGCTCGCCCGAGAGCCACTTCGGTCGGTTCGTTGGCAGCCGGTAGTGCACGGGACTCACGCCCCCCTGCCAAGCGCACCATCCACCGTCCCAATCGTCCTCCCCACCAGCGGTCCCACCAGCTCGGCCCCTTTGCGGTCGGCGCGATCAGCCGAGCGGCCGCCCAGCGCCCGGCGCTCAGCGGAATGAAGATGACGGCCAGGTCAGCGATGATCTGCAATCCGTCCCACCACTGATTGCCGGCGCTCCCGGTCCATAGCCAGGCCAGGCCTGCCGCGGTAAATGCCGCGAGCCACCCAGCTACCGCTCCGACCTTTGCCCCAACCGTTACCGGTTCCCGCTCCTCGTCGGCGCCGAGCAGGGCCGCCCGGATGTCCTCATAGCCATACCCGCGACGGACCGCATCGCGGATGGCACGAAACGCCGTGGCCTTTCGGACACCGGCGAGGCTGACCATCCCGAGTCCAACGCCGAGCCGCATAAGGCCGAGGAATGCGTCATCAAGCCCGAAGGGGCGGAAGAAGGGGCCAGCCAGGAGCGACGCCGCCACCAGGAGCAGGACGCTGCCATATCCACCCATGTCGGTGCCGAGGTCGTGCAGCTCGCGCGCGGCCCGCGCCACCGGTGCCGGCGTGGTGGCCAGCACCGGGAGGTTGCTGCCAAGCGCCGCAGCCAGTTCTTCGCCCGAGGCGAAACGATCCGCGGGTGACTTCGCCAGACAGCGCTCGATGGCGTGGGCCAGGGGTGCCGGGAGATCCGGTCGAAGCTCGAGGACCGGCGGCACGGGCTGCGTCAGGTGCTGGGCCAGCACCGCCGCGGCGGACTCGCCTTCGAACGGCCATTCGCCGGTCGCCGCCAGGAAGGCGGTCACGCCGAGCGAGTACAGGTCGCTCCGGCCGTCCACCGGCTCCCCCGCTGCCTGCTCAGGGCTCACCGACCGGGCCGTCCCCACGACCTGTCCGTCAGGCGTGTCGACGGCGTCGCCGCTGACCTGCGCAATGCCGAAGTCGGTCACCATGGCCCGGCCCCCGTCGCGCTCCAGCAGGATGTTCTCGGGCTTTACGTCGCGGTGGACCACGCCCTGCCGGTGGGCGTAGGCGAGCGCCCACGCGACTTCGCGCACCACCGCCGACACTTCGGCGGGTGGCAACCGTCCCAGGCGACGAATGCGCGCGCCGAGTGTCTCGCCCGCCACGTATCCCATGACGAAGAACACCAGGCCGTCCGACTCCTCGACGGCGTGAATAGGCACGATGTTCGGGTGGGAAAGCCGCGCCGCGGTTCGGGCCTCGCGCAGGAAGCGGGCGCGCCGGTCAGCGGACGCCGCCAGCGCCGGGGGGAGGAGCTTGATGGCCACCAGCCGGTCGAGGGCCAGGTCCCTGGCGAGGAACACGATCCCCATCCCGCCTCGCCCGAGCTCTCTCTCGATCGCATAGCGCCCGGCGACGGCCTCCTGCAGCGCGAGCAGCTCCGCTCCAGGGGGTGGCGGCATCAATACCGCTCCGGCACCGGTGTGGCCATCAGCTCCCGCGGACGGGCCTTGCGCGGCGGCCGGCGTCGCGGCAGGACGAACGTTTCCTGCTTCACCTTCTTGTAGGGGATTTGCGCCAGCAGGTGGCTGATGATGTTCAGGCGGGCTCGGTGCTTGTCGTCGGATTGCGCGATGTGCCACGGGGCCCACGCCGTGTGCGAGGCGGCGAACATGTCATCGCGGGCCTCGGTGTAGTCGTCCCAACGGGTATAGGAGGCGAGGTCGATCGGCGAAAGCTTCCAGGTCTTGCGCCCATCGGTGATCCGGTCGTTCAGGCGCCGCGACTGCTCCTCCTGGCTCACCTCGAGCCAGTACTTGATGAGGATGATGCCAGACTCCACCATGAGCTTCTCCACCCCGGGCACGGCGTCGAGAAACCGGCGGGTCTCTCCTCGCGTGCAGAACCCCATCACCCGCTCGACGCCCGCCCGGTTGTACCAGCTCCGGTCGAAGATCACGACCTCCCCCGCCGACGGGAAGTGCGCGATGTAGCGCTGCAGGTACATCTGGGACTGCTCCTGCGCTGTCGGTGCCGGAAGCGCGACGACCCGAAAGGTGCGGGGACTCACCCGCTCGGTGATCGCCTTGATGACGCCCCCCTTGCCGGCGCCGTCACGGCCCTCGAAGACGACACACACCTTGAGGCCCTTCGTCCGGACCCAGTTCTGCAGGTGCACAAGCTCGACGTGCAGGCGCTTCAGTTCCTTCTCGTACGGCTTCCGGCGCAGTTCAGGCTTGGTCGAGCTCCTCTGCCGCTTCTTCTGGCCCATCGTTCCCCCGCGTGTCACGAAATCGTGAATTCAACTTCCCCGCTTCCCCGCTTCCCCGCCATATTGCCGCCATGGCATTGATCACCCTGCTGACCGACTTCGGCACCGCCGACCCCTATGTGGCCGAGATGCGCGGGGTCCTGTATTCCCGCGCGCCAGGCGTCACGCTCGCCGACATGAGCCACGGGATTCCTCCCGGTGATGTGCATGCGGCGGCCTATCTGTTCGACCGCACCTGGCATCGATTCCCCCGGGGGACCGTGCACCTGGTGGTCGTCGATCCCGGCGTCGGTACCGGGAGGGCTGCCTTGGCATTTGCCGCCGCGGGCCACCTCTTCGTCGGCCCCGACAACGGTATCTTCACCTCCGTCTTCGGGCAGGCGGAGGGGCCGCTCACCGCCATCCGGACGCCGCCCGATGCCGCCCCCACCTTTCACGGGCGCGATCTCTTTTCGCCCGCCGCCGCCGGGCTTGCCCTTGGCGCCCCGCTGACGACGCTGGGGGAACCGCTCCCCACGGCACCGGTGCTGCTCGTGCTCCCGGTGCCGTTCTACGAGGGCAAGTCGGTGGTCGGCGAAGTCATTTCCGTTGATCGCTTCGGCAATCTTGTCACCAATCTGACCCTCACGGAAGTCCCTCCCTACGCGGTGCTCGAGGTGGAGGATGCCGACGTGGGCCCCCTCCGCCGGACGTTCAGCGACGTCGAGTCGGGACAGTTGGTTGCCTACCTCGGTTCCGGCGGTCAGGTGGAGATTGCGGTGCGTGACGGCTCGGCGGCACGCCGCATCGGGCTGGGGGTCGGCGGACGGGTGCGGGCGCGACTGGGCTGAGCGCCTCAGTCCAACCAGTCGACCGTGACGCCGCCAAAGGACGTGGCGAGGGTCACGGTGAGGTGCCGACTCGCCGTGGCGTCGTTGGAGGAGACATACCGGTTGCCCTGCCGGGTGAATCCCGCCGGCTGAAACGAAGCCAGGAACTGGTCGGTGGTGATGGTCACCCCGACGGCTCGGGGGATCCGGAGAGTGAGCCCGCCGACTGCGACAGTCGCATCCAGTACCGAGTTGTTTGCCCACGCCCCGGAATAGTCCAGCGTCACGCTCCCCATACCTCCCTCAAAGGACACCCGGTCACAGCGGCTGTTGCCGAGGCCGAAGACCGTGAGCTCAGCCACCCCGGCGCGAAAGACGGCGGCCGTGCAGCGAATGGGATTTTGGGTCGAGAAGCGCACCTCGGTCTGGCTGGCCCCGGTCTCGACCTTCAGGGATGAAAGGCGGAGGCCGCCCAGGTCGATGCGGGACTTGGCCGCACCCACGGCGAGGGAGAGATCGAGATCGACTCGCGGAGAGAACTGGATGTCTGCGGTCTGGTTCTGCGTGGTGTTCCCGACGCCGATGCTGCCGTTGTCGAGGCTGGACAGCCCGAGGGTGACCGCGGTGCCGGGATCATCCCACTTGGAGACGGGCTGAAATCGTGCGGCGTCATAGGCGAGGTCCATCGCGTACAGGGACGTCGGTGCGCCGGCGCCCACGTTGAGCGTGCCGCCCGCGAATTCGATCGCGGCCCCCAGGCGCACTTCGCCGTGGAACTGTCGCGTGGTGCTGAATCGCTTCAGGGTCTGGGCACCGACCCCGCCGGGTGTCGCCGCCACGAGGCCAACAAGGAGGAGCCCGGACAGGAGCGATCGGCGCATCGCTAGCGGACGGGTGGCGGGGTTTTGTGCTGACCGGGCCGACGGGCCGCGGGGACGCCGAACTGAGGCGTGGCCCAGAGATACTCGTCCGTGAGGGTTTCCGGCGGGATGAAGCGACCCGCGAAGTGTCCGGCCAGGCCAAGGCGGCTGAGCAGCGCCGCTCCGATGCCGACTGTCAGCAGGAACCAGGTGACCACTGCCGCCGCGCTGAACGCGATCCAGCCCAGGACCGGCACCCAGCCAAACGCGGCCCATCCGCTCCACAGCACGATGATCCCGACCAATCCGGTCGCCACATGCCGGTAGCTGTTTGGGGCGCCAAAGGCGCCCTGTGCCAGCTGGCGTCGCCTGTACTTCTCGCCGAGTGCGTGTGTGACACCCAGGAACCCGGCCAGCACGGCGACCGCCACGAGGAGGGCACAGGCGATCACCGCGAAGGGGATCAGCAGGATGCCGACGACGCTCAGGATGAGCCCGAGAATCAGGACGCCGAACGTCGGCAGGACCAGCACCTGTGCCAGCACGCCGACGGCAAAGGAGCGGCCGAAGGTGTGCGTGACGGTATCAGAAATGATTTCGAGATTGGGCCTGCCGAAGAGAACGAGTCCGAAACCGATGGCGAGGAGGGTCAGGAAGATGCCGGCGAGCCCCGCGACGTTTCGCAGGGCAAGGACGAGCGGTGACGCAGGAGCGATGGCGGGCGCATCCTGGCCGACCGGAACAAGGGCGCCGAGGGTGCTGATGTCTCCGGTGACCTGTCCTCCCGCCTGATGTACTGCACCGCCGAAGGCAAGGACGCTTCCCGACACGAAGGAGCCCGGGTGCAGCGTGATATCGCCATCGACCGCCACCAGGTTGCCCGAGAGCCTGCCGTACAGGTCGGCGTTGCCGTTCAGGACGAGGACATCGCCTTGGTGCGACTCACCGGAGCCAATCGAGTAGTTCCCGATCCGTGCAATGCCGTCCGTAACCGTCAGGGCAAAGCCCGGTGACCGCGAGTCGCGGAGCGCCTGAGCCAGGATTGGTTCGAGCGTCGACGTGGACGATATGTTCTGAAGTGAAACGACCAGGCCACCATCGGAGGCGGGGGGGACGTCTTGCGGTGCGGGGTGGGCGGCTTGGATCCGGCCCGGTCCGGCAACGAGCGTGGCCGGGCCGAGAAGAAGGAACAGGCCTGCCGCGACGGCTGGGAGCTTAGATCTCGGCATGAGCCACCCGCGGCGTCGGCAGGGCCATCAGGCGTCGGAGCACCAGCACGCCGCCTGCATAGGCGACGGCATTGGCACCGAACACGAGGCCGAGACGGGCGGGCGACTCGAACAGCCCGCGTACCCAGGGGTACCATGGCTGTGCGAGGAGGGTGGAACCAACGGAACGGACCGCCGTCAGCCACAATCCGCCAACGCCCTGCCCGGCGCCCTGGAGGAGCTGGGAGAGGGTATCGGGGTTGGCCAGGCTCCACGCCACGCTCGCTGCCATCGGCAGGAGCACGCCGGCGGCAAGCGCCGCGGCAACGACCACCGGACGGGCCCTGCGCCGCACCTCGACCCGCGCCATGACCCGGTCGCTGAAGCCAGCGGCAGGGGTGAACAGCGGGAGTGTGCCCAGCAGGTGCGCCAGCCTGCGGTCGGCATCGGCGAGGTGCCGGCAGTCGGCGCAGCCGTGCAAGTGGGCCTCGCGATTCCGCGCGAGGGACCCTGCGAGCCAGTCGTCGAGCTCGTCCGGCGTAAGGTGGGTGGCAATGAGATCCGTCATGACGCCCCTCCTACGGGCCTGCAGGGCCCGGGGTTTCACTGGCGCAAATGCGCCAGTGCTTGCCTGAGTTCGCCGCGTGCGCGGTGGATGTATGTCTTCACGGTGCCCAACGGGAGATCGAGCATCGTGGCGATTTCTTCATACGGGCGCCCCTCGACATGCCGGAGGAGGATGCAGGCGCGATACTCCGGCCGGAGCGCGGCAATGGCCACCTCGATCTCGCCGCCGAGCTCCTTCGCCTCGAGTTCCTCGAGCGCGGTCTCCTGGCGGTCTCCCAGTTGCAGCGCGCTGGCCTGAATCGCCTCGGGGGTCAGGGCATGCGGGGAGCCATCGAGCGACAGGGTGTCAAGTTCCCGGCGCCGCAGGTGGTCGATGGAGACGTTGTTGGCGATCTTGAAGATCCAGCTGGAGAACTTGTACTCGGGGCGATACGACTCGATCGCGTTCAGCGCCTTGACGAAGGTCTCCTGGGAGAGATCCTCCGCCTGCTCGCGATTGCGGACCATGCGGTAGATGAGGGAAAAGATCGGACGTTCATACCGGCGTACCAATTCACGGTACGCCGCCTGTCGCCCGGCGCGCGCCTCCAGCACCACGTCCTGATCGGACATGGTCGCCAGGTCGACGCCGGGCTTAGCCACGGGTTTCCCTCCGCCTTGCGGTGGGCTTTCCGTGAAGGGTAGATTGGCCGCCTATGTTAGCCACGGACAGGAAGTTACCAGTATCGGGCGGCGCAGAAAAGCGTTCCTATGTGCGCGGGATGTTTCACGCCATTGCCCCGAGTTACGATTTCCTGAACCACTTGCTGAGCCTGAACCTCGACAAGCGGTGGCGGCGGAAGGCGGTTGAGCGTCTCAATTGGGAACGCAAGCCCGATGGCCGCTATCTCGACCTCTGTGCAGGCACACTCGACCTCGCCGCCACCCTCGCGCGCCAGCCCGGATTTGGGGGCCTCGTTGTCGGGTCCGATTTTGTTCCCCGGATGCTCCAGCTGGGGCGCGGCAAGGCGGAGCGGATCGCCTGCGTCACCGCCGATGCCCTGGAACTGCCTCACGCCGACGCCGCGTTTGATGGTGCCACGGTCGGCTTCGGCGTCCGCAATCTCATGGACCTCGATGCAGGCCTTCGCGAAGCGGCGCGGGTGCTCAAGCCCGGCGCACGCTTCGTCATCCTCGAACTGAGCATGCCTTCCTGGCAGCCGCTCCGGGGACTCTACCTCTTCTATTTCCGTCATCTGCTGCCCGGTATCGGACGGCTCATATCCAGCCACTCGAACGCCTATACCTGGCTCCCGGAGTCGGTTCTCGCTTTCCCGGAGCCGCCGGCCCTGGCGGAACGGATGACCGACGCAGGGTTCCGCGACGTGTCCTGGTCAACGCTCGTTGGCGGAATTTGCGCCATTCACGTGGGTACCCGCGCGTGACCGAAGGCCAGACCTTCGCCGGGGAGTCGCTCCTCGTCCGCTACGTCAACTTCGTGAAGTTGCCGCATACCCTCTTTGCGCTTCCCTTTGCGCTCCTCGGCGTGCTTGCGGCCTCCCTCAAGGTGCCGGTGACTCTGCGCACCCTGGGGCTCGTCGTGGTGGCTTTCACCGCGGCCCGCTGGGTGGCCATGGGTTTCAACCGGATCGCCGATCGGGAGTACGACGCGCGGAACCCGCGCACCCAGAACCGGGAGCTCCCGCGCGGCGCGCTCTCCGTGCCGCAGGCGTGGGGCTCGGTGGTGGCGGCTGCGGCGCTCTTCGTGGGGGCTGCCTGGCTGCTCAATCCACTCTGTTTCATCCTGAGTCCGCTGGCGTTGCTCTGGGTGACCGGCTACAGCCTCTCGAAGCGGTTCACCTGGTGGCCCCACCTCTGGCTCGGCATGAGCCTCGCCATCGCGCCAGTCGGTGGCTGGCTCGCCGTGACGGGTGCGTGGAGCGAGCCGGCCTGGCTGCTGTTCGCCATCACGGTGGCCGTGGCGACATGGGTGGCGGGCTTCGACATCTTCTATGCCCTGCCCGATGTGGCCTTTGACCGCGAGAGCGGCCTGCACAGCGCGGTGGTGCGACTCGGCGAGCCCCGCGCAATTCTCCTGGCCAAGCTCCTCCACGGCGCGACCATTCCCGCCCTCGCCCTCTTCGGGTATGGGGCGGGATTCGGATGGTGGTACTATGCAGGCGTCGCTGCCGCCGCGATCATTCTCGCCTACGAGCACCAGCTGGTGAGACCTGGCGATCTCTCGCGGCTCGACGCGGCCTTTTTTCGGATGAACGCGGTGATGTCGGTGACCGTGTTCAGCTTCGCCCTCCTCGACCGGCTCGCGTGAGCGTCCTGTGACCACTCCCCGCTTCGACGGCTTGCTGGACTTCGTGCGGCACCTTGAGGGCCGCGGCGAGCTGTTGCGTGTCACGGCGGAGGTGGATCCGAAGTTCGAGGTGGCGGAGATCGTCCAGCGCGTCATCCGGCAGGACGGGCCGGCGCTGCTGTTCGAGCGCGTGAAGGGCGCCGATTTTCCGCTCGCCATGAACCTCTACGGGTCGGCCCGCCGAATGGAGATGGCGATCGGCCGCCCGCCGGAGCAGGTCGGCAGCGAGTTGATCGAGACCTTCCAGCGCTTGAATCCGCCGTCCCTCGGCAAGTTCTGGGAACTGCGCTCGACGCTCCTCAAGGCGCGGTTCATGCGCCCGCGCATGGTGCGGCATGGGCCCGTTCAGGAAGTGATCGAGTCGCCCCGCCTGGACCGCCTGCCGAATCTCTGGAGCTGGCCCAGGGATGGGGGGGCCTTCATCACCTTCGGGCCGACGATCACGCACAACCCGGCCAATGGGGTTCGAAACTTCGGTCTCTATCGCCTCCAGGTGTTCGACGAGAAAACGACCGGCATGCACTGGCAGAGCATGAAGGGTGGCCGGGGGCACCACCACGAGGCGGAGCGCCGTGGGGAATCGCTGGAGGCCGCGGTCGTGCTCGGCGGCGACCCGATGACGATGCTCTCGGCAATTCTCCCGTTGCCGGAGGACTTCGACGAACTGGGGCTCGCCGGATTCCTGCGGGGGCGTGCCACCGAGTTCGTCGCGGGCAAGAGCATCTCCATCCCAGTGCCGGCCAACGCCGACTTCGTGCTGGAAGGCGTGGTCCCTGCGGGCGAACGGCGGATGGAGGGCCCCTTTGGCGACCACTACGGCCACTACTCCGAAGCGTCGCCCTTTCCGGTATTTCACGTGAAGACCGTGACGCGACGGCGCGACGCGATCTATCCCGGTGCCGTGGTCGGGAAGCCGCCGCAGGAAGACAAGTGGATCGGTCTGGCCGCGGGGGAGATGATCGGGCCTCTCATTCGGGTGGTCAATCCGAACGTCGTGGATCTCTTCGCCAGCGACGATGCGGTGTTCCACAATCTGCTCACCGTGTCGGTCAAGGTGAGGCACCCGCTGGAGTCGTTCAAGACCGCGCTCAACCTGCTCGGGACGGGCCAGCTCGCGCTCACCAAGTGCGTCGTGATGGTGCGGGACGACGTGCCGGTGCGGAATTTCGGCCGGACCCTGCGCGAACTCTGGCATCGATTCGACCCGCGCGACCGGATGCTGCTGCTGCCGATCGCACCGCTCGACACGCTGGACTACACCTCGTTCGAGTTGCACGTCGGCAGCAAATTGGTGCTCGATGCGACCGGCGAGGTGGTGACCACCGATGCCCCGCCGACAGCGATCGAGGACCCCTCGGCGTTCGACCGGCGGATTGGCGCCCACCGGGTGCTCGAGGGCGGGTTCGTCGTGGTGCAGGTGAAGAGCGAGCCGCGCGCGGTGCTCGAAAAGCTGCTGCGCTGGGAGGGACTGGGGCCGGTGAAGTTCGTGGCGGCCGTCAGCGACGACGTGGACCTGGACGACCAGGGGAATATTGTCTGGGGTATCTTCACCCGGTTCGATCCGGCGCGCGACCTGATGTTCGAGCGGCAGGAGTTCGTCGGTGCCAAGCCGGTGTATGGCGGACGGATTGCCATCGACGCCACTTGGAAACCGGGCTATCCGCCGCCGGTCACCATGCCGGACGACACGATCCGGCTGGTCGATCGTCGCTGGGGGGAGTACTTCGGGGATCGCCTGGAGCGGCGCGAGCGCGGGAAGTGGTAGGTACGTGATTCAAGGCAGGACCAGCAGGAACGGAGATTCGTATGCGAGAGCGTGAGAGCCTGATTCCCGCGCCAAAGCAGCCCGGGATTCCCAAGAAGGGCACGCCAGTCGGCCCGAAGCGGCAGGTGCCCCCGCCGAGACCGCCATCCCATCCGGTGCGCTCCCCGACCGCGAATCGGAGAGGCGGGTGAGCCAGTTCCCGATCGTGATGGCGATCTCGGGTGCGTCGGGTGCCCCGTATGCCGTGCGCCTCCTCGAGGTGCTGGCCACGCACAAGGTGCCGGTATGGCTCATTGTCACGAGTCACGGCCAGCGGCTGCTCGAGGCGGAATGTGGCATCACTGACCTCGAGGGCCTGCAGCGCGCGACTGGCGGAGACTGGAGCAGCATCACGGTCTATCCAGACACCGACCGGGGCGCCAAGCCGGCCTCGGGGTCTGCCAAGTGGGCGGGGATGGTGATCTGCCCCTGCTCCATGGGGACGGTATCGGCGATCGCGCAGGGGTCGAGTCGGTCGCTCGTGGAGCGTGCGGCGGATGTGGCGCTGAAGGAACGGCGCAAGCTCGTTGTCGTCCCGCGTGAAACGCCGCTGTCGCTGATCCATCTGCGGAACCTGGTCACGCTGACGAAAGCCGGTGGCGTTGTCATACCTGCGGCGCCGGGGTTCTATCACCGCCCGACCACCGTCAGCGAGCTGGTGGACTTCATCGTGCAGCGGGTGCTGGATCAGCTGGAGCTGGGCATCGACATCGCACTGCGCTGGGGTGGGGACGAGCCAGGCTAGGGAGCCGCGGCGAATTGAATCCACCAAAACACGAAAACACGAAAGAACAACTGTGCTGTTTTCGTGCTTTCGCTCTTTCGTGCTTTCGTGAATGCATCTTGAGGGGAATCCATGCGCCTTGGCATCATCTCGGACACCCACGGCCTGCTTCGCCCAGAGGTATTCGAGGTGTTCCGCGAGGTGGACCACATTCTCCACGCCGGGGACATCGGTCCGCTCGATATCCTGACCGAACTGGAGACGATCGCCCCGGTAACGGCGGTGTATGGGAATACCGATGACTGGGATGTGCGCGCCAAGGTGCCGCAGGTGGCAGAACTGGAGCTCGAGGGCATCCGGATCGTGGTCACCCACGGCAATCAGTTCGGCAGCCCAACCCCCGAGGCGATGAACGCGGCCTTTCCGGATGCCGACGTGCTGATCTTCGGGCATACCCACCGCCCGCTGCTCGCCACCGTCGACATCACCGTCACGGCCATGAACCCCGGAGGGGCCGGGGCGCGTCGATTCGACCTCCCACCGTCCGTGGGGATCATGGAACTGGAGGCGGGCCTCCCGCCGCGAGCGCGCCTGGTACCACTGCTCGCGGCTGGAGACGCTTGAACGCTACTGGTCGGGGTCGATCGGAGGAGCCTGGCTCGCCGGGTTGATCCCGATGCCCCGGATTTCCCCGTCGACAATGACCCACCGGAGCATGAACGGCTCAGGCGCCATCGAAAAATCCGCGGTGCGCCAGTACTGCGGGCTGCCCTTCCGCATTACCACCGTCTCGTCCAACAGCTTCGTTTCTTCGCCGATCCTGGCAGTGAACTGATCCCACTGCGCCGCCATGTCGTCCGGGCTGCCCATGGCCGTGCGCATCTTTTCACCCATGTGGGCGAAGAGGCTGTCGAACTGCCCTGTGTAGAGCAACGCGGTGTAACTCCGGCCCAGCTCGGTCTCGTTACCTACCCGTGGGTGCACGGTGGGGGCCGGCTCCGCGGTGGCGGTCGCACTGGCCGTGGCCGAAGCGGCCGGTGCCGGGGTTTGGGACAGGGCGATGGCGGGAAGGGCCAGCAGGGACGTCGAGAGCAGTACGTTTCGAATGGACATGGGAACCTCTGTTCGGGTTGGTTGACCAGCCCACTACGGAGGCGTTTCAGGATAGTTTCAAGATGGAACGGCTATTCTTCGGTGATCTGGAGCGGTCGGGAGGAGGAGGCGACGCGCCCCGCCCGGTCCACGACGCGAACCTCGAGGATGTAGTCGCCGGGGGTGAGGGTCTCGAGGTTGAGGGTGCGGGCGACACGGGTCGGCGTGCCGGCGCTCCGCTCCTCGAAGCCCAGCGTGATGCTCGGCCCCGTCCCCTTGTCACCCCGGCGGGCGGTGATTTCTGCCTCGTATGTCTGCCCCCCCGGGATGCCGTAGACCTCGTAGTACAACTCCACCGGTACCCTGGCGCGGTGGCTGTGACGCGGTGTCACCCAGGCGGTATCGCCGGGAGCCACGGGCCACGGTGCGGACCACCCCCGCACGCCGACCGCCAGATCGCTGACCGCCAAGGTGCTGGCAGAGTGCACAGGGATGGTGATCAGTTGCGAGGCGAGGAGCGCCCCGGTCGAGTCCCCTGTCTGTACGGCCGCCTGCCAACTCCAATTCCCTGCGGGGAGCGCCGTCGGCAGGTGGGCGAACATGGTATACGTCGAGTCCGCCCTGGCCGGAGCAAACGGTGCCGTGTACACCAGGGTGGTGTCGAATTTGGCCACCGCCCTGCCACCATGACCGTAGGCGGCGAACCGTACCCTGATGGTGTCGCGCTGGCCCGCTCGGTCAGGCGCGGGCTGTACCACCGCCACCGCGACCTGCACCCCGGATCCGCCCTGTGCGGCGCCGATGGCGAGTGGGAGCACCTGCGCCGTGACGGACGCAGGGAACCGGAGGGGGTGGGCATCCGTGGTAGTGCTGGTCGCGATGCTCTCCTTGCCCATTTTGTAGAGCGTCGCCTCGTACCGCTGGGCGGCGGGCCCCCCGGAGTAGTACAGACGACGATAGGTGTCGTTGACGACGCGAAGCTGTTCCAGCAGCGTGATCTCGTCGCATCCCGACGTTGAGGTGCATGCGATGTCGGTATACATCCGGATGAGCACCATGTCGCCGATGCTGTTCTGGGCTGCGAAGGTCAGGAGCAAGGTGTCCTGGACGCGATTGTACTGCCACGTCTCGCTCGCGACATACCCTGGCACGTTTGGCTGGAACCGGATGTCCGGTGGGCCCATCCGCACATACACCACTCCTCGGCTGTCGAGCATGGAGTCGAAGGGGAAGGCGTCTTGCAGGTCATCCGGCTTGTGCCAGTGTCGGGCATCACTGAATGCAAAGTGCCGGTCGGCATAGGCGATGCGCGCGTAGTGTTCCCGGATCCGTTCCCCAGGCGAGCGCAATGCCTGGCCGTCCCGCAAGTCCCAGAACTGGTGCAGGAACGCGGGACGGGACGAGGGAGATGTGGTGTCGAACACGGCCATCTCGTCCGGTGTGGCGATGAGCGTCATGTCCCGTCGCAGCATGAGCAGCATGGCTGGGTCATCGGCCGAGACCGCCTCCCAATAGTAGAACTCCCCGTACGCATCGCCCTCGGCGAGCAGGGTACGGGCCCGTTCATACTGGATGGCGGGTGTGGCATGATCGCTCGGGACCGCCTGGAGCGCCGCCTGCGCCGCCTGCACATTTCCCATGCGCCATTCTGCGCGGGACAGCGCCACCAGGAATGCCGGGGTGGCCGCGTCTGGGGGGATCTGGTGCGCGTGCGCGAGTGCAGTGGCCAGGAGAGCGGTGTCGCGCCGCTCGACGGCGAGGCGCAATTCGCCCTCGATGCCGGGGGTGAAGCGCGGGTCGAGCCTCAACGACCGTCCGTAGGCGTCGGCCGCTTCCTGGAACTCCCCCATGCCAGGACGGGTGCCGAGGTTGAGCTTGTTCTGCAGGGTGATGAGGCCGAGGGCGGTGTGCGCATCGCCCAGCCCCAGCCAGGGCACCGGCCAGGTGGGCTGGAGCTTGGCGGCGCGGCGGAAGTCCCTCTCCGCGAGCGCCGGCTTCCCCGCCTGGAGCCTCGCGTATCCGGCTCGGATACGGGCCAGTGCCTCTGTCGAGTCGCCCGTCTCGACACCTTCGTATTGGGTGGCCAGGGACGCGAGGTACTCCGAATCGGTGGAGGCTGCGAGCGAATCCCGAAACGCGCCCAGCGCCTGCCTGTCGCCCGGGCTTTGGGCGTGCAGCGGCGGTGCCGAGACCGCCAGCAGGACGATGACCCACCGCCGAAGGTGCACTGCTAGACCGCCCACTCCTCCAACGGGACCGTCCGCTTTAGTGCCTCCGGGTGCGTCCGGAACCATGACATCAAGAGCAGGATCTCGTCGATTGCCTCGAGGGGGAGCGGCCCCGCCGCCGGTTCCTCCCGACCGAGCTCTTCCTTGACGACCCCGCCGAACGCGATTCGTTCGATCGGCGTCGTGGGATAGGGGAAGCAGGCGCGCACGGTGCCGCGCCGAACCAGGTAGGCCCGGTCGTCGCCGAAGACTCCAGGGTCGCGATACACGAACGTCAGCAGGTCCACCGCCGCCCGTGAGCGCGCCGTCGCCGCCAGCAGCCATTCGAGATGCTCGAACCGCTCCCGCCACTTGGCGGCGCGCTCGTAGTCCTGCGCGACCGCCGCCTCCTGCATCGCCACAATGGCGCGGTCGATCGGCTGAATGGTCCGACCCTCGAGGAAGGCGGCGGCTGTCTCAATCCGGCGGCGGTAGTCCACTTCGCTGACCAGCCCGGCGCAGGGGCCGGTGCACTGCCCAAGTTCATGCCGATGACAGGCCGCCTGGGTTGCGGCGGTGAAGAGGTCGCCCTGGTCCGCGAAGACGATCGGCATGCGGGCCTCGCAGTCGCGCAGCCCGAGCAGGTCGTTGAGCACGCGGAGCGCCTCCTCCACGCGCCCGCGGGAGCGAAAGGGTCCGTACACCCGGCCGTCCTGCCGGCCGATCGTCGCGCCCTGATAAACCTTCGGCGCGGGCGAGTCGAGGATCTTCACGAACACGGCGCGCCGCGTCCGGTTCATGGCCACGTTGAAGGGCGGACGGAATTGCCTGATTTGCCGGAGTTCGCCGAGACAGGCGGCGAAGTCGCTATGCACGTAATCCCAGGTGATGTCCCCGGCGGCGTGGAGGATACGCGCCGCCTTGTCGTCCGGGAAGCTGGCCCGGAAATACGTCATCAGCCGTGCGCGGAGCCGCTTCGCCTTGCCGACGTACAGCAGCCGCCCCGCCGGGTCGGTCATCCGGTACACCGCGGGCCGGTTTTCGGCGAGCAGGCGGACCCGTTCCCGGAGGGCGCCGAGGTCGGCGGAGGCGAGCGGGAGGGCGGCGAGCTGGGACATCAGACCTGGCAGCGGTGACAGAAGACGGTAATGCGTGCGTCGAGCGCGTGGGTGCCGGCGAGGGTCGTGCCGCAATGGACGCAGGGCTCCCCTTCGCGACCGTACACCAGGTGCGAAAGCTGGAACTTGCCCTGCTCACCGGTGCCGGTGCGGTAGTCCCGCACCGTGCTGCCGCGGCCTGACACAGCCGCCGAAAGAATCCGGACCAGCTCCCGGTGCAGCGCATCCCATTCCGGGAGGGAGAGGCGCACCGCTTCCCGCGAGGGATCGATGCCGGCGGCAAAGAGCGCCTCGTTCGCGTAGATGTTGCCCACGCCGGCCAGGAGCTTCTGGTCCATCAGCGCCTTCTTGATCGACTGCCTGGTCCGGCCGAGCGCCGCGCGCATCGCGACCGCGCTGAACCCGGTATCGAGCGGCTCCGGCCCGATGGCGGCGTCGTAGGCCGCCCACCCCTTGGCGTCGAGCCAGAGGAGTGTCCCGAGGCGCCTGACGTCGCGGTACACCAGGGTCCTGCCGTCATCGAGCTCGGCACGCAGCACCGCGTAGCGGGCCTCCTCATCGCTGAGGGGACGGTCGTGGACCAAGAGGGCGCCGGTCATCCCCGGCTGCACCACGAGGCGCCGCTTGCCGAAATCGAACACCGCGTGCTTTGCACGTCGAAAGAGATCGCCGATGGTCGCCCCCGCGAGTCCGCGGCGCAGGGCAGGCCTGGTGACGCCGCGGAGGACGTCGGTGTGGGAGAGTGTCACCCCCACCACGGTCCGTCCCAGGACCTCGGGCCGAATATCGCGAACGATGGTCTCGACTTCCGGAAGTTCAGGCACGCGCGCCAACCCGGTCGTTCATCGCGGAGTCCGGTCGGTCGTGCGGCATCGGTGCGGACCGAATCCTATGGGGTGACCACCAGCGTGCCGACCATGCTCGGGTGGATGGCGCAGTGATACGAATAGGTGCCCGTCGCCGAGAAGGTGTGGGAATAGGCCTCTCCACTGCTGATGCTGCCTGAATCAAAGGCCCCGCTGTCGGCCGTGACGGTGTGTCGCAGTCCGTCGTCGTTTGCCCAGATGACCCTGGGATGCGCGGCCAGACTGACAGTGATGGAGTCCGGGTCATACGCGGCGGCCCCCTTCGTGGCGGCGCCGGCGACGATGATGACGTCGCTGGGCGGGAGCGTCGGGCCGCCGGAGGATTCGGTGGAGCAGGCCGCAAGGGCAACGACCACCAGGACGGCGGGCAGCGTACGCATGGGAACCTCGGTGGGGGAGGGCCGACCTCTCAACAATAACGCGCCGTTCTCACGCCAGACAGCCTGAACACTAACTTCTGCCTGACCGCCGACCCGCTTCCCGCCAACCGATGTCCCGCCGCCAGACCTTCCCGTCAAAGGTGATGGCCTCGGCGCCGGCACGACTTCCGGCCTGGGCCTCGGCGAAGGTGGGCGCCACCGCCGTCACGTTGAGCACCCGTCCGCCTGAAACGCGGAGCACGCCGCCGGCATCCCGTGCCGTGCCGGCATGGAACACGGTGACGCCCGTCGGCAGTTCCGCCGGCAGGGAGATCGCCGCGCCCTTCTCGGGGGTGTCCGGATATCCGCGGGCCGCCAGCACGGTTGTGACCGAGGCACCGGGTCGCAACGCCAGCGGACCCGAGGGCTTGCCCTCGGCCACGCGGACCAGGGCGTCGGTGAGGCCACCGTCCAGCATCGGAAGCACGACCTGCGTTTCCGGATCCCCGAAACGACAGTTGAACTCCACCACGAACGGCGCGCCCGCCGGGTCCACCATGATCCCGGCGTAGAGGCATCCCGCGAACCGGGCGCCTCGACGATCGAGTTCGACCAGCGCGGGGATCATGACCTCCTCGCGCACCCGCTGCAGCAACGCCGGAGTTGCCGGGGTTACCGGGGCGTAGGCGCCCATGCCGCCGGTGTTCGGACCGGTGTCGCCCTCGCCGAGCCGCTTGTGGTCTTGGGACGCCGGCAGGAGTGTGATCTCCTCTCCGTTCGTGAGCCCCAGCACCGAGAGTTCCTCGCCCACCAGGAACGCCTCGACCACGACGGTCCGCCCGGCCTCGCCGAACCGTCCGTCGCCCAGCATGCCCTTCACCGCGGACGAGGCCTCGGCGCGAGTGGCGCAGACGATGGCCCCCTTGCCGGCCGCCAGCCCGGACGCCTTGACCACCAGCGGTTCGGCGTGGCGGTCGATGTACGACAGGGCGGTGGGCAGGTCGGTGAAGGTCCGGCTCGCCGCCGTCGGAATACCGGCGGACTCCATGACTTCTTTCGAGAAGGCTTTGGAGGCCTCCACGGCAGCGGCCGCCGCCGAAGGGCCGAACACCAGCCGCCCCCGCGCACGAAGCCGGTCGGCCAGGCCGAGGGCCAGTGGAACCTCGGGACCCACGACGGTGAGGTCGAAGTTGCCGGACACCGCCGCCTCGGTAAGGCGGTCGATGTCGTCGGCGGGGATGGGAAGGAGATTGGCGAGTGCGGCGATGCCGGGATTGCCCGGAGCGGCGCTGAGCTGGACGGCGGGGTTTTCTCGCTGCAGCGCCCACGCGAGCGCATGTTCGCGGCCCCCGCCGCCGACGATCAGGATCTTCACGCGCTCGAGCCGCGCTTCTGTGCGTTGCGGAACGCCTCGGCGGCCTTGCTCGCGGTGCTCCGGACGGCGTCGCCGACCTGCTGGCCAAAGTCCTTGGCCGCATCGGCGTAGTAGTCCTTGGCGTCCTTCCAGTGCTCACCGAGAGGCCGCTGATCCTCCGGGCTGCCGCGGCGCACGTACTCGCCGGCAAGGATGCGTTCGTAGTCGCCGCTGGCGACCCACGTCTGGATTTCGGCGGCGCGCACCGTGTGCATCGGGTGCGTCACGCCCAAGGTGTGCAGCACCTTGTAGACGATGTCGAGACCCTCGTTGGTGTTGACGTACTCGTGTGCCTGCGCCATGAAGGCGTCGAGGTTGAGGTCGGCGTCGGTGAAGAACTCGCCGCGCCCACCGCCCGCCATCTTCAGGTCGAGGCGCTGAGCCACCATGACATCCTGGACGCCGAGGAGCCCGGCACGGTCCGCGGACAGCTCCGACTTTCGGCTCCACTCGAGGAACGCCAGCTTCACGGGCAGCAGGGCGATTCCGGCGAACATCGGGAGGGCGCCGAGGCTGACCAGGGCCAGGATGGCGGCGATGGTGCGGTAGAGGGAGTGGCCGCTCATGACGTGGCCGAGCTCATGCGCGAGGAGCGTCAGGATTTCGTCCTCGTCGAGAATTTCCAGCGCGGCCGAATGGAGGACGATGAAGGGATCGTCGATGCCGTACGCGCCGGCGTTGAAGATCGGCGTCTGGGTGACATACACCTCGGGAACCTTTTCCCAGCCGAACGTGGCGCAGTTCTCGACATGCATGTGCCAGAGCCGGGGGAACTGGGTCGGCCCGACCCGGACGGCGTTGGCCTGGAAGAGCAGCCGGATGCCGCGCTCCCCGCCGAGCAGGGCGAGGACCTTCCGGATGACCTCGTCCACTCCCGGCAGGGCACGGAGCGCCTGCAATGCTGCCCGGTCGGCGGGATGCTCCCAGCTGACGGGGGCGATGTCTGGCAGAGTGCGGCGGGGCCGCGGGGCAGGGAGATTCGACATGTCTTCGGCCTGGTTATGGGATTCCACCAATACGCCGGGCGGACCCTGCTTGTTTCAGAATGCTACAGCGTACCGGCCCTCAGGTGGCAAAGGCCTGATCGAGGTCGGCAATCAGGTCCTCAACATCCTCGATCCCGCAACTCAGCCGGAGCAGTGAGTCGGTGAGCCCCATCGCCTCCCGCATGGCAGGCGGGACAGATGCGTGCGTCATGCTTGCGGGGTGACCCATGAGGCTCTCGACGCCTCCCAGCGACTCCGCGAGCACAAAGATCCGCGTCCGTTCCGCGATGCGCCGGGCCCGCGCCGGATCCCCGATGTCGAAGGAGATCATCCCGCCAAAACCGCTCATCTGCCTCTTGGCCAGCTCATGTTGTGGGTGCGATGTCAGGCCCGGATAGTAGACCTGCTGCACATCCTTCCGCTCGGTGAGCCACTTGGCTACGGCCCTGCCGTTGGCATCGTGCTGGCGCATGCGGAGGGGGAGCGTCTTGGTACCGCGGAGGGCGAGGAAGCAGTCCATGGGCCCCGGCACGGCGCCGGCGGCGTTCTGGATGAACCCGAACTGTTCGGCAAGGTCCTCGCGCCGCGTCAACAGGAGTCCGCCCACCATGTCGCTGTGGCCGTTCAGGTACTTGGTGGTGCTGTGGAGCACCACGTCGGCGCCGACTTCGAGCGGGCGCTGGAAGATCGGCGTGGCGAAGGTGTTGTCGACGGCGAAGAGATAGCCGTGGGCCTGTGTCAGGTCGCCCACGGCGGCGAGGTCGGTGAGTTGCATCATGGGGTTGGTGGGCGTCTCGCAATAGATCATCCGGGTCTCGGGGCGGAGCGCCGCCTCGACGTTCCGGATGTCCCGGCTGTCGACGTAGCTGAACCGGAGCCCAAACCGGGTGTAGATCCGTTCCATGAGACGATGACTGCCGCCGTACAGGTTCTCACCGCAGACCACGTGGTCGCCGCTCTTGAGCACCTTGAGCAGGACGTCCAGCGCCGCCAACCCCGATCCATAGGCGAAACCGTATGTCGCCCCTTCGAGGGCAGCCACGTTCCGCTCCAGCGCCTGGCGGGTCGGATTGTCGGTGCGGGCGTACTCGTAGCCCTTGTGCTTGCCGATCCCCTCCTGGACGTAGGTGGAGGTCTGGTAAATCGGCGTCATGACCGCGCCAGAAAGCGGTTCTGGCACCTGGCCGGCGTGCACGGCCCTGGTGCCCAGCCCTGATTCGAGGTCGTGCGGAAGAATCTGTGTCATGGATCACACCGGTTGAGGTGGAGGAACCTTATGGGGGAAAAGGCGTTGCGGCAAGGCGTCTCGTTGAGAATTGCCCCGGTCAGCCCTACCTTCCACCTGTGCCAGACACCCCCGAGACTTCCCCTCCGCCAGTCGCCGCCCAATGCCTGGTCGTCGACGACGACCCCCAGGTGCGTGACGCCCTCGTCCGCGTCGTGCAGTCGCAGGGACTCACGTGCATCTCAGCCTCCTCGGCTGACGAGGCGTTGGCAACGCTCGCCGGGCAGGGTGAGGTGGCCGTGCTCATCAGCGACATCAGGATGCCGGGTCGCGATGGAGTCGAGCTGCTGGAGGAGGTGCGGCGACGCTATCCCGACACGGCGGTGATCATGCTGAGCGCGGTCGCGGATGTGGAGATTGCCGTGGACTGTCTCAAGAAGGGCGCGCTGGACTATATCGCGAAGCCGATGGTGCTCGGCGAGGTCCAGGCCCGGGTCGCCAAGGCGCTGGAGAAGCGGGAGTTGACGCTCCAGAACCGGTATTACCAGAAGCACCTTGAGGAGGAGGTCAGGCGGCAGCGGGCCAGGATCCAGGAACTGTTCCTCGAAGGCGCGCAGACGCTGGCCCATGCGCTCGAGGCCAAGGACGCCTATACCCGGGGCCATTCGCAGCGGGTGCGCGAGTACGCGGTGCGCACGGCGGTTCACCTGGGCTACACCGGCGACTTCCTCGACAACATCAGGCTCGGGGCCGAGTTGCACGACATCGGGAAAATCGGCACCCGGGAAGACATCCTGAACAAGCCGGCTCGGCTGACCCCGGACGAATTCCGGCACGTCATGGAGCACACGGTGCTCGGGGAGAAGATCCTCGCGCCGCTGGCCCACGATCGGCCGGTCGTGCTCCATATCGCCCGGTCCCACCACGAACGGTTTGACGGTCGCGGCTTCCCCGACGGGCTGGGGGGGGAGGATATCCCCGTTGAGGCGCGGATCGTCGCGGTGGTCGACGCATTCGATGCGATGACGACCAATCGAGCCTACCGCGAGTCGTTGGTGCCGGTCGCGGCCTTCGAAGAGCTTCGGCGCTGCTCCGGTCCGCAGTTTGACCCGACGGTCATCGACGCCTTTTGTGAGGCGTTTCCCGAACCCGCGAAGCTTCCTATCCACGTCTGACGCCCGTGCAGCACGGGGGACTTTCGATGAGCGACACCCTGATGGTCAGTGTTTCCGGGATGCGTGGGATCGTCGGGAAGGACCTGACGCCGGAGCTGGTGGCGCGCCATGCCGCGGCGCTTGGCGCCTGGGCGGCGGCTGCCGGTCGGCCGAAGGTGGTCCTTGGCCGGGACGCCCGGACCAGTGGGCCGATGTTCGCCCATGCCGCCAAGGCAGGGCTCATGTCGGTCGGTGTCAGCGTGATCGACATCGGCATCGTCCCCACCCCGACGCTGCAACTGGCCGTGGAGCACCACCATGCCGGTGCAGGCCTGATGCTCACGGCCAGCCACAATCCCGTGGAGTGGAACGCGCTGAAGCTGGTGGGCCCCGATGGCATTTTCCTCGACGCCGACTCGGGCGCGGCGGTACGCGCGCTCGCGGAACAGGGCCCACGGCGTGCCGGGTGGGACGCCGTCGGCGGGGTGCAGGAGGACCGCGACGCCATCGCCCGTCATCTCACGCAGGTGCTTGCCCTGCCGATGGTGGACGTCGCGGGGATTCGTGCCCGCCGCTTTCACGTGGCACTGGATTGCGTCCGCGGGGCCGGCGGCACCTCGATCCCGCCGCTGCTCGAGGCGCTGGGATGCCAGGTAAGCGCCATCAATCTCGAGACGGACGGACGGTTCCCGCGCCCCCCTGAACCGCTCCCGGAGAATCTGGGCGACCTGTCCCGGCTGGTGCGCGAGTCCGGGGCCGATATCGGGATGGCCGTCGATCCGGACGTGGACCGCCTGGCGCTGGTGGATGAGCGGGGCGAGCCTATCGGGGAGGACTACACCCTCGCCTTTGCCGTCCGGGCTGTGCTTGGCAACTTGGGCGCGAAGGCCGCTTCGGCCACCGTCGTGGTCAACCTGTCGACCAGCCTGGTGGTCGAGGACGCGGCGGCCGGGCACGGCGCCCGCTTCTTCCGGGCGCCGGTCGGCGAGGCGCATGTTGCCCGGATGATCCAGGAGAAGGCGGCGGTCATTGGCGGGGAAGGGAACGGCGGGGTGATCCTGCCCTCGGTCCATATCGGCCGGGACGCCCCGATCGGGGTGGCCCTTATCTTGCAACTTCTCCTTGAGTCGGGGCAGACCGTTTCCGGACTCGTTGCGGGCGCCCCTCGCTATCACATTGTCAAGGCGAAGGCTCCGCGTGGTGCGGACCTCGCCCCAGCGTACCAGGCGCTGCGGAAGCGTTTCGCGGATGCCACGGTCGACGACCGCGACGGATTGCGGCTCTCCTGGCCCGATCGGTGGGTCCACCTGCGGCCCTCGGGCACCGAACCGATCATCCGGTTCATCGCCGAGGCCCCCACCGCTGTGGACGCGGAATCGTTGATCGAGGCATGCCGGTCGCTCGTGAGCTGAACAGAGGGAGTGGGACCTATGTGCGGTGTCGTCGGGTATGTCGGGCCACGTCAGGCTGCAGGGATTCTGCTCGACGGCCTGCGTCGGATGGAGTACCGCGGGTACGACTCGGCCGGAATCGCCGTCATCAACGGGACCGGCCTCAAGGTGCACAAGGCGGCCGGCAAGCTGTCCAATCTCGAGAAGCAGGTGACGGACCACCTCCCGTCCGGTACCGTCGGGATCGGTCACACCCGCTGGGCCACGCACGGCGCCCCCACCACCCTCAATGCGCACCCCCACACCGACCAGTCTGGCCGGATTGCCCTGATTCACAACGGGATCATCGAGAACGCCGGCTCCATCCGCAAGGCGCTGCTCAATCGCGGCCATACCTTCACCTCGGAAACGGACACCGAGGTGCTGGCGCACCTGGTCGGCGAGCTCTATCAGGGCGACCTGGAGGAGGCGGTGGCCGCCGCGCTCCGTGAAGTGGACGGCGCGTACGGCATTGCGGTGATTTCTTCCGATGAGCCGGATATCCTGGTCGCGGCCCGCAACGGATCACCGCTGATTGTCGGCGTCGGCGAAAACGAGCGCTTCGTGGCGTCCGATGCCTCGCCGCTCCTGGAACACACCCGGTCCGTGGTCTATCTCGATGACGGCGAAATGGTCATTCTCACGCGCGACGGGTACCGGGTCCGCGATCTCGAGGTCAAGAACATCGACAAGCCGGTCAACCAGATCGACTGGGACCTCGCGACGATCGAAAAGGGCGGCAAAGAGCACTTCATGCTCAAGGAAATCTGTGAGCAGCCGGATTCGCTCGCCAACACCCTCCGCGGCCACTTGCTGGAGGAGGAGGGCACGGCCCGCGTCAGCGGCCTGAACATGACCGATGAGGAGCTGGTCGCGGTCGAGCGGATCATCATCACGGCGTGCGGCACGTCGTGGCACAGTGCGCTCATCGGCGAGTACATGCTCGAAGAACTTGCCCGCGTGCCGGTTGAAGTCGAGTACGCCTCCGAATTCCGGTACCGGAACCCGGTCGTCAACGAAAAGACGCTGGTGATCGGGATCAGTCAGTCCGGGGAAACGGCTGACACCCTGGCGGCGATTCGCGAGGCGCGGCGCCGCGGGGCGCGGACGATCGGCCTGGTCAACGTTGTGGGCAGCACCATCGCCCGCGAGGTCGACGGCGGCACCTACCTGCATGCCGGCCCCGAGGTGGGCGTGGCGTCCACCAAGGCCTTCACCAGCCAGGTGGCGGCGTTGGCGCTGCTGACCCTCCGCCTCGGCCGCCTCCGGAACCTGAGCATCCTGCAGGGCCGGCAGTTCATCCAGGCGCTGAAGGCGCTCCCGGCCCAGATCGAGCAGATCCTGGCCAAGGAAGCCGAGGTGAAGCTCCTCGCCGAGCGGTTCTTCTCGGGCAACCACGCCCTGTATCTCGGCCGCGGGGTCAATTTCCCCGTCGCGCTCGAGGGCGCCCTCAAGCTGAAGGAAATCTCCTACATCCATGCGGAGGGGTATCCCGCCGCGGAAATGAAGCACGGGCCGATCGCGCTGATCGACGAGAACATGCCGGTCGTGTTCATTGCCCCAATGGATGCGGTGCACTCCAAGATTGTGTCCAACATCGAAGAGGTGAAGGCGCGCGGTGGCAAGGTGCTCGCCATCTGTTCGGAGAACGACCCCGAAATTGAGCGCCTGGCGGATGCGACCTTCACCATCCCGCAGACGCTTGACCTCCTGACCCCGATCCTGACGATCGTCCCGCTCCAGCTGCTGTCGTATTACGTGGCCGTGCGCCGCGGGTGCAACGTGGACCAGCCCCGCAACCTCGCGAAGTCGGTCACCGTCGAATAGCGACCGCTGCACCGGCCCTGCCGCCGGTGTTAAACTCCGTCATGCGTGTCGTCCTCCAGCGCGTCTCCCGCGCCAGCGTGACGGTCGGCGGTCGGGTGACCGGCGCCATTGGCCGTGGCTTCCTCCTGCTGGCCGGCTTTCACGCCACCGACACCCCAGAGCAGTGCGACTGGATGGCCGCCAAGGTGGCTGGCCTGCGACTCTTCACCGACAACGAGGGGAAGATGAATCGCGCGCTGTCCGACGTGGACGGGGGCGTCCTCGTCGTGAGCCAGTTCACGCTGTACGGGGACACGGAGCGGGGACGGCGTCCGTCCTTCATCGGCGCGGCGCGTCCCGAGATCGCCATCCCGCTCTACGAAAAGTTCCTGGCCGGGCTGCGCGCCGCCGGCCTCCATGTGGAGGCCGGAGAGTTTGGCGCCGACATGCAGGTGGAACTCCTGAACGACGGTCCCGTCACCCTCATCCTCGAGCGCTCCGCATGACGTCCCTCATCCTTGCCTCGGCGTCGCCGCGCCGCCGCCAGCTGCTCGAGATGCTCGGTATCCCGGTCGACGTCCGCCCCTCCCAGGTGCCCGAGGTCCGCAAGTCGGGTGAGGGCCCACGCGATTATGCCCTCCGCCTGGCCCACGACAAGGCGACGGCCGTGCCCGGGGACCTGGTCCTGGCCGCGGACACGATCGTGGTGCTCGATGATGAACTGCTGGAAAAGCCGCTCGATGAGGATGACGCGGTGCGGATGCTGCTGCGCCTGCAGGGCCGGACTCACCATGTCATTACGGCGGTGGCGCTGCGCGCTGCCGAGACCGTCTTCGAGGCGGTGGACGTCACGGCGGTCACCTTCCGACCGGCGCGCGAGGGCATGCTCCGGGCCTATGTCCGCACCGGTGAACCGATGGACAAGGCGGGGGCCTATGGCATTCAGGGGTACGGGGCGGCGCTGGTGGAAGGGATCGACGGCGATTTCTTCGGGGTGATGGGGCTGCCGATCAGGCTGGTGCTCGATCTGCTGGCGGAAGCCGGGGTGCCCTACGCGTTTCCGGGCAAGCCGGGGAGCTGACCTCGCTGGGAGCCCTCAGTCCTTGCTCCCCAGTCCGTTCATCCGGTACACCGTGACCTTCCCGGTCCGCCCCTTGATGTCGATCCCTTCGGCCCGCTCCACGGCGGGCTTCTTCTTGCCCAGCTGACGGTGAAACGCCTCGGTCATGAGGATCTCGCCGGGGGCGGCGGCCGAGCAGAGCCGCGAAGCGACATTCACCGCGTCACCGATGACGGTGTATTCGAGGCGGCGGTGGCTGCCGATGTTGCCCGCGAAGACCTCACCATAATTGATGCCGATGCCGATGCTGATGGTCGGTCGGCCCTGGGCGGCCCACCGCGCGTTGATGTCGCCCACCGCGCGCTCCATGCCCAATGCGGCCTGGAGCGCCCGCTCGGCGTCGTCCGGGTGGCTGATCGGTGCTCCCCACTGGGCCATGATCGCATCACCGATGAACTTGTCGAGCGTGCCGCCGTGCTCGAAGATCACGTCCACCATTTCAGTGAAGTATGCGCTCAGGAGTTCCGCGATCGCGTCGGGCGGCATCGATTCGGCGAGCGCCGTGAATCCGCGAATGTCGCTGAAGAGGATGGTGAGCGGCTGGCGGGTCCCGCCGAGCTCGATGGCGCCCTGTCGTCCGGCAATGTCCGCCGCGACGGACGGCGCGAAGTACCGCTCAAAATTGGCGCGCGTGGCCGCCTCCCGTTGTACGGCGTCGGCGGATCGGGCTGCGCGGATCCCACCCGCCGCGATGCCACCGAAGGCCACCAGGAACTGCAGGTCCTCCTCGGTGAAGCTCCCGGGCGTCGCGAGATTGTCGACGTAGAGCAGGCCAAGCACCTGGTCTCCCTCGGCCAGCAGCGGGGCGCACATTGCCCCGCGTACGCTCTGCTGCACCACCGACTTTCCCGTGAAGCGCTCGTCCGCGGCGGCATTGTCGGTCTGCAGTGCCACCCGCTCCTCCACCGCCTTCCGCGCGATCGACTGCGGCACGCGCAGGCCTTCCGCCCCGCCGAGCCGGCTGCGCGACGCCGCGGGCACGAGGTCTCCGCTCTTGGCGTCCCGCAGCAGGATGGCGACCCGGTCCACGTTGAGCACCTGGAAGGTGGTTTCGGCGACCGTGTTCAGCAGTCGGTCGAGGTCGAGTTCGCCGGAGAGGCGGTTCGAGAGGGCGAGCAGGTGAGCGAGCTTCTCCGCCTGGCGCTCCGGCCCTCCCGACCCGACCCGAAGCAGTCCGTCCGCGGCGGCGGCATCGACCCGTGCCGGGGTGTCCACGTTGACCACCAGCTGCCGGACGATGCTGCCACCCTTGGGGCCGGTGGGGGGCGCGGGCATGGGCACCCGGTGTTCCGCCGTGACTTCGAGGGCCCGGAGATAATAGGAGATCTTCCCGAAGGCGACGGTGTCGTTCGGAGCCAGCCACCCTTCGGCGACGCGCACCCCGTTGATCGAGGTGCCGTTGGAGCTGCCGAGGTCGCGGACGCGCACCCCTTCACCCAGCTCATCGGCGGTGAGTTCGGCGTGGTGGCGAGACACGGTGGGATCGAAGACCGGGACGTCGCACTCGACGGCCCGCCCGACCAGCAAGGTGCGGCCGGCCGGCAGCTCGAATCGCTGGTCTCCGCCGAAGCTGATGAGGGAGAAGAGTGGCATGATGGGGCGAAATCTAGCGCCTCAGGCGCCTCAACGCGGAGCGACCAACTGGTAGCGGCCAAGAATGGAGATCGTCGCACTCAGGTTGTCGCTGGCGGGGCGGGTGGACCGCAGCGTCCGGAACTGGGCGCCGTCATCCTCCACCAGGGCGATGGCGAGCGCCTGTTCGAAGAGCACGTCGGTGGGATAGCGGGCGCGGCTGTCCGACGGGGCCGCGAAGTGGACGGGGTACTTGAACGTGAGCACGATGGGCGAGGTCAGGGCGGCCTCGCTCTCCACCGTGAGGCCGTAGATGCCCGGCGTCGGGTGGATCGAAACGGCAACCGAGTCGCCGCTGCCCCGCGGACTGAAGGCACCCTCAGGTATGTCCATTTCAGCGAAGACGGTGTTATCGGGCGGGCCGTGTCGCAGGACGATGGACCGGCCGCTCGAGGCGGCGAATGTGACCACCGTGTCCGGCGCCTGCGCCCCCCAGACCTCGACGGCAAACACCTGCGAGGCGGGATAGACCCGCGGCACCGGGCCCGGTGCCGGTCCCTCCAGCCCGGGTGTCGAGCCTCCGCAGCCGCCGATGGAACAAGCCAGGGCGAGTGTCAGGGCGATCGCAACGGCGTCGCTTGCTCCAGCCCTCGGTTCCCGGGATATTCTCAATCGATGCGCCTCCGCCTCTGGGTTCTCTCCGTCGTCGTGCTCAGCTTCGCTCCGCCACTCGCGGCGCAGCAGTGGAATACGCCGGAGGTCCTGGCCCTCGTCGGTCGCGGCGTGGCGCGCCGGCAGCAGGTCGAGGCTGACACCACCCTGCAGTCGTACCGGTCCGAGGCGCACGGCTTCGTCCTCTTCCTGGCCCAGGTCGGTTCCGGCCTCACCGAGCCTCCCAGGCTCGTCAAGGCGGACGAACTCAAGCTGGAAGTGTATTGGCGAGTACCGGGGATCAGCAAGCAGACGATTCTCGGCTGGCGCGACGGCACCTGGCTTCCCACCGACATCAACTACCATCGGGATCATCTGGGCGTCGTCACCAACAACTACGGTAACCGGATTCGCATCGGCGAAGGGGACGAGGTCCGGGACGTCTATCATCCGCTCTCACCCCAGGGGCTGGCGGCATACGACTTTGCCCTGCAGGACTCGCTGGCACTTTCCGCGAACACTCGCACGGTCCAGGTGTACGAGGTCGCCGTGCGCCCCAAGTCGTTCACCCAGCCGCTGGTGATCGGGACCCTGTACCTCGACGTCGAGACGGCGGAGGTGGTGCAGTTCCGTTTTAGCTTCACGCCCGTCTCCTACCTCGATCCGCAGCTCGAGGACATCAGCATCGTCCTCGAGAACGCCCTCTACGAGGGTCGCTACTGGCTGCCCGAGCGCCAGAGGATCGAGATTCGGCGCCGCACCACCTGGCTCGATTTTCCCGCCCGCGGGATCATCCAGGGCCGGTGGGAGGTGGGCAACTACGAGCTGAACGCGGAATTCCCGCGCGCCCTCTACGCCGCACCGGCGATCGGCGGGCTCCGGGAGCCCAAGCCGGACGCGACCGAGTGGAGCGAGTCGCTGGATGACGCGCTGGCCGGGGTGGCCGAACCGGTGACGCGCCAGGACATGCTGGCGCTGCGGCGCCAGGTGGAGGACCTTGCGGGCGACCGGTCGCTCAGCGGATTGCATGGGACGCGAATCGCGTCCAATTCGATCAGCGAACTGGCCCATGTCAACCGGGTGCAGGGACTGACCCTCGGATTTGGGTTGACGCTCCAGGCGGCGGAGCGCCGGGTGGCCCTCCGTCCCTATGCCGCCTATGGCACCAGCGATGGCAGGCTCTTCGGTCGGCTGGTTGTGGATCTCGGCCTGGGCACGAACACGCTGAGCCTGGGCGCGGGGCGCCGCGTGCAGGACGTGAGCGACTTCCTGATCACGGCCCCTGTGGTCAACTCCCTCACCTCCCAGGAGGCGGGGCAGGACTACGGCGACTATGCCCTGGTGGACTGGCTCCGCCTCGGCCTCCTGCGGCCGGTGGCCGATCGAACCACGCTGGCGCTGTCGGTCGGGGCGGAGGAGAGCCACGACATGGGGGTGGCGGCGACTCCCGCCCGTGGGACCTATCGCCCCAACCCGCCGCTCGGAGCGGGCCGCTACTCCCAGGCGACCCTGCGCCTGACCCGGGCAGCCGCGGGGATGGAGGCCCCTCACGACCTCAGCGGCGAGTTGTCGTTCGAGGGGGGAACAGGGCCGACCGGGTACCTTCGGGCGGCGGCGGCGGTCCGCTGGCAGGCGCCCCTGGGAACGGGCGTCCTCCGTGTGCTCGGGTACGGCGGGGTTGGGGGCGACGGCATGCCGGCGTATCGGAGCTTCGTCATGGGCGGGCGCGGCAGCCTGGTCGGGTACCCCTTCCGGGCCTTCGGGGGGAGGAGCCTGGCGCTGGCGCACGCCGAGTGGCGGTTCCATGTGCCGGCCCCCGCCATTCCGCTCGGATCGTTTGCGAGCACCGGCCGGACCTTCATCCTCGCCCCCTTCATCGGGGCCGGATGGAGCGAACGGGCGGTCGCTGGCACGCCCTGGGCGGCGAGCGACGGCCTCCGCAGCACCGCCGGGCTGGCTACGGAGTGGTTCATGGGGCTCGTGCGTCTCGAGGGCGGGTATGGGCTCCGGGACGGATTGTTCGAGGTGACGCTGGACATTACCCGGGAGTGGTGGAACATCCTGTAGCCGCGGCACTACCCAATGCCCCCCGGGCGGCCTTTATTTCGGGTTCCAATTCGTTGAGGTAATCCGCTGAATGGCGTTTCTGGACGAGTGGCTGGTTCCCACGCTGGAAATCACGGTGCCCGAGGAGGCCATGGCGGCCATCCGCGAGGCCGCCGAGGCGACGCCCACGTCGCTCTGGGAGCAGCTCGTCCAGCGCCGGATCATGACCGACGACGAGATCCTCGCCGCGATTTCCGCGCGGTTCCGGTTCCCGCTGGCCGACTTGACGACGATGGACATGAAAGTCCGCGACGTGGTGCCGGAGAGCGTCGCGCGGAAGCACCACGTGCTTCCCCTGCGAATCACCGACTCGTCCCTCGACGCGGCCACGGCCAATCCCTTCGACATCGATGCCGAAAAGATGCTCGCCTTCGCGACGGGGCGGGAAGTCCGGCTGCTGCTCTCCTCGCCGGGGCGCATCAAGGACCGGCTCGAGGAGTTGTACCGGGGCGAGAACCTCGTTTCCAAGCTGCTGGGCGGGCTGGAGACGGGTGCCGAAGTGCAGCAGATCGAGGACGCCGAGGAGGATATCGGTGCTTCCGCCGACGAGGCGAGCCAGAAGCCGATTATCCGCCTGGTCGACATGATGCTTGCCGATGGCGTCACCAGCCGGGCCAGCGACATCCACGTCGAGCCGGTCGAGGGTGGTGTCACGGTCCGGTACCGGATCGACGGTGTGCTCCGGCAGGTCATGACGGTGCCGCGCGCCGCCGGGGTGCCGCTGATTTCCCGCATCAAGATCATGTCCGGCCTCGACATCGCCGACCGACTCCGGCCGCAGGACGGCCGGGCCCGCATCGCCATCAACAACGACAAGGTGGATCTCCGCGTCTCGACCCTTCCCGCCACGTATGGCGAGAAGGTCGTGATCCGAATCCTCAACCAGAAGTCCACGGTCTTGTCGCTGGAGACGCTGGGGCTCTTCCTCGAGGAACGGAAGCAGATCGAGCGCCTCCTGGGATACAAGGAAGGCATCATTCTCGTGACCGGCCCGACCGGGTCGGGCAAGACCACCACGCTCTACTCCGCCCTGCGGATGATCCAGAGCGAAGGGGTCAACATCGTCACGATCGAGGATCCCGTCGAATTCCGGCTGGGCAAGCATATCGTGCAGGTGCAGATCAACGAGAAGGCGGGGCTCACCTTCTCCACCGCCCTGCGCTCGATCCTGCGGCAGGACCCCGACGTGGTGCTGGTCGGCGAAATCCGGGACGGCGAAACGGCCCAGATCGCGGTGCAGGCGTCGCTCACCGGCCACTTGGTGCTGTCCACGCTGCACACGAATGACGCGCCCAACTCCGTCACCCGCCTCGTCGACATGGGCATGCAGGCCTACAAGATCGGCGCGGCGCTGCGTGGCGTGATCGCCCAGCGGCTGATGCGCCGCCTCTGCCTCTCCTGTCGCGTGGTGCAGAAGGAACCGGTGCCCGAGCGGGTGATGCAGTACTTCACCGGCGCCAAGACGCTGTACCAGCCGAAGGGGTGCCCGGACTGCGCCATGACCGGCTATCGCGGCCGGTTCTCCATCGTTGAGATCCTCACGATGAGTCCCGACATCGAACGGCTCATCGGCCAGGGCGCTACCGTCGACATGATTGCGACGGCGGGGCGTCAAAATGGCATGCTGTCGCTCTTCGAGAGCGGGCTTCGACACGTGCTGGAGGGGGACAGCTCGGTCGACGAGCTCTTGCGGGTCACCGATATCCCGATGGAGGGGCGCTACGGCGCGGCCGGGGCCCGCCAGGCGGCGCTCGGCATTCCCTCGCTCTACCCGACTGGCGTCTTCCCCGCAGTTCCGCAGGGCCAGGAAGCCCCCGCCGCCCCCGCGGTGGACCTGACCACCGCATTTGAACTGCTGGAGGACGCTCCCCCGGCGGCGGAGGAGCCGGTGGGCGACCAGTCCCGCGGCGTCTCGGTGCTCCTGGTCGATGACGAGGACCAGTTGCGCCGGGTGATGAAAGACCTGCTGGAGCGGGACGGGTACCTCGTCCACGAGGCGCGCGACGGGGTCCAGGCGCTCGACCAGGTCGACCGGGTGGCGCCCGACATCATCGTCCTCGACCTCAATCTTCCCGGACTCGACGGGTATGGAGTGCTGGCCAAGCTCCGCTCCCGCCCCACGACGCAGGACATTCCTGTCATCGTCCTGACCGCGAAGGGCGACGAGGACAACGAAGTCCGCGTGTTCGAGCTGGGCGCAGATGATTTTCTCACCAAGCCCTTCCGGGCGCGGGCGCTCTCGGCCAGGCTCGACGCCGTCCTCAGTCGGCGGCGGGCCGGGTAGCCTGACGCCGGAAAGTTCCCCACGATGACCGACGTGTGCGTGTCGATGATCGATCTCTACGTGGCCCGCCCTGTCGGGGCGGGCTTCGAGTTTCTGGTGCTCCGGCGCAGCGAGCGCGGGCGCTCACCGGGAGCCTGGGAAGTCGTCCACGGCCATCTCGAGGATGGGGAGCCCCCGGTGGAAGGTGCGCGCCGCGAGCTGAAGGAAGAGACCGGGCTCACACCGTCCGCGATGTACAACCTGAGCCGGGTCGAATCCTTCTACCTGCACCGCACCGATGCGGTGGCCCTCATCCCCTCGTTCGTGGCCTTCGTGCCCGCCGACGCCGAGGTCTCGATCTCCGACGAGCACGACGCCGCGGAATGGCTCTCGGTCGACCTCGCCCGCAGCCGTCTCTCGTGGCCGCGCTCTCGCCGTGCCCTCGATGACATCCTTGTCCTGTTCGCGCATGGTGGCGCCGGCCCCCTGGAGGATCTACTCCGCCTATGCTGAACCGCCCCGTCCTGCTCTGTGCGTCCGCGCTCGTCCTCCTGATCCAGCCCCCAACACGCGAGCCCTGCCTGCGCCTGGCGCGCGCCGGTACGCAGGTGCAGGGAGACGTGACGGTCTGTCCTGGCCGCTACCGCATCGCGGACCACGGGGAGCTCGGCGTGCTGATCATCGCCGGCTCCGGCACCCGGCTGAATCTCACCGGCGTCACCCTGGAGAGCGGCGACAGCGTGCAGGCGGCGTTTCTCGGGGCCGGCGTGGTCAGCCGCGGGCTCGACAACGTCGAGATCTATGGCGGGACGATTCGGGGATTTCGGCACGGCATCCGGATCGAAGGGGGACGCGGCCATCGCATCGCCCGGGTCGACGTCTCGGGGTCCCGCGCCCAGTCGCTCCGGTCCACGCCGGACCGGTACGACGAACGCGATTGGCTCGACATCTTCCGAGCGGACTCTGCGGAGGCGTATGGTGGCGGCATTCTCCTGAAGAACACCAACGGCGCGACGATCGTCGGGAACTCCGCCCGCCATGCCCAGAACGGCATCGGGTTGATCGACGCGCGCGCCAGCTACGTGGCCGACAACGACGTCTCGGAGAACAGCGGGTGGGGCGTGCACCTCTGGGCCTCGTCGCAAAACGTGGTGGTGCGCAACAAGGCGCATCACAACGTGCGCTGCGAGTCGCCGGCCTATCGGCGGGGGTGTGATTCCGCGGGCATCCTGCTCCGGGAACAGAGCGACTCCAACCTGGTGGCGGACAACGACATCACCTGGTCGGGCGACGGTTTCTTCCTCAGCGGACAGCCGGGGTACGTCCGACCTTCGAACGGCAACATGGTGCTTCGGAACGATGGATCGTCCGCCTACCACAACGCGTTCGAGTCCACGTTCAGCCATGGCAACGTCTTTCTCGAGAACCGTGCCGACAGCTCGGACTACGGTTTCTGGCTCGGCTATTCCACCGGCACGACCGTGCAGGGGAACATTATCCTGGGGTCGCGCTCGGTCGGGATCGCCATCGAGCACGGCGGGACCAATCGGCTGCTGACAAACCTGATCATGGGTGGCAAGACGGGAATCCTGTTGTTCACGCGGGACTCGGCGGGTCCCTCGAGCCGCGACTATGTGATCGACGGGAACACCATCGCCGAGGTGACGCGTGGCCTGGTCCTGGAGCGGACAGCGCACGCCCGAGTGCGCGGGAACACCTTCGATGCGGTGGATGAGGCCTTCGTGGCCGACTCCGTCGGGCGGGACGCGCAGGTCACGGGCAACGTTTTCCTCCGCGCTCAGCGGTACTTCATCGTGGCGCCGTCGCTGACGGCCGGCAGCAACTACTGGGCGACGGCCACCGAGGCGGAGGCCGTTGCCCGGACGAGGGGTTCGGTCGTAGTGACTCCGTGGTTTCCGGCGTCGGCGGCGGGGTACTGACCGCCGTCAGAACTTGTTGGCATGGGTCGTGATCTTGTACATGCCGTCTCGACCGAGGATCTGCCCAAAGAGCCGCTCGTTGACGGTATCCCCGGGTGCCACCACCCGCCGGATCAGGCACGGCCCCCAGAGGGTATTCGGTCCCTCCACCACCTCCGCTCCCTCGCAGACATACCCAGCGTAGGGGTACGGTTGCCCACCGAGCTCCGCAAGCGCGCGTGTCAGTCCCTTGCGCGACTGCTCGTCCATCATGAACCACATCAGCGACGGGCTGAGGTCATAGGGCGGGAGCCCCTGCGCACTTTCGGGATAGTAGAGCCAGGCGAATTCCGCCCGCGTCATGGTCAGGCGGATGATCGCCGCGGTGTCTGCAGCCGCCAGCGCTTCCACGTATTCGCGCACCAGCGCGTCCCGGCTCGAAGCGCCTCCCGTCAGCGTCGTGACGGTGTCCAGGCCGACCCGGAACCTCCGCAGGGCCTCGTCCCTTGGGATCGCGGAATCGACGACCGTGGCCGCGTTGGAACTTGCCGGCGGGGAGTGCCCACCTTCCGGTCCGCAGGCGGCACCGAGGGCCAGGGCGGCCACCACGAAGTACAATCGCATCAGGTCTCTCCAAAGACCGGGGGCCGACCCGCCACGATGGCGAGCCGACCCCACGGTGTCACAGAAAACGTGGTCAATTGATCTGGTAGACGGTCCAGCCCTGGTACCAGGTGCAGACAACGTCGCAGGCACCGAGATAGCTGGTGTTCTGCCAGGTGCCGCCAAAGTACCCGCTCACCTTCGCGGCCGGGACAGCCGTCGCCCCGGATGCGGCCGGCGAACCGGCCTTCGGCGCCCAGTTGAGTCCAGCCGGGTTGGTGCTGATGCCGAGGAGGGTATCCACCGACACGGAGCTGGAATACAGCTTCAGGCTGTTGTACTGGGCAATGGGCCAGTTGCTCGGCGCGGCGTAGGCCGTGCCGGTGGTGTCGAAGTTCCCGCCAGGGCCGTTCTGGGCCATGATGATCGAGTAGAACGAGAGTGAGTCGAGCTGCGTAAACAGCGTGTCGGTCCAGGCATCGCGGATGCTGATGCCATAGCCCTTCCAGCGGGAGAGGACGCCGTTTGCCACGTAGCCGCCGGTCCCTCGGCGCCAGACGCCGCCGTTGCCGTCGTTCGGGATGCCGGCGAGCTGGCCGGGGCCAACCATGGTGAAGTTGGCGAACACCGGGTTGGAGTACGGGGTGCTGGTGCCGGTCGCGGTGACGGTGCAGCCGCTTACACCCGGGTCGCAGCCGTCGCCCTCGAAGCCGCGCGGGTCACCGGAGAAGGTGCCGGCGCCGGGGGCGGGGTTGAGGCGCTGGGTCTGGAGGGCGAGCATGAACTGCATGCGGCCCTGGTACCCCTCGGTCCAGTCGAAGTGGTCGTCGCCGGACTCGTATGACACGAGGTATCGGCCGTCCACCGCGCCGCCCCAAAACTCAAAGGAGTCATCCAGGCCGGACATCGACTGGAGGTACTCGTAGGTGGTGCCGCGTCCGACGGCGTAGCTGGACAGGGTGTTCAGCTCCTGGCCGGCGCCGTTGGAGATGTCGTACCCGGCGAACTCGATGCGAACGTACTTGAGGATGCCGCTGTTGTCGTTGTTGTCCGTGCCGCCCGAGTAGTCCTCGGCTACGCCAGCGGAACCACCTTCGGTCAGGATCGGGGAGCCGGTCCGGTTGATGATGCCGTTGCCGATGATGATGAGGCCGCCCCAGTCGCCGGGCTTCCGGTTGCCGGGGGCGCGGGCGGAGGTGAAGACGATCGGCTGCGTCACGGTCCCCTGCGCGTCGATCTTGGCGCCGCGGAGGATCCAGAGTGAACTTCCGAGCACGCCGGTGTCGCCTACGATCTTGGTGCCGGGCTCGATGGTGAGCGTGGCCCCGCTCTGCACCTTCACGTACCCGCTGAGCGTATACAGCGTGTCGGCGTAGAGCGTGCGGTTGGTGGTGATGTTCCCGGAGATCGTGGCCGCCGACACACCCGTGGCCGCGGTGACCGCGGAGGTGAAACCGCTGGTGTCGGAGGCCGTGACGGACGCGACGCGATAGCTGTAGGCGACCGTCGGGGTGAGCCCGGTATCGCTGAAGCTGGTGGCGGCCAGGACGCCTCCGCCGATCTGGGTGAAGACACCCGGGTTCGAGGCAGACGCGCGTTGCAGCAGGTAGGAGGTGGCCCCGGAAGCTGCCGTCCAGCTGACCTGCAGGGAGGTCAGCGAGAGTTGGGTCACCGCCAGGTTGGTCGGGGCCGCCACGGGCGTCGGGCCGGTCCCGCCGTTGTCGTTGTTGCTGTCCGAGCAGGCGGCGAGCGCCAGTGCGATCGCGGGTACCACCCAGAGCGCCTTCAGTCGATCCATCATCGGTTCCTCTCGTTCGTTGCGTGTCGGGGAGACTTCCGCGGGCCGTCCCGCGCGCCTCAAGGAAAACAGCGGATGGTCGCGGCGAAGCGACGACCGCGTCACGATCAGGTCAATTCGAACTCAGGGCCGCCATTTGAACGCCACGACCCAGATCCGGCCAGTGGTGTAACGAAGCCGGGTCACGCCCCCTTGCGTCATGAGATATTCGCTGTTCAACAGGTTGCGGGCGTCGACCTTCACGCTGACATCACGGGAGAGGCCGACTTCAACCGACGCGTCGAGGATGCTTCGCGGCTGTTCGTAGGCGTCCGGCAGGCCGCCGCTCCCGACCTCGAGGATCCGCTCACCCGCGATGTTGTAGAGCAGGGAGGCGGTGGTGCGCCCGCCGGGGCTCAGATAGGTGAGCCCCGCGTTGACCACATAAGGCGACTGACCGATCATCGGGCGGTCGGGATTGGTGAGGGAAGCGATGCTGTCGTTGCCGGTGACGATCTGACTCTTCATGAACGTGGCGTTGGCGAACGCAGAGATTCCCTCGAGGGCATCGCCGACGAACCCAAGGTTCTTCCTGACCTCGAGCTCGATGCCATAGTTCTGCGCGCTCTCGGCATTGACGAAGCTGAGGGAGTTGGCGCCGGAGGCCTGGATGATCACCTTCTCGATCGGCGCCGTGAAGTTCTTGGCGAAGAGGCCGACACTCACGACCTCGCCGCCAGAGGGGTACCACTCCCAGCGCAGGTCGTAATTCTGGATCAAGCTTCGCGTCAGCAATGGGTTGCCAAAGGTCGTGGCGAAGCCGACCTGCTCGAAGTACGGCACGGGGCTCAGTTCCCGGTACTCGGGGCGGGCCAGGGTCTGCGTGGCCGACAGACGGATCACCTGGTCAGGGGGGAGCCGGTAGGTGATGGCCAGCGAGGGGAGCACGTCCGTCGCCTGAGGGTTGGACGGGACCACGTTGCCCGCGGCCGTGCGGGTATCGACCTGAAGCTTCCAGTCTTCCACCCGAACACCGCCGAGCAGGGTCCACCGGTCCCCGATCGGCACCGTGGCCATGGCATAGCCGGCCAGGATCTTGTCGTCAGCGGTGTAACGGCCGCCATTGGCGTTGGCCACCAGGAGGAAGCTGCTGTCGGCGATGTTCTGCTGGGTGAAGATCTGCTCGGGTGTCAGCGCCAGCGCGCTGTCGGCCAGATTGATGTTGTTGATGTCGTAGGCCCGGCTGTTCGCGTCCCGATTGGCGGTGCGATAGGCGCCGCCGATCTTCACGACGACGGTGGAGGCGCCCTTCCCGAAGTTGCGCGCCAGGTCCAGCCCCAGGTCCCACGCCGATTCCGTCGTGTTGTCCCAGGTCCGGGTGGCAAAGCGCGGCTGTCCGAACCACTGGTACGGCTCGAACACCCCGTTCCCCTTGGGGTGTGCCAGGTAGCCGATGCTGGAGCGGTCGGGCGCGTCACGGCTGACCGCCGCGTTGGTTATCTGCCAGTCGAGCGTCGTGTTGTTGCCCACCAGGTGCTGCCCGGCGAGCTGGTCGGATCGGACGGACCGCTGGATGTACGTCAGGTTGGAGAACTGAAATGTGTCAGCGAACTCCTCATTGAAGCCCCCCAGCAGGCTGGCTTCGTTGTCCGCGCTCCGCGTGTAGGTGTTGTTGAAGGTGATGCGCCCCGAACTGCCCAGCCGGGTGTAGAGATTCAGCATGCCGCCCCAAAGCACCGACCCGAAACTGGTGGATCCGGTGAAGGTGTTGAGCGGCTCCGCCGTGTCCTTGTCGGGCCCGTTCTTGGCGAGGCTCTTGATTTCGCCGTCCCGGATATCCTGCGTATAGGTGTACGTGAATGAGCCGACATAGCCAAGCGGCTGCCCGAACACCGGGTCTTCGCCGCCGAGGGACGCGTTGAAGGTGGCGTTGGGGAGGCCGGATTCGTAGGTGGGGGACCAGACATTGCGGAACGAGCCAATGAGGCCGTTTACCTCGGTTTGCGTCAACCCGTTCAGGTTGTTGGCGTCGGCCACGTTCTGTGGAATGGCACGGGGAGGCGCGCCATTGGCAATCCATTCGCCTCCCGCGGTTGGCGCCCTGGCCAGCTCAACGCCGGTGGCTGCCGAGTTCCATCCCGAACCGACGGTCATCGTGAAGATGTGGTTGGCCGAAAATTCCCGGGTGGTGATGTTGACTGACGCGCCGCTGAAGTCGCCTGGCTGGTCCGGGGTGAACGTCTTGGAGGTCTGGATGCCCGAGAGCAGGTTGGTCGGGAAGATGTCCATGGGGACGACCTTGCGATCCGGCTCGGGGCTCGGGACCCGAGCGCCATTGAGCGAAGTCGTGGTGTAGCGTTCGCCAAGTCCCCGCACAAAGACGTACTTCCCGTCCAGGACCGACGCGCCACTGACCCGCTTGATCGCGGCGCCTGCATCGGCGTCAGGGCTCTGTTCGATTTGCTGCGCACTGATCGAATTGGTGACATTCGGCGCCATGCGTTGCGCATCAAGGGCGCCCGCTACGGTGCTCTTCTCAGCGGTGGCCGTCACCGTCAGCTCATCGAGCGTGAACACCTGGGCGTTCAGGGAGATGTCTTGTTCCACCGTGGCGCCGGCTGGCACGATCAGCCCCTTGACGTTCTTGGGGCCGTAGCCGATCTGGCGGACGCGTATGGTAACGGGGCCGGCCGGCACATTGCGGAGGGAATAGTGCCCGTCGATCGCCGACGTCGTCCGGATCGGGACGGGGGCGCTGTCCACCTCCACGGTGGCCCCGGCGATCGGCGTGCCCAACGCCTGGTCGAGGATCCTGCCGACCACTCTGCCGGTCTCCTGGGCGGTCCCGACCGTCGGGACGAGGATGAGGATGGTCACGAGGGGAAGCAGGCGGGACACACGGGAACGTATCGACATTGCAGGCCGGGATTCGGGAGCGTGTGGGGCGGGCCGGCCGTCTGGCCCGTCCGCCGTGGATGCAGCCCGAATACTCAACGACTCGTGTCGGCCCTCTTTCACGGACCGGCAACAGTTGTGTCACACTGCAGCGGGGGGTGGTTGGACTACGAGCCCAGCAGGCGCTGCAGCACCGCCCGTGCGTCGCGCGGGACCAGCGGTTTGGCGAGGTGGGGGATCTCTGGCAGGTCGGCGTGGAGGGTGCGGCCGTCGTCGCCGAGGAGGACCAGGCGCGAGAGAAGCTCGGGCCGCTGGGCCAGCAGCAACGGGACGAGCGGCTCCGAGGCCCCCGACAACGTCGGGTCGACGAGCACGATGTCGTAGGCCAGTTCGTTGGACATGACCACGGCTTCTGCTCCCGTTCGCGCCGTGTGGATCTGTACCCCGTTCTGCGTCAGGAGGGCGGTGACCACCCGGTGGACCGACCGATCCGCATCGGCCACCAGCACCCGGCACGGCACGAGCTGCTTCACAGGGCCGCTGCCGTAGGCTGGCAGCTCGATCGCGAAGGTCGATCCCCCCTCCTCTCCTGGTGCGTACGACAGCCGCCCGCCGTGTGACTCCACGATACCGTAGCTGATGGAGAGTCCAAGCCCGGTGCCCCGGCCCGGTTCCTTCGTGGTAAAGAACGGCGTGAAGATGCGTCCGACCAGCGCGGCAGGGATGCCGGGGCCGGTGTCCGTGACCCGGACAAAGGCCCGGTCGTCCTCCTGGCCGGTGGCCACGAGGATCCGCCGGTCCGCATCGGGCGGGAGGTCGGAGAGCGCGTGGACGGCGTTGGTCAGCAGGTTCAGCAACACCTGTTGGATTTCGTACCGGTCACCGCGGACAATGGCGGGCGCGCCGGTGGTGCGCTCGAGCGTGATGCCGCGCAACCGAAGCTCCGCCTGGATCAGCAGCGTGGTTCGCTGCGCCACGTCCTCCAGGTCGACGACCGCCTGCTCCGGCGTGCCCTTGCGCGCAAAGGTCAGCAGGTTGGCCACGATTCGTCCGGCGCGATCTGCCTGTTCGTGAATCACGTTCAGGTGCTCCCGGACAGCGCCGGGCAGGCGTTCCTGCTCGAGGAGGAGCTCGGAGAGCCCCGCAATCGACGTCAGCGGATTGTTCAGTTCGTGCGCGACGCCGGACACCAGCTGCCCGACGGCCGCCATCTTCTCGTTCTGGATCAGCTGCGCTTCGAGGGCGCGCTGGTCCGTGACATCCTCCACCATGACCACGATCGACGCGGTCCCCTCGTGCGCCGGAAGCGGCGCGCCGGCCAGCCGCAGGGTGCGGTGCAGCTTGGTCGAGGGCAGCAGGGTCGGGATCCGCGACTTGCCGAGGCGCGCGCCCGCGAGCAACTCCTCCGCGGGCGCTGACTCCGAAAAAAGGGAGGAGACGAAGGGCCGCCCGACCAGGGAGGCGAGCGGGACGCCGGCCAGCAGCGCGAGCGCCCGGTTGGCCCGGGTGATGCGGCCGGCCCCGTCGACCAGCGCGATGCCTTCGGAGAGGGCGTCGAACGTCGTTTCCCACTCTTCCTTGCCCTGTCGCAGCAGCCCGAAGAACCGGCTGTTGGTCAGCACCACCGCCGCCTGCATCGCGACGGTGGATATCAGCCAGAGGTCCTGGGTGGAGAACGGCCGGTCGCGGCGTGCCGCGACGGCCATGGCTCCGAGGGTCATGCCATGGGCGCGCAATGGGGCGACGGCGGTCCGCGCCACGAGCACGCCCGCCACCAGTTCCACGCCCGGCGGTGGGCCCTCGGCGAGCTCAATCCGCTCACGACCGATGGCCTGGGTGAGGAGGCCCCCCTCCCCGGACGGGATCGAGCGACCCAGGAGGGAGGCGAGCGATCCTTCGGCCGACGCGATACGGAGTTCGGGATGCTCCTCCGACGCGAGTGCGACGACCGTTCCCTCCGCTTCGAGGAATCGGGAGGTAAACCGGGCCACCTGCTCCACGATCCGCTCGGTCTGGAGCGATTCGGAGAGCACGTAACTGAGTTCCTGGAGGGAGAAGATCTCGTTGATGCGCCGGTCAAGGCGGCGCGCAAAATCGTCGCGCTCGGCCTGCACCTCGGCGAGCTGCGCCGCGAGGGCCGCGGACTCGACCTCGTGTCGGCGCCGCACACGCCACGACCAGACCAGCGCCGCCGCGCAGGCGAGGAGCGTGACGATGATGAGCGCGGTCAGGATGGCCCCGGCTCGCCAGCGTGGCGCGTAGGCAGGTCGGTGTGGATCGTCTCGGGCGGCGCGTTCGGCTTGACCCGCACCGACTTGGCCGGGATGCCGACGTTCACGTGGTATGGCCGGACGTGCTTGGTGGCGACGGCGCCGGCGCCCACCATTCCGTTTTGGCCCACGCGCACGCCGGCGAGGACCGTGGCGTGATAGGTGATCCTGGTGTCGTCCTCGAGAATCGTTCGCGCGTTCGTCACTTCGCGCTGATCCACGATACTGTGGGTGTGGCTGTAGATGTTGGCGTAATCCGACACGCTGACCCGGTCGCCCAGGGTCAGGCCGCCCCGGTCATCCAGCAGGACATGCCGGTGAATCACGACGTCGTCACCGACCTCCATGTTGTAGCCGTAGGAGAACTCGACGTGCTGAAAACACTTGAAGTTGCGTCCGCACCGGGCGAAGATCCTCGGCGCCAGGCGTCGGCGGAGCGCGATGCCGAGCGCCACGTTCTGACCGGCGAGCGGGGCCCGATCGAAGCTGTACCAAAGCCAGAGGAGCGGCTTGACGCGGGCGAAGCGCACGGGGTCGACGTCGCCGTAATATTCCGGTTCGAGGGTAATATTCGTCGGGTCCAGCGCGAGCAGGGCCGCCAGCGACGCGGGGGAACGGCGCGGGTCCGCCACGGCGGTCTCCCAGTCCGGCAGGTCGGGATGAAAGAGGTGGAGCAGCGTCTGGCGCACGACGCGCGACCAGTCGGCCCCGGGGGCGTCCAGTTGGGACTCGAGTTCGTCCAACCACGCCTCGTACGCCGCCTCGGCCCGCTCAGGCAGACTCACGGATCGCAGGGGTAGATATGCCATTAGCAGCTCTCCATAGTTGTCCGGAGTTTACCGGGGTGGAGACCTCGGCGCCACGGTTCCGGGGTCAATCGCGCGGGCCCCGCGCCCACCCGTTGCCCTCCACCTCCCAGCAGGTGCGGCGCATGGATCGACTTCTTCCCGTCCTGGCTGGTCTCCTCCTCCTCGCCTGTGATGGAAAGGGAGCGGGCGGGGGACCGGTCTGGATCGATCGCAAAGCGACGGCGATGGAGGCCACCCTGCAGATGTCGCTGGAGGCCCCCAGCCGGATGGCCGCGGTCGAGGCGTCCCAGGCGGTCCTCAGCGCCGTCGGGGCCTCGGACGCCCTCCTCTCCCCGAACCGCACCGACAGCCGGGTGAGCGAGCTGAATGCCACGGCGGTCGGGGCCACAGCGGAGATCGACCCGTCGCTGTGCCAGGTGCTGCGGGAGGTCGACCGGAGTGCGGCCGAAGTGCCTGGGGTGTTTGACTTGGTGATCGGCTCGCTCGTGGACGCCTGGGACCTCGATGGCGACGGGCGCGTCCCCTCCGTCGTGGAACTCGAGGCGGCCCGGCGGGCCGCCGGCAACGGCGGCATGCAACTCGACCTCGATCGGTGTGTCGCCCAGCGCCTCGCGGCGGCGGCGGGGTTCATGCCTTGGGGGTTTGTGAAGGGGTACAGCCTGCGCGCGGTCCGCGACAGCTTGCGCGCACATGGGGTCCACTCCGCGCAGGTCACGTTCGGCCAGCAGGTGGTTGTGCTTGGTCCGACGCGAACGGGTGGGCCGTGGCGGCTGGCGATTCCGAGCCCGGAGGACAACAAGGAGGAGGTCTTCACCCTCTGGCTTGCCGGCGGATCGGCGTCGACATCCAGCCAGTCGGGCCGGTACGTCCGCGCAGCAGGGCAAACCATTGGCCATATCCTCGACCCGCGGACCGGAACCCCGGTGCCCGGGTGGGGCAGCCTGACCGTCGTGGCGGCCGACCCACTGCGCGCCGATGTGCTCTCGACCGCGCTCTTCGTGCTCGGGCCAGACAGCGCGTACGCATGGGCGGAGGGGCACAACGACGTCGGGGTGTTGATTCTGGACCGCCGGGACGGCGCGATCCGTTTTCGGTACAACGAGGGCCTGCGTCCTGCACTCGACTCTGCAACGGCTACGCCGATCCGCTGACCGGACCGGCCGCTAGGGCGTTGCGGCGGAGTCCGGCACCGGCTGTGTCTGCTGCGACCGTGCCCGGGCGGAGACTCGGGCAAGTTCCCGGTCCAAAGTCGGAATCTTCTGTGCCCATCCCTCCACCGCCACCGAACCGTAGCTGAACACTATCGGTGAGTAGACCGGAAGCTCCTCCGAAAATACGTAGAGCCCCTGGCCGACCGCCTGCCGCGGGAGCTGCTGCCGGCTGAAATTCGCATTGAGCGGGATGATCCCGATGGGGTCGATCCGCACCGAGTTGACCGACACACCGACTGAGCTGGCGTCGAACCGGACGTCGGGGACGTTGCCGTAGACGGTCACCAGCATCAAGCCCGGCTGGGAGGTCCCGCTGTACTGGCTGATCGAATCGATGGCGCTTCCACGGCTCGCGATCATGCCCGAGAGCGCCCGATAGGCGTCCGGAGCCAGCAAGCGGAGCAGGCGTTCATTGAGCGGCTGAAAGCGGATGGTCAGCTGGCTGTTCGCGATCGAAACCGACATCTGTTCCTGGGTCAGCGAGCCGAGGCCCATCGGGGGCATCGTCCCCATCGGATCCGGCGTCTCCTGGGAATGCGCCTTGTTTGAGTGCGCGCAGGCGCAGAGCGCGAGCACCGCGACAAGCCGGCTGAAGTATCTCATGCGTCGTGTCCTTGGTCGGCGACGGACAGGATGGACTCGCTCAGGTCGGCGATCCCTTCCCCTGTCACGGTACTGGTCGGCTGCAATTCGTCCACGGCGAGCTGGAGTTCCCTGGCGAGGGCCAGCGTCCGGTCGCGGGCGGCCGCCCGCCCCAGCTTGTCGATCTTGGTCAGCACCGCCAGCACCGGGTGGCCGGAGGCCGCGAGCAGGCCGCGCACCTCCTGGTCGTCCTCGGAAAGGTCGCGTCGGATATCGAGCATCCAGACCACGCCGGCGAGCGTGTCGCGCTGCGCGACGTAGCCGTTGAGCAACTCGCGGAATCCGGCACGCGCCGTCTTGCTGGCCCGAGCGAACCCGTAGCCCGGCAAGTCCACCAGGTAGAGGCCGGGCAGCCGGAAGACGTTCACCAGCCTGGTCTTGCCCGGGGTGCCGCTCACGCGCGCGAGCCCCTTCTTGCCCACCAGCGCGTTCAGCAGGCTCGACTTCCCCACGTTCGACCGCCCGACGAACGCCACCTCGGGAAGTGGTGGCTCCAGCCGGACGCCCGGATCGGGAAAGGATCCGACGAACTCGATGGGAAGGCTCGACAACAGGGGGGCGGGGGAGCCGCTTGCTCGGGAGGCCGTCGCGACTCCTACGCTTCTTTTTTCTGCTTGACCCGCTCGGTGACCACCAGCGGGGGCTTGCCCTCGTTGACGCATTCCGGCGTGATCACGACCTCGCGCACGTCCTCCCTGTCCGGCAGGTCGAACATGATGTCGGTCATGGTCGTTTCGAGGATGGCGCGGAGGCCGCGGGCGCCGGTGCCGCGCTTCAGCGCCTTCCGGGCCACGGCCCGCAGGGCCTCGGCATCGAAGGTCAGCCGGGCGTCCTCGAGCTCGAAGAGCTTCCGGTACTGCTTGGTGAGGGCGTTCTTGGGCTCGAGCAGAATCTGCACCAGGGCGGCCTCGTCCAGCGACTCGAGCGATACCGTCACGGGCAACCGGCCCACCAGCTCGGGAATCAAGCCGAAGCGAAGCAAGTCGTCCGGTTCCACGTCGGTGAACGGGTCGTGTGCCGCCTCGGCCGGGCGTTCGGCCCGGGCGCCGGAGGTGAACCCGATCTTCTGCCGGCCGAGACGCGCCTCGATGATCTTCTCGAGCCCGTCGAAGGCGCCGCCGCAGATGAACAGGATGTCCTTGGTGTTGATCTGGATGTATTCCTGCTGTGGATGCTTGCGTCCGCCCTGCGGCGGTACCGACGCCACCGTGCCCTCGAGAATCTTCAGCAGCGCCTGCTGGACTCCCTCGCCCGAAACGTCCCGCGTGATGCTGGGATTTTCCGACTTGCGGGCGACCTTGTCGATTTCATCGATGTAGACGATGCCCCGTTCGCATTCGGCGACGTTGAACTCACCGGCCTGCAGCAGCCGCACGAGGATGTTCTCCACGTCCTCGCCGACATAGCCGGCCTCGGTCAGGGTCGTGGCGTCGGCAATCGTGAACGGGACGTCGAGGATGCGGGCCAGCGTCTGCGCCAGCAATGTCTTGCCCACGCCCGTCGGCCCGAGAAGCAGAATGTTCGACTTCTCGAGCTCCACCTCGCCATCGCGGGCGGCCGCGGCGTTGATGCGCTTGTAGTGGTTGTAGACGGCCACGGAAAGGGTGCGCTTGGCGCGCTCCTGGCCGATCACATATTCGTCGAGGGTGCTCTTGATCTCCGCCGGGGTCGGAACGGAGGTGATGCTCTCGGCAACCTCCCGCTCTTCGTCCTCCGCCAGAATCTCATTGCAGAGGGTGATGCACTCGTTGCAAATGTAAACAGACGGACCGGAAATAAACTTCCGGACCGAATCCTTGGACTTCCCGCAGAAGGAACAGCGGAGATGCTTGTCGTTCGACATGCGCTGGCCGCCGATGGTAAAGGGGGGACCCCACCCCAAAGGTGGGCCGGGTCCCGGGGGGCGTCAAGGCTAGGCCTGGGGGGCGAGCCAATCCTTGTGGGGCTCAAAGACCGTGTCAATCAGGCCGTATTCCTTGGCCTCTTCCGCGCTCATGAACCGGTCCCGGTCCATGTCGCGCTCGATCGTCTCGATCGGCTGGCCGGTGTGTAAGCTGTAGAGCTGATTCATCTTAGAGCGCAGGTAGAGGATCTCTCTAGCCTGGATTTCGATGTCCGAGGCGGTGCCCTGGGCGCCGCCGGACGGCTGATGAATCATGATGCGGCTGTGGGGCAGGGCACTCCGCTTTCCCTTGGCACCCGCCGAGAGGAGGAAGGACCCCATGGAGGCCGCCATGCCCATGCAGATCGTGTTCACCGGCGCCCGGAGATGCTGCATCGTGTCGTAGATGGCCATGCCGCTGGAGACCACTCCGCCCGGGCTGTTCAGGTAGAGGTAGATGTCCTTCTCCGGATTGTCCGCCTCGAGAAAGAGCAGCTGGGCGATGATGATGTTGGCGACGTCGTCGTTGATGCCGGCGCCAAGGAACACGATACGGTCCATCAGCAGGCGGCTGAAGATGTCGTAGGTCCGCTCGCCGCGGCTGGACCGCTCGATGATGTACGGGGGATAAACTGACACTGGACTCACCCTTCCACGGTGGATTGCTGCAGCAGGTAGCCGAAGACCTTGTCTTCGGTGATGGCGCGCTCGAGTTCCGGCAGTCGCTTGGCCTTCTGTAGTGACGCGTAGACCTGACCCGCTGGCACGTTGCGGGCCTCGGCCATTGCCGCGATCCGGGCGTCGACGTCGGCTTCGGTCGCGTAGAGGCTCTCGGCTTCGGCAACGGCGGCCAGGACGAGGTCGCGCCGGACCTGGGCCTCAGCCACCGGCTGGAACTGCGCCGCGAACTCCGGCTCCTTCTCGTGCGGCACGCCGTAGGCGTGCAAGTAGCCGTGAATGACGCGATGCACGAGCGACGGGGGCGCCTCGATGTTGTTCGCCTCGACCAGCTTCTGGATCAGCTGATCCCGAACCCGGGCGTCGGCCTCGCGCACGGCGTCCTGCCCGAGATCGGAGCGCACCGCCGCACGCAGGGCGGCGAGGTCCTCGAAGTCCCCGACCTCACGCGCAAAGGCGTCGTCGAGCGGGGGCAGGTCCTGCCGCTTCACCTCGTGGAGTGCGACCCGGAGCTTGCGCACCTTCCCGCGGCGGCTCTCGTCCGGATGGTCGTCGGGGAGCCGGACTTCCGTCTCCGCCACCTCGCCGGGCTGGAGTTCCATGATTCGCTCTTCGAGGGCCGGCAAGGCCTGCCCTTCGCCGAGCACGATCGAATGCGGCTGCGGCTCGGGTGACGCATCGTCGTCGAGCGCGGTGACGTCGACCTGGACCATCTGGCCGGGGCTGGGCTTCTGCCCCTCCACCGGAAGCCAGGTGGCCTTCTGCTCGCGGAGCCGCCCGAGCTGCTCGTCCACCTGCTCGTCGGTGACCTCGGACACTTCGCGGGTCAGCGTGAACCCACCAACCGTGGCGACGGTAACCTCCGGCCGCACCTCGACGTGCAGCTCGAACTCGATGGCGCCGCCCTCGTCAAACTTGAGGTTGCGGACCGAGGGGTCGGCCACCGGCTTGAGCGACTCGGACTCCCGCGCCTGGTCCCAGCTTTCGCGGATGACCTCGTCCAGCACGGTCTGCCGGATGGCGTCGTGGTAGCGCTTCCGAACGATGGCCGGGGGGGCGTGACCCTTCCGGAAGCCGGGGAGGCGCACGTTGCGGGAGACCTGCTGGACTGCCCGGTCCTCGGCCAAGCGCACGCGCTCGGCCGGCACGGTCACCTGGAGGGACTTTGACGCGGCGTCGCCGCTGGTCGTTTCGATCGTGATAGTTGTCATGGCGGGGGAAATCTACCCGGCCGCCGTGACCCGGGCAAACGAGGCTTGCGGGTCAGCTCCCCGGGCGGGGAGGGAGGTCCCGGGCGACGGCTGGCTCCCGAAACCCCTCACGGGCATGTGCCCCATCGCAGAACGGTTTGTTGGCGGAGTGACCACACCGGCACAGGGTGATCGTGGACCGGCCCCCGAGGCCAAACGCGGTCCCTTCCACGTCCACTATCGAGAAGTCGCCCTCGATCCGGATGGGGCCGTTGGGATTGACGACGATGCGGGTCGTGATGTGACCTCCCTTGGGTTGAGTGCGACCGGAGGGACTCGAACCCCCACGGGTTTCCCCACCTGGTCCTAAGCCAGGCGCGTCTGCCATTCCGCCACGGTCGCCGATCTTGAATCAGGACGGGTCAGGAGTCCCCGCTGGAGCCTCCCCGTAGCTCGCGCTCGATGGCTCCGAGCGTCTCCTTCGCCTCCGGCGAGTCCTCCCCCGACTTCCGCAGTCGCCTGGCCTCGCGCTCGAGTTCCTTCTTGAACAGTTCCTCGGCGACCTCCTGCCGATGCTTCAGCTCCGCGGCAAACTCGGGGTCTGTCGCCAGCCGCTGGACGTCCTCTCGGACGCGGGTGACGAGTTCGGCCACATGCTCTCGCGCGTGGCGCGCATCGACGTCATCAGCGGGCAGGGCTTCCAGCCGCCGGCCGACCCGTTCCAGCAGCCGCAGGTAGGCCTCACTTGGCTCGGCCTGCCGCACACGGTCGAGGTCGTTGGCCGCCGCGGGATTGGTTCGTGCCCGCCGCTCGAGATCCGCCGTCTCCGCGAGAAGCGCCCCGGCCACCAGGTTGGCGGACGTGCGGAATTCTCCGTACGACTCCCGGCCGCTCCGCCCGAGCGCCCGGGCCACGATCAGCCCGTTCAGGGCGCCGAGCCCGGCAACGATGAGCGGGGCAAATGTTCGGTTGAGCCCGAGCACCTCTCCCCGGCCCAGGAGGCGGAGGAGGCCCAGGTAAATCAGTGCCGCGCCGGCGTTCGCAATGATCCAGAGGGCGTAGTAGCCCAGCGGCCCCGCATTGCGCAGTCCGGCCAGGACGAGGGCGATGGCACCACCGGCTGCCCCGGCCACGAGTCCGGCCGTCCCCATGTCGAGGATCGCGGCCGGGATATCCGCGCGCCCCTGGACGAGCCACAGTGGCACGCTGGCAAGAACCAGCCCTGCCGTGACCGCCAGGCCGAGCAGCGCCCCCCAGAACGGAGGCTGGAGCGCCGGCGGTAAACGCTCGGCGGTTTCGACCACTCGAAGGAGGCGGGAACGACCCGTCATGATGTCACTCCAGAAGCCAGCCGAGAAAGATCCACGAGACGCGCCCGTCTTCCAGCCCCACACGCATGACATGCAGACCGTCGGGATCGTCCGTGGCGACATAGTCCCACGTGGCTGCCGTCCCGCGCCTGGGGCGGCCGTAGAGCTCGAGCACCCGCGTCTCAGGGTCGCCAGGGTGCAACCCGCGGGCAGTGACCGCGTTGGGGCTGGTCAGGGTGATGCCGTAGCGGAGCCCATCATCGGCCAGCGCAACGGCGAGGTCCGGATACACCCACGCCAGCAGTTCAATGTCCGGCTCGTCGGGGTCCGGAAGCGAAATGATGGAATCGGGTTCGCCGAGTACCGCCAGTATCTCAACGGAGTCGGCGTCGTCGGGCAAGCCGGCCACCACGAAATCGCTGTCGGTGAGCCAGGGACTCCCGGCGTCCGGTTGGACGTCCGGGGAACAGGCCAAAGTGAGGGCCAGCACGGCCCAGCGGAAGGGGGTACGGGAATTCACCCCGTAATGTAAGCATCGAGGCGGTATTGGGGCACGGCACGCCGTGCCCCAATACCGCCCCGTCCCACGCCCGTGGAGGCGCTATTCAGCCAGCTTGATCCGTTCGATCCGGCGCTGATTGCTGGTCGGACGCAGGACATCGAGCGTCACGATGCCGCCGGGGCCAGGCTTTGCAAGCGCGGCGCGGAGCTCCGCTTCATCCGAGACCGGCTTCCCCTCGACGCTCAGGATCACTTCTGGCGGACCGCCGGCGCGGGTGGCGCTGAGGACCCCCCAGGAGGGACCGTCCGGCGTGACATCCAGGACCACGAGGCCGCCAGTTCCGCGCGGAAGCCCCATTTGTGCCGCGTCGTCCGCCGAAATCTTCTGGACGGTGATGCCGAGCGGGGCGATCACGGCCCCCGCTTCCGGCGCGGCCTCTTCGTCCGGTTGTGCCGACGGGCCCTGGGCCACCTCGGGGACGTTCAGGGCGGTGAGCTTCACCGCGTAGGTCTTGCGGGCGCCACCCTTCCGGGCGACTTCCACCTGGACGACCTGCCCCGGGCGCATGAACCCGATGGCGGTCTGCAGCTGGGCCGTGTAGTTGACCGGCTTCCCGTCCACGCTGATGATGATGTCGCCTGGACGGAGGCCGGCGGTCTCGGCGGGCGAATTGGGCGAGAACGTCTCGACCTTCACGCCACGAATTTCGGCCAGCCCGACGTAGGCGGCGTCGTTGGGCCCGGCGTCTCGGATCGTGATGCCCAGGGCGGCGCGCTCCACGTGGCCGGTGCTGACCAGCTGTTCCATGACGTTCCGCGCCAGGTTGATCGGAATCGCGAATCCGTAGCCGGCGTTGAGCCCGGTCTCGCTGGCGATGGCGGAGTTGATGCCAATCACCTCGCCGCGGACGTTGATCAGCGGACCGCCGGAGTTGCCGGGGTTGATGGCGGCATCGGTCTGGATGAAGTCCTGGATGCTGCCCTGCGAGCGGTTTGGCAGGCCAATCAGCCCGCGACCGGTGGCGCTGATGATGCCGCTGGTCACGGTGAACGTCAGGGCGTTGCCCAGCGGGTTCCCGATGGCCAGGACCCATTCGCCGACCCGCGCGTCGTCACTGTTGCCAAGCACCACGGGCTTCAGGCCGGTGGCCTTGATCCGCACGACCGCGACGTCGGTGTTCGGGTCGGTTCCCACGACCGTTGCATTGAACACGCGGCGGTCGGGCAGCTCGACGGTCACCTTGTCCGCCCCTTCGACGACGTGATTGTTCGTCAGGACGAGGCCATCGGTGGATACCACGACGCCGGTGCCGCCGCTCTGCTCGACCCGTGGTCCCTGCCGGTTATGCGGAAAGAAGCGCTGCATCTCGGGTGGCAGCTGCGCCTGGGGTGCGGCGCTGGTCTTCTGGGAACGAACGACGACGACGCTGGGCTTCACCCCCTCGGCCACGTCGGCGAACGCGTCGCTCAGGGCGACGAGCATGCTGGCGGCGGACCCGTTGGAGGGGACCGGCTGGCGTGTGACCGCCGGGACGGCCGACTGGAAGCTTGCGGGCTGGGCCAGCAAGCCCGACTGGGACTGGGCCTGAGTGGCGCCCGGCAACTCCAGGACGCCGGCGAAGAGGAGGCCCAGCATGAAGGCGAGGCCGACGAGACTTCCAAACTTGAGCCAATTGCGGGTGCGAACGGACATGAGGGGGACTCTCTCAGTTGTTGGCGTATGAATGCACTTCCCGGCGCAGCCGGGCTATTCCATCATAACCCGGATGCGCAGGAAAAGGTTTCAGTCGCGCGCTACTTCTTGGTGTCGTCCACGATCTCGTAGTCGGCCTCGACGACATCCTCCGCCGGGGCCGCGCCTTCCGCCGGCCCGGCGCCATCGGCTGCCGGCTCCGCGGTGCCCTGGGCGCTCTGGTACAGCGAGGCTCCAGCCGCGGAGTAGGCCGCGTTCAGCTCGTCCAAGGCCCGGCGGATAAGATCCGGGTCGCCGGTCTTCAGGGCGCCCTTGCCGCCTTCCAAGGCATTGTCCAGCTTGGACTTGGCGTCTTCGGAGAGCCGGTCCACCCACTCCTTGCTGTCCTTCTCAACCTTGTACATCAGGCCGTCGAGCTGGTTGCGCGCCTCGATCTCGTCGCGCCGCTTCTTGTCGTCGGTGGCGTGGGCCTCGGCGCTCTTGACCATCTTCTCGATGTCCTGGTCGGACAGTCCGCTGGACGCCTCGATCTTGATCTTCTGCTCCTTGCCCGTGGTCTTGTCCTTGGCCGACACGTGCAGGATGCCGTTCGCGTCGATGTCGAACGCCACCTCCACCTGCGGCATGCCGCGCGGTGCCGGCGGGATCCCGGTGAGCTGGAACTTCCCGATGGTCCGGTTGTCCACCGCCATCTGCCGCTCGCCCTGCAGGACGTGAATCTCGACCGTGGTCTGGTTGTCCTCGGCGGTGGAGAAGACCTCCGACTTCTTGGTCGGGATGGTCGTGTTCCGCGGGATCAGGATGGTGGTCACGCCGCCGAGCGTCTCGATGCCGAGCGAAAGCGGAGTGACATCCAGCAGGAGCACGTCCTTCACGTCGCCGCCGAGGACGCCGCCCTGGATCGCCGCGCCGATGGCCACCACCTCGTCGGGATTGACCGAGCGGTTCGGCTCCTTGCCGAAGAACTCCTTGACCACTTCCTGGATCTTCGGAATGCGCGTCGAGCCGCCGACGAGAATCACCTCGTCGATGCTCTTCGGGTCGAGCCCGGCGTCCTTGAGCGCCTGCTGCATCGGCGGCATGGTCCGCTGGATGAGGTCGTCCACCAGCTGCTCAAACTTGGCGCGGGTCAGGTTGTAGTTCAGGTGCTTCGGCCCCGACTGGTCGGCCGTGATGAACGGCAGGTTGATGTCGGTCTGCTGGGTGCTCGAGAGCTCCATCTTGGCCTTTTCCGCGGCCTCCTTCAGGCGCTGGAGCGCCATCGGGTCCTTGGAAAGGTCGATGCCCTGATCCTTCTTGAACTCGGTGACGAGCCAGTCGATGACCCGCTGGTCAAAGTCGTCGCCGCCGAGGTGGGTGTCGCCGTTGGTGCTCTTGACCTCGAAGACACCCTCGGCAAGCTCGAGCACGGAGATGTCGTAGGTGCCGCCGCCCAGGTCGAAGACGGCGATCTTCTCGTCCTTCTTCTTCTCGAGGCCGTACGCCAGGGCCGCCGCCGTCGGCTCGTTGATGATCCGCTTGACGTCGAGGCCGGCAATCTTGCCGGCATCCTTGGTGGCCTGGCGCTGCGAGTCGTTGAAGTACGCCGGCACGGTGATGACGGCCTCGGTGACCGTGGTGCCGAGGTAGTCCTCCGCCGTCTGCTTCATCTTCTGGAGGATCATCGCGGAAATTTCCGGGGGTGTGTACTTCTTGCCCTGGATTTCCACGGCCGCCAGCCCGTTGGCGCCGTCGGCGACCGGGTAGGGGACGCGGCTGGCCTCCTCCTTCACCTCGCCGGTCCGACGTCCCATGAACCGCTTGATGGAAAAAATGGTCTGCTTCGGGTTGGTGACCGCCTGCCGCTTGGCCACCTGACCCACCAGGCGTTCCCCGTCCTTCGTGAACGCCACCACCGACGGGGTAGTGCGACCACCCTCGGCGTTGGGGATGACGACGGGGTCGCCGCCTTCCATGACGGCCACCACGGAGTTGGTGGTGCCGAGGTCGATTCCAATGATTTTCGAGGCCATGCTGTCGGATTCCTTTCTCGGGAAATCACGCACGCCGACCGGCGGCTGGAGGCCACAGGCTCAGGGCGGGCAGAGTTGCCCACCCTCAAGGCAACCCCCATACCGTGATTCTCTGCCATTATGACAGACACGTATCTTGTTTATATGGAATGATATACAACGCGCCCGACCCGGACAGCCGGGCCGGGCGGGGAGGGCGGCAGGATCGCTAGAACGACTGTGCGAATGCGAAGGTAAACGTCCAGGCGCCCCCGTCCGTCGGGCGTGCCACGCCGAAGCCAAGCAGGGTGCCGAAGAGGCTCAATCGGATCTCCTGGGTCGTCTTGACCCCATCGGAGACCACGGAAAAGGGCTGATTCACGCCGTTGACGGTCTGGCTCCCGACCGCATTCAGCGCCGCCTGCGCCGCGTCGTTGGTCGTATCGGTGTATCCGGCATAGAACCGGTATGACAGGTTGGGCGCGATCGGCGGGATGGTCGCGTTCCCGATTTTGAGCGGCGTCTGGAGGAAGGGCAGCGGGACCGCCAGCATCCAGCGACTCAGCGCGCCCACATTGCCGCCAAACTGGTCGTAATCGTACCCGGGCATCGAACCGGAGCCGCCGATGAGGAACAGCTGCTGCGTGGGCGGATTGTTGGAGATCGTGGTGCCGCCATCGGCGACCATGGTGAAGGTGACGATCTTCCAGTTGAGTCGGACGACGAAGCCGGCCTGGATCCGCTGATAGGGCAAGTCGCCCCCGCCCGCCTCATAAGTGGCGTGCAACGCGACGCCTGTCTTCGTGAAGTGCGAACTGATTTCCGGGTGCCAGTGCACGCCGACCTGGACGCGGGGGTACTCATAGGCCACCACGTTCGGGTTGATCGTGTAGGTCTGGCCGAGGGGGCCGGTCGAGAGGTCCGCCACGGTGCGGCGGTCGTCGATCCAGTCGACGCGGGCCGTCACCCCGCCGGGGTTCAGGGGGTTGAAGAACCACTCGCCACCAACCCCGATGGTCCGCCGGTCGACGTAGTCGTAGTTGTCCTGCTGGAAGAGGGCGCGCACGCCGCGGTTGTAGTCGAGCGGGTCGGCAAACTTCGTGGTGAGATCCAGGTCTCGCATGGCGGTCACGTTCGTGGCCCAGCGCGGTCGGCCGAGGGTGGCCGAAATGCCGCCACGGGGCAGCCCGGGCCACATGGCATACCCGGCGGTTCCGCGCACCTTGAGTCCCGGCACGGCGTCCCGGAAGTACATGGTGCCGGAGACGCCGACGTACAGCCCTTCCACCCGGTTGAACCGAAGTGCCTCAAGCGTGGTGGGGCCGCGCCAGAGATACTCGGGCGGGCCATCCGGCCGAAACGCGAGGGGCCCGACGCTGAAGAGGTCGGCGGTTTCCACCGAGTTCATCGGCGTGTTGGGCGGCAGCTTCCACCCGCGGAAGTCGTGGAGGCTGTCCTTGGTGGTCACGGAGCGGCCTGGCTGGAGCGCCGGCAGGGTTCCCGGGGGTGCGCCGGGCGCAGCCACGACGGCCTCCATGTCCCCGAGGCGCGTCATGACGCGGAGAATGCTCCAGCTCTCCGTCGTGAGCGGAATCAGGACCTCGAGGTCGATCCGCTGGTACGTGGGAATCCAGCCCGCGCCCGGAACTTCCGTGGTCACGAGATCCGCGATGGCGCCGTTCAGGGCAAGCTTGTTGAGAAACTTCGCGCGTCCGGATTCTGGGGGGCCGCCGATGGTGAGGAACTGGCCCCGCACCCGCCGAAGCACACCAGTTTCAGGATCCAGGTAGATGTCTCCGCGGAACACTTTTTCACGCGTGGTGCCGGCCTCGCGTGGCCAGACCGCGATCCGAACCATCCGGGCCTCGGGGCCGGTCGGAAAGGCGATAGTGACGGTGTCGCCGCCCTCAAACCGGTAGAACTGGTCGCGGCTCGCGCCGAGCGGCGACCACGCCGAGTAGTCACCGCCGGAGTCGGCTCCGACGGCCGTCTTGGCGCCGCTCGAGGACCCGAACAGGCTCCACTTCTCTCCAGTGAGGGTCGGGATGATCCACCCATTGGTCAGCGCCGCCGATCCGGGGAGGGGCACCCCGGTGGTCACGACGCGGTAGCCCAGCTGATGCTGCCCAAAGCCACTGTCGGCCACCCACGTGAAAATACCGGCCGTCTGCTCGATGGTAGAGGCGCCCTGAATCCGACCCGGGAGCAGCTTGACCAGGGCCACTTCGGACTCGTACCGGGCGGTAAGTGCCCTGAAGTCCGCGGGCGGCGTGGCGTTCACGGCCGCGGCGCGCTCAAGGAGGGCACGGAGCTCCGGTGTCGCGTAGCCGGTGGTGTCGGGCAGTTGGCTCGCGGCCTGGGCCAGGATCAGGAGGATGGGTAGCATGAGCAGTCGTCCGTCGCGAGAGACGCGAGACTAGAAGGTGAACCCGCCGAGCGCGTTGATGAAGATCCCCTGTCCGGCGCCGCCCGCCACGGTGAGGCTCGCCGCGAGGGAGCGGTCCAGGAGGGCGGCCCAGAGTCCTCCACCGAAGCTCGGATGCCAGACGTTGGACTGCTCACCGGTCACCCAGACCCGGCCGACGTCAGCCAGCCCCAGCACCCCGAAGTCCCAGGGCAGTACGAACTGGATCTGTGTGACCCGGAGGCGGAGGTCCAGGTTTCCGTAGAGCGAGTGGTCGCCTTCGTACCGGCCCTGTGGCAGTCCCCGCACCGTGCGCCCGCCGCCCACGAACGCCGCCTGATAGTACGGAACGCTGCCGGACGTCGTGGTGCCGCCGATCCGGGTCGCCACAGTCATGGCCTGCCACCAGCGGGGGGTGAGATAGGTCGCGAGCGAGCTGGAGACGGTTGTGAAGTCACCGCTCCCGTCCTTCACCCAGGGATACCAGCCGCCGGTCACGCTGGCGAGCACGCCCTTGCGGGGGGCGCCCCGGACGTCCCGGGTGTCGAGGACAAACTCGCCCGTGAAGCCCGCCTCCCCGAAGTCCGGGCTGCCGTACGGTTGCGCAATGCCGATGTAGAGGTTGCTGTCCAGTGGGGTATTCACCGATTTGAGCTCGATTCCCACCCCGACCTTGATCCGGTCCGACAGGGGAAGGAGCAGTGTCGGCGCCAGCCCGTAGAGGTTCCGTCCCGCTCGGTAATACGCGTTGGCACTGTCGCCGGGCGTCTGGTTGCCGTACCCATAGAAATAGACCGCCCCGACGCCGGACGCGACCGCTTCGACCTGCAGCTGGAGCGGGGAGCGCGCGAAGCGAAAATCGCCCAGGAGCTCCACCACGCCGTGCTTCGAGTCGGAACCGTAGGCGGCGCGGAGGGTGAGGCGATTGCGGTACGGCCGGGCATCACCCGACCAGTCGGTCCGGACCACCCCACCACCGATGAGCAGGCCGACCCCGGAGGTGAGCGCGAGCCAGCCCGTGGGGTGGTAGGTCCGCGGGACATCGGACCGCTCCTCCCCCGTGCTGTCGATGAGGGCGAGGGGATCGGTCAGCGTGCGGGACTGGATTCGCAGGTCGCCGGGCCGGTCGGTGATCATGTCGGCCGACTTGCCGAAGATGGTCAGCGCTCGCTGATCGCCGGACCCGGTGACGAACAGGGACTCCCCCGGCAGCGGTGCGATCCGCACGGCGGGCGCCTTCCCTGGCCCGCCCACCACCTCGAGCGTGTCCGTTCCCGTTCCCAGGAAGAGCGTCAGCCGGTTGGTCTCACGCGCCAGATATGGCGCCGGACGCCTGGTGCCGATGCGGACGGCGAGCGAGTCCCTTCCGTCCCACTGCAGGACGACGCGGTCCGATGCGGTCGTCGCGTAGATCTCGGCGTCCTGGCGCACCTGCCGATACATGCGATCGACCAGCGTCGACATGTGATCCCGCCGATGCCGCAGCCCGCTCGCGATATCCGTCCCGACCTTGCCCTGGTACGCGGAGGGCATGCGGGCCACCGCCGCATCAATGACCGAGTCGGTCAGCCGCTCCTGCAACGACATTGCCACCGAGTCCCAGGTGGATCGGGCGAGGGATCCCACCATCAGCCGGTACGCGCTCTGCTGGTCGGAGTTCCCCGTCACGACGTGCGGGTACTTCTTCCCGAAGTTGACCAGGTCGGGGGCGAGCGGCCGCCAGGCGCTGGATACGATGCCGTTGTACTTGGAGAGGGCCGTCGCCCGAAAGAGCCCGAGGGGCCGCCAGCGGACGCCCGAATCCTCGACCGCGGCCTGCCATCGCCACTCGAGAAAGCGTGGATTGAGGTTGCCGACGTATGCGTTGAAGAGGACCGCCACCAACACGGCGCGCGCGTCGATCCGCTCCTGCGGCTGCGTCAGGACCCGGTGCAGGAAGGCCCGGGCGGTGATGACGGTGCCGTCCGTCACCGGCCCGGTGGAGTCGGTGGTCGCAACCGGGTCGCCGCGGATCAGGTAGCCGGCGCGTGCCGAGTCCCCGGCCGCCACGAGCTGCAGCCCCGAGCCGGCCGGCACCGCCACCAGCCAGGCGTCCTGGTTCGGCACGTCAGCCGCCTCGGCCAACGCAGCCGCCACGAGCGGACCAGCGGGGTTCCGTCCGCTCACCAGGTCGGTGACGAGCCCGTCACCGACCGCCTCGGGCACGACACCCGCCGGAAAGGAGTGCGGTTCCGGGCGGTCCAGCGGGTAAAAGACCCAGTGGGACCCATCTGCACCCGTGAGGTAGATGAACCCCGCCTGCATGCCCGCGCCGCGGCCGGACACCGCCAGTCCCCCGGCCGTGGCCGCCAAATCGAGGAGGGGGAGTGTGATGGGTGTGCGCCAGAGATCGCGATAGCGCGAGCCGAACATCGGGGTCCCGAGCCACCGGATCCAGGAGGTCGTGCTGAACTGCGGGCCTGGGGCCACCGTGATGCTGTCCCGCGTGACCGGTGCTCCCTGGGCCGCGGCGGTGGTGGCCGACAGCGCGAGCAGGACCAACACCGGTGCCAGCGAGCGACAAGTCCGGCGGATCGAGTTCGCAGGTTGCACCGCAAGGCTCTCCACTGGATGAGGCAACTGATCGGGCAGGTCGACGGCGGGTCCGGTCATCACCGCGAATAATACACCGCGCGGGAGACGATGGCCCGTCGCTAGGGCAGCTTTGCGCTGGCCTCCCCGATCACCCGCTTCACCATGGGATTGTCCGGGTATTGGGCCGTCAGCTGCTGCAGGACGGCGCGCGCTGAGTCCGGCTGGCCCATCGCCACGTAGACGTCGCTTCGGAGCATGCCCGCCTGCAGCGCCATGCGGGGATTGTCCGCGGGAACCTGCATGCGGTCCAGCACCGCCATGGCCGCGGCTGGGTCGTGCAGGTCAACCAGCTGGGACCGTGCGGCAAGCAGTTGCACGCCGAAATCCTCCGGCATCTGCCGGGCGAGTTCCTCGGTCAGCCGGGCGGCACTCGCCGTGTCGCCGGCCTCCCGTTTGGCGCGCGCCCCGTTGTACAGCCCGGCGACGAGCAGGTGTTTGACGTCCGCGGGATCCCCGGAGCGGGTGCCGACGCCACCAGCATACCCGTACACCACTCGACCCCCATGCTCTGCCGCCTCAAAAAGAAAGAAGGCGGCGACGACGCCCGCGACGGCGGAGCCGACCAGCGCGATCCGCCGCACCTTTTCCCGCTTGCGCACGGCGAGCGCGAGGATTTCAAAGCCGGCGACGACGAGGAAGAGATTCCGCGCCCGCTCCCCGAGTTCCTCGTGCTCCTGCACGGCCGCACGCGCGCCTGGGATCCGTTCGGCGGGCCCGTGCGCCTCGGAGCCGGAACGGGCCGCCAGCACGCCGGCCGTGGCGGCGGCCAACAGCGCCAGCGTGGCGGCGGGCTTGAACCACTCGACCTTCACCAGCAGCGAGAGAATCCGGAGCCCAACGCCGACGAAGCCAAGGACCACGATGAAGTGGACGATCTGCGGATGAAACTCGGCGATGTTGGGCATGTCACTCGTTTCCGTGTGAAGGAGGCTCGTGCGGTCGGCGCCACAGCACCAATGATACGTTACCCTCGGGCAGCGAGGAAGTCGGGGGCCGTCAGCGGGCGTCCAGCGCCCGCCGGTACGCCGCCGCGGTCTGCCGTGCGGCGCGGTCCCAGGTGAACGGGGCGGCGCGCGCAATACCGGCCCGGGTGAGGGAGGCGCGTCGGGCCGGATCGCCGAGCAAGCCGTCGATGGCATCGGCGAGCGCGACCGCATCCATCGGCTCGACCAGGACGGCCGCGTCGCCCGTCACTTCCGGGATTGACGTCGCCCGGGCTGCAATGACGGGGCAGCCCACGCTCATCGCCTCAAGCACGGGAAGACCGAACCCCTCGAAGTAGGACGGAAAGACGAAGAGGTCGGCCGCGGCGTACGCGCCGACGAGCCGGTCCTCGGGGAGGCTGGGGAGATAGCGGACGTGGCGCTCGAGATGGTGCCGGGCAATCCGCTTGCGACTTCGCGCACTCGAACCGCCAACCCGGAGCAGCAGGAGGTCGGGATGTCGCCGCACCAGCAGGGCGATCGCGTCGAGCAGCGTCTCCACGTTCTTGCGCCGCTCCTCGCTTCCGACGTGCAGCAGGACCGGGCGGCCCGGCTCCAGGCCAAGCGCGCGTCGACTGGCTTCTCGATCCTGCGGGGCGAAGGTTGGGCGCACCCCGTGATGGATCACGCAGGTCTGCGACTCCGGGTAGTCGTAGGCCGAGAGGAAGTCCTGGCGAGAGGACTCCGAAATGAAGATCAGTTCTCGCGCCCGTCGCAGCGGCCGAAAATGCCGGCGGCGCAATCGGGTGGAAAGCCCAGGGTGATTGGCACGGAGTCGCACGGCGATGAGGTCATGCACCGTCACCACGGCCGGCGCGGCATGCCCCACGCCGGCCCCCATCATCTGGCTCGAGAAATGGTAAAGATCGTACCCTTTCGGGACGCGCCGCGGAAAGTAGCAGTGCGAGTTGAGCAGGTAGACGGTACCGAATCCCCGGCGCTTGGCCCACCATGGTCGGGGCTGAACGGTCAGGGTCGACCCGTCGCGCGTGTCCTCGGGGGAGTGCCATTCGTCCGGGTCCACCCGGCCCGGCACGTTCTGGAGCAGGAGGTCGACCCGGAACGGGGGCGGAGCGAGGGCGCGCAGCGCGTGACGGAGCTCCAGCGTATACCGGCCGATCCCACCCCCGGCGGGGTGATCGTTGACGAGCAGGATGCGTGGGAGGGTCACCGGGGGAGGGCAGGGGCGCAGCGCGGTCGAGCCGTCACCCGACCGCCTCGGGCGCCTGCACCGCCCGTCCGACCACGATCGAGATGTTGTCGCTCCCGCCGTCTTCCAGCGCATCGGCGAGCAACTGTTCGCACACCTGCTGCGAGGAGGTCATGGACTTCAATCGTTCCGCGATCTTCTCGTCGGAGACGTGCTTCGTCAGCCCGTCGCTGCACAGCAGAAAGACCTGGTTCCAGACGCTCTCCACGCGCGTGACCACCGGCGCGGTCTGGTGGCCGCCGATGGCGCTCGAGAGCACGTGCGCCCATCGGGTCCGGGGCGCGTCCGCGCGGGTCAGCACCCCCTGGTCCACCAGTTCCTGGGCCATGGTCTGGTCGCGGGTGATCTGGGTGAGCGCGCCGTCCCGCAGGAGATAGCACCGGCTGTCTCCCAGCTGGAGGAGGTACGCCCACGGCCAGACGCCGAGAAAGAGCGTGAGGGTCGTGGCCATGTTGCGGCCGCCGGGATCGGCCTTGGCGCGCTCGACCACGCGCTCGTGGGTACGCATGGCCGCCTCCTGAAGGGCGGCCGCGAACTGGTCGTCCGCGACGGCGTCCGCGGTATAGTAGGCTCGCATGCTCTGCGCCACGTATTCGGTGACGGCTTCCACGGCCAGGCGGCTCGCCTCTTCCCCGTGCGAGCTGCCGCCCACCCCGTCAGCCACCATCGCCAGGAACGCGAGGCGCTCTGCCGCGGGCCAGCGACTCCCGTCCGGCAGGCTGGTCCGGTGGATCTGGACCTGCCGCTTGAGCGAGGCGATCAGGAAGTGGTCCTGGTTCTGCTGCCGGACACTGCCCGTGTGTGTCAGGCCGTAGACGTCGACTTCCTCGTCCGTCGGCTTGCGCGTCGAGGCCACACCTGGAGGCGTCTCGGAGTACGCAGTCATGCGGTCCCCTTTCGAAGGCACCTACGGGGTGCTCCCGGCCATGGTCGTCCCGCCGCCGATGGTCCGGGCGAGGAACCGGTCGGTGACTTCCTGGATCATCTTGAAGCTGGGGAAGTTGTACGCCGCCCCGTGGCGCCCCGGCGGGTAGATCCGGAGCTCGGCATCCACGCCGGCGTCGGTCGCGGCGGTCAGGAACTGCATCGTATTCACGGGATGCACGTTGTCGTCCATCATCGAATGGATGACGAGCAGCTTGCCCTTGATGCGCCCGGCCCGGGGGTTCACCGCGGAACTGTCGTAACCCGCGGCGTTGTCGGGCAGGATGTCCATGTACCGTTCGGTGTAAATCGTGTCGTACAAGCGCCAGTCGGTGACCGCCGAGTTGGCAATACCGGACGCAAATACCTCCGGGTACGCGGCCATCGTGTACAGCACGCTGTATCCGCCATAGCTGGTGCCGTCGATCGCGATCCGGCTTCCATCCACATATGACTGCCTGGACAACCACCGGGCGGTCTCCGCAAAATCCATCGCCTCGTACTTCCCGAGGTGCCGGTAGACCTGCTTCATGAAGGCGCTGCCGTAGTTGTTGGAGCCCCGGTTGTTGAGGCCCACGATGATATAGCCTTGCTGGGCGCGCCACTGGTCCACCCCGTTCGATCCGAAGCGGTCATAGACCTGCTGCGATCCGGGGCTGCCGTAGATGGCGAGAATGACGGGATACTTCTTGGCCGGGTTGAAGTCGGGCGGCTTGATCATCGAGCCGTCGAGCACCTGGCCGTCGGAAGTGGTGAACTGGAAAAGTTCCACGGGGGAATACGCGTTGGTCGACAGCCATGTCGTGACGGCCGCGTTGTCCTCCAGCTGCTTGAGCAACTTGCCGCCGGTGGCCCACAGCTCGACCTGTCTCGGCTGCGTGGTGGACGACCAGCGATCGATGTAGTACCCGGCGTTGGGCGCCATGTCGATGGCGTGGGTGCCAGGCGCCTTGGTCAGCCGCTTTTTCCCCTTGCCGTCAAATCGCACGGCGTAGAGCTGGCGCTGCAGCGGCGAGGCCTCCGTGGAGCTGTAGTAGATCATCTTGCGGGCGGGGTCGGTGCCCTCGATCCTCGTCACCGTGTAGGGCCCGCTGGTGATCTGGTTGATCAGCTTCCCGGAGTAGTCGTAGCGGTAGATGTGCTGCCAGCCGTCCTGGTCGGAGATCCAGAAGAACTCCCGACTGCCGGCCGGGAAGGTCATCATGTCCTGGATGCCGGCGTAGAAGTCGTACACGTCGAGCCAGGTGTCGCTCGTCCAGGTCCGCACCAGCCGGCTGCCTGCATCGTTCACGTTGAAGAAGAAGAGCCGGAGGGTGTTCTGCTTCCGGTTCAGCTCAAGCACCGCCAGCGTGTCGGGGGCGCTGGTCCAGTAGATCCGGGGGATGTAGAAGTCACCCGTGGCCTTGGTGTCGAGCCACACCTGCTTTCCGGTGGCGACATTCACCACGCCGATGCGAACCTTTGGATTGGAGTCGCCTGGCTGCGGGATGCGCAGCTTGTCCCATTCCGGATGCGCCCCCTCGTAGTTCGACAGCTGGATGATCGGCTCGGCGCTCTCGTCGACCTGCCAGTAGGCCAGATGCCGGCTGTCCGGCGACCAGTTCCACGCCTGGGCCATCCCGAACTCTTCCTCGTAGACCCAGTCAAAGCGGCCATTGTGCAACGTCTCGGTGGCCCCGGTGGTGAGGCGCTTGTCGGCGTTGCTGGCCAGATCCCGGACGTACAGGTCGCCGCCGAGTTCGTACCCGAAGAGCGCCCCGTTCGGCGAGAGCTCGCCGGTCTGGGCGCCCTTGGCCGCCAGCTGCATGGACTTGTCGGCCAGCGAATAGACGAAGTAGTCGGAGCTTCCCGAGCGCCGGTAGATCTGCTTGAACCGGGTCTGGAACACCAGGTGCTTCGAATCCTGTGCGAACTGAAACGACCGGTAGCGGAACGGCGCCGCGGTGTCCGGGAAGGTGACCCCCTTGGCGGAGAAGAGCAGGGTGTCGCTGCCGGTGGCGGGGTCGGTTGCGCGAATCTCCTCGCCGTCGGCCCCACGAATGGTGTAGGAATAGCGCTTGCCGCCGTCAATCCAGTTGACACTGCGTGGCCCCGATTGGCCGGCCATGGCCCCGGACGCCTGCAGCGCTTCAGTCACATTGGCAAAGGTCTTCTTGTCCTGCGCCTCGCTCGTGGCAGTGAGGAGGGTGGTAGCGAGCAGTACGAGCGGCAGGGTGCGGTAGCGCATCGAAGTCCACGTCCTGTGACAAGTGAAGAGGGGGAGTCCCATGAAGGTACGCTTGGCTGAAAGTTGTGCAATACGGACTCTGGAAGATGCCGCCGGTGCGGCTGCGCCGCCAGCGGTGCCGGGATACCATATATTAGGGCTGTTCCATGCAGGCCTGCGGCGCAGGCCATCTGCCCATCGACGGGGAGCTGAATGCCCACGAGTCCAAGCCGCCCTGGCGCGCCGCCGGCGGACCTTCCAGTCTCGGTACATCCCCGCAATCCCGGGGTGCCACTCGATTTGTCCTGGGTCCAGGCCATCCGCGCCAACCGGAGCGCCATCGAGCGTCGGGCCGCCACGATTCCCAAGCGGCGCACGGTCAAGAAGGAATACCAGGCGGCCTGGCTCCTCCGCGCCATCACCCTGATGGACCTCACCACCCTGCAGGGCGACGACACCCCGGCCCGGGTGCGCCGCCTCTGTGCCAAGGCCCGTGCGCCGGTCCGGGAGGACCTCCTCGCCGCCCTGGGCGCCGAAGGACTTGGCATTCGGGTGGCGGCGGTCTGCGTTTACCACAGCCTCGTGCCGGCGGCGGTGGAAGCGTTGCGCGGCACCGGCATTCCGGTGGCCGCCGTCTCCACCGGATTTCCTGCCGGACTCAGCCCGTTCCCCCAGCGGGTGGCGGAGATTCGCGCCTCGGTCGAGGCGGGGGCGGATGAAATCGACGTGGTCATCACCCGGGGACATGTGCTCGGCGGAGACTGGCAGGCGCTGTACGACGAGGTCCGGACCTTTCGCGATGCCTGCGGCGATGCCCACATCAAGGTGATCCTCGGGACGGGTGAACTCGGCACGCTCCGCAACGTGGCGCGGGCCAGCGTGGTGGCGATGATGGCCGGCGCCGACTTCATCAAGACCTCCACCGGCAAGGAGCCGGTCAACGCGACACTCCCTGTCGGGCTGGTGATGGCGCGCGCCATCCGGGACTACCTCGAGCGCACGGACAGCCGAGTGGGATTCAAGCCCGCCGGTGGGATCCGCACCGCAAAGGACTCGCTGGACTGGCTCGCCATGATGAAGGACGAACTGGGCGATCTGTGGCTCCGCCCGGAGCTCTTCCGGTTCGGGGCGAGCGGACTGCTGACCGACATCGAACGGCAACTCGAATATTTCGTCACCGGCCGCTACTCGGCCTCGCATCGCCACCCGCTGGCGTAGCATTCACGGGCCGACGACCTAAGGACTCCGCCATGGCAACCATCCCCGAGATCTTCGCCTCGATGGCGTACGGGCCCGCGCCCGAATCCGCGAAGCCCGCCGAGGAGTGGCTCGCGCGGCATGACGGACGTTTCGGGCTGTTTCTTGGAGGGGCGTGGACGGCGCCAGGTGAGCTCTTCGAGACGGTCAACCCGGGGACCGGACGGCCACTCGCCCGGGTAACCCAGGCCTCGGACGCCGACGTGGATCGTGCCGTCGCCGCGGCGCGCGAGGCCCAGCCGGGGTGGTGGGCGATTGGCGGGCACGCGCGCGCCCGACACCTCTATGCCCTCGCCCGTGCGGTGCAGCGGAACGCGCGGCTGCTCTCGGTGGTGGAGTCGCTCGACAACGGAAAGCCGATCCGCGAGTCGCGCGACATCGACATTCCGCTGGTGGCGCGGCATTTCTACCACCACGCCGGCTGGGCACAGTTGATGGAGCGGGAACTCCCCGGCATGGAGCCGGTCGGTGTCGCCGGCCAGATCATTCCGTGGAATTTCCCGATGCTGATGCTGGCGTGGAAGATTGCGCCGGCGCTGGCCATGGGAAACACCGTGGTGCTCAAGCCGGCGGAATTCACCTCGCTGACGGCGTTGCTGTTCGCCGAGCTGTGCGAGGAGGCGGGGTTGCCCGCCGGGGTCGTCAACATCATCACCGGCGATGGCCGGACCGGCGCCGCCCTGGTGGCCCATCCCGGCGTGGACAAGATTGCCTTCACCGGCTCGACTGACGTCGGCCGCCTCATCCGGGTCGCCACCGCCGGGAGTGGCAAGAAGCTCTCGCTCGAGCTCGGCGGAAAGTCCCCCTTCATCGTGTTCGACGACGCCGACCTCGACAGTGTGGTCGAGGGCGTTGTGGACGCGATCTGGTTCAACCAGGGGCAGGTGTGCTGCGCGGGGTCGCGCATCCTGGCGCAGGAGGGGATTGCGCCCAAGCTGGAGGCGCGGCTCAAGGCGCGCATGGAGACCCTCCGCATCGGCGACCCGCTCGACAAGGCCATCGACATCGGTGCCATCATTGCGCCGGTGCAGCTCGAGAAGATCCGCGAGCTGGTGGCGAAGGGGGAGGAGGAGGGGGGCCGGATGTGGCAGCCGTCATGGAGCTGCCCGACCGAGGGTTACTTCTATCCCCCCACGCTCTTCACCGACGTGGCGCCGTCCGCGACGGTGGCCCAGGTCGAAATATTCGGACCCGTCGTGGTGATGATGAGCTTCCGGACCCCGACGGAGGCGGTGGAGCTCGCCAACAACACCCGGTACGGCCTGGCCGCCAGCGTGTGGACGGAGAGCATCAACCTCGCGCTCGATATCGCCCCGAAGGTCAAGGCCGGCTCGGTCTGGGTCAACTGCACCAACGTGTTCGACGCCGCCGCCGGCTTCGGCGGTTATCGCGAGAGCGGATTCGGCCGCGAAGGGGGAAAAGAAGGGCTGTGGGAGTATGTGAAGGACGGCAGGGCCGCGGGGCAGGGGGGCAGGGGGGCGGCGACCGCCTATTCGGCTTCCGCAGGCGCCACGGCCAAGTCGCCCCGCCGCCCCGCCGCCCAGCCTTCCATTGACCGTACCCCCAAGCTCTACATCGGCGGCGCGCAGGTGCGTCCCGATTCCGGCTACAGCCTGCCCGTGCATGACCGGTCGGGTGCGGTGGCGGGGGAGGTGGGGCATGGCAACCGGAAGGACATCCGCAACGCCGTGGAGGCGGCCCATGCGGCGCGCGGCTGGGGCAGGGCCACGGCGCATCTCCGTGCCCAGGTGCTGTACTACATCGCCGAGAACCTGGACGCGCGCCGCGACGAGTTTGTGAGCCGCATCGTCGACCTCACCGGGCGGAGCAAGAAGCAGGGCCGGGAGGAGGTGGACATGTCGCTGTCGCGACTCTTCAGCTATGCCGCCTGGGCGGACAAGTGGGATGGGCGGGTCCACCATACGCCAATCCGGAACGTGACGCTCGCGATGCCGGAGCCGCTGGGAGTCATGGCGGTGGTCTGCCCGGAGGAATGGCCCCTCCTGGGGTTCATCTCCACGACGATTCCGCCACTGGCCATGGGCAACGCCGTCGTGGCGGTGCCTTCTGTCCGGTGGCCGCTCCTTGCCACTGATCTCTACCAGGTGCTGGACACCTCCGACCTGCCCGGGGGCGCTCTCAACATCGTGACCGGGCCCAGCGAGGAGCTGGCGGCGGTGCTGGCGGCACACGACGACGTGGACGCGATGTGGTACTGGGGGTCAGCGGCGGGGAGCGCGGAGGTGGAGCGACTGTCGGCGGGCAACCTGAAACAGACCTGGGTGGATCATGGCCGGGGTGTTCGCTGGGAGGTGCCTGTGGACGGGGAGGGGGAGCGGTTTCTCCGTCACGCCACCCAGGTCAAGAACGTCTGGGTGCCTTACGGGGAGTAGCGCGCTTTCGGGCCTTGGGGGCCGGGGCCAGGGACGCGGTGATGGTGATCTTGCGCCCCAGCACCTTCTGCAGCAGATCGGCCTTGCGGCGCGCCGCCCATCCTTCGAGGGCCATGTTGGCGCCGGCGCGCTTCGGGGCAATCCGCAACACGAGTTTCTTCCGCGTCAATTCTGCGACCACCTGATCGACGACCGCGGTATGCCCGCGATCGAGACCGTCGGCGACCCGGAGGAGTCCGGCCACGCGGCGGACCAGCGCCTGGTCGTCAGGGGTCAGGGCGGCGAAGGGCGGGTCGGACTTCTTGGGTCCGCGGCGGCGATGGTATCGACTGACCAGCGCCACGAGTGACCGTTCGCGCGCGCCAAGGCCGATGCGGTCGGCATGCATGATCAGCTGGTAGCTGTGTCGGTGATGACTCTTGTAGCTCACCAGCTGCCCGACATCGTGCAGGATGCTGGCGGCCTCGAGGATGTGCCGTTCCTCCGGCGCGCACCCCACGGCCTCGCCGATCTGGTCGAAGAGCGAGAGCGCCAGCAGGCGAACCTGTTCGACGTGCTGGCGATCGGTGCGGCAGCGGTCGGCGAACTCCCGCACCAGCTGCATCGGGTCGACCGGGGGCGCATCGGCGGCGGACGCCCCAACCATCTCCCACAACAGTCCCTCACGCAGGCCGTAGGCGCTGACCGTTACGCTGCCGGCGTCGAGGCGTTCGAGCAGCGCGGCAATGACGGTGAGCCCCGCCAGGATGATGTCCGCGCGCTCGGGGTTGAGTCCCGGGACGCTGCGGCGCTGCACCGCGGTGCGCGTGGAGAGCCATTCCAGCAGGTGCTCCAGCTCGGCGACCGTGATCTCGATGCCGTGCACCGGCTCCGTGGGGTCGCCGCCGCGCCGGGCCACCACCATCCGACCGAGGTTGGTGAAGGTGCCGCCGGAGCCGATGATCCGTGCCCCGGTCCAGGCCCGCTTGGGGAGCTGGCGCGCGAGGCGCTTGGCCAGGTGCTTGCGCAGGGCACCGACCTCGCGATGCTGCGCCCGCTTCCCCGGCATGAACTGCTCCGTCAGCCGGACGGCGCCGTAGGGCAATGACCGGCTGAGCTCGACGAGGCCGTCCACCGCGCCGACGAGCTCCAGGCTCCCGCCGCCGATATCGGCGATGAGCGCCTTGGTGTTGTCGAGACGGAAATGATGGCGGACGGACCGATAGGAGAGCTGGGCTTCGTGCTCGGTGGTGATGACCTGCAGGGGGAGTCCGATTTCGTCGCGCACCCGGCGGACAAACTCGCCGCCGTTCTTTGCTTCTCGCACCGCGGCGGTGGCCACGGCCGCGATCCGGGTGGCCCCGCGGCGCCGGGCCACATCGGCCATGCGGCGGAGCGCCGCGAGCGCGCGTTCGATGGCCTCCGGGTCGAGCCGTCCGGTGGCGGCGAGCCCCTGGGCCAGCCGGGGCTGGGCCTTGATTTCATCGATCGGCGACAGCCCCGTGCCGGGGTCGTACTCGGCGACCAGGAGCCGGATGGAATTCGACCCCACGTCGATCGCGGCCAGGCGCGTGCGCGCGGCCCGGCGCGCCCGCGTCACCGTTTCGGGGCCCCCGCGGGCCAGGCCGCGTCACCCACGTCTTCGGCGTGATGCTTGATCGACTTCCCCTCCACCAGGAATACCACGTCCTCGCCGATGTTGGTGGCGAGGTCGGCCACCCGCTCGAGGTTGCGGCTGACGAGGAAGAGTTCCATTCCCGCGCCGATCGTGTGCGGGTCCTCCATCATGTGGGTGAGGAGGATCCGGAACACCGACCGGTGGAGCACGTCCACCTTGTCGTCACGGCGGCATACCTCGCGCCCGGCTTGCGAGTCGCCCCGGATGAAGGCCTCGAGCGCGTCGGAGAGCATGTCGCGTGCGAGCCGGGCCATTTCGACGATTTCCGGTTCCGGCGCGATGGCCCGCTGGTCCGCGAGGCGCAGCGCCGATTGCGCGATGTTCACCGCGTGGTCACCGACCCGTTCGAGGTCGTTCGCGATCTTCAGCGCGGAGGTCAGCATGCGGAGGTCGCGCGCCATCGGCTGCTGCAGGGCCAGCAGGTTGATGCACATCTCCTCGAGCTCGACCTCCATCTGGTCGATAACCCGGTCGCTGGCCACCACGGCCTCCGCCTTGGCGGTGTCGCGCTCGAGCAGCGCGTCCACGGCCAGCCCGAGCGCGGCTTCAGCCTCCCCGGACATGGTCAGCAGGCGAATCTTGACCTGGCTCAGGTCGTCGTGAAAATGCCGATGGGCCTCGGTCATCCGAATCTCCCCGTGATGTACGCCTCGGTGCGGTCGTGCGCCGGGGCGGTGAACAGCTGCTCCGTGTCACCGAACTCGATCAACTCACCGCGGTCGAAGAAGCCGGTGAAGTCGGACACGCGGGCGGCCTGCTGCATGTTGTGCGTCACGATCGCAATCGTGTAGTGCTGCTTCAACTCGAAGATGAGTTCCTCCACCTTCTGGGTCGCGATCGGGTCCAGCGCCGAGCAGGGCTCGTCCATCAACAGGACGTCAGGGGCATTGGCCAGCGCGCGGGCGATGCAGAGGCGCTGCTGCTGGCCGCCCGAGAGCCCGGTGCCGGGTTCGTGCAGGCGATCCTTCACCTCGTCCCAGAGGGCGGCCTGCCGGAGGCAGCGCTCCACCAGCTCGGGGAGGTCCCGCTTCAGGGTCAGCCGGTTCACCACCGGGCCGTAGGCGACGTTGTCGAAGATAGACTTCGGGAAGGGGTTGGGGCGCTGGAACACCATCCCGATCCGTCGCCGAAGGTCCACGAGATCCCGCCCGGGCCCGTAGATCGACTGGCCGTCGAGCAGCAGCTCACCGGCGTGGGAGACGTCGGGGAGCAGTTCGTGCATCCGGTTGATGGCGCGGAGGAACGTGGACTTGCCACAGCCCGAGGGCCCGATGATGGCGGTGACCGCGTGGCGCTGCACCTTGAGCGAGATCCCCTTGAGCACCTCTGTGGCGCCGTAGGAAAAGCGGAAGTCCCGCGCTTCCACGACCGGCTCGCCGGTCGCGTGAGTTCGTGCCGCGTCCCGCCGCGGGGCGAGCGTCGGCCTGAGGCTGGATGCGTGCGGCATGGCCTTCCGTTCGACGAGGGTGGAGGTCATCCGAACCGTCCGGTGATGTAGGCTTCCGTTTCTTCGCGCGCGGGCGAGGTGAAGAGCTGCCGCGTCGCGCCGGTCTCGACCATGCCGCCCATGTAGAAGAAGGTGGTCGTGTCCGAGACCCGGGCGGCTTGCTGCATGTTGTGGGTCACGATGACGATCGTGAACTCCTTCTTCAGCGTGAAGAGCAACTCCTCAATGCGCTGGGTGCCCTGCGGGTCGAGCGAGGCCGTCGGCTCGTCGAGGAGCACCACTTCCGGCTTCGGGGCAATGGTGCGCGCCACGCAGAGCCGCTGCTGCTGGCCGCCGGACAGGGCGAGCGCGCTGGCCTTGAGCCGGTCCTTGACCTCGTCCCAGAGCGCGGCGCCGCGCAGCGCCTGTTCAACCGTGGCCGCCACTTCCGTCCGCGAGCGCCGCTCCCCCACGCGCAGCCCAGCCGCCACGTTATCGAAGATGGACATCGTCGGGAAGGGAGTCGGTTTCTGGAAGACCATCCCGACCCGGCGCCGCAGCTGCATCGGGTTGACCTTGGCCGAGTAGACGTCCTTGCCGTCGAGCAGGACGCGTCCGGTGATCCAGCCTCCGGGCGTCAGCTCGTGCATCCGGTTCAACGAGCGGAGGAAGGTGGACTTCCCGCAACCGCTGGGGCCGATCAGGGCGTGGACCCGGTTGGGAGCAAAGCCGAGGGTGACGTCCTTGACGGCCGTGATCTTCCCGTACATGGCGCTCAGGCGCTCGGTGGCGATACGGGCCGGATGGTCAGCCATGCTGGGTGAACTTTCGCCGCGTCGCCAACCGTGCGGCGATGCTGAGCACCAGCACCACCAGGATGAGGACCAGCGCCGTGGCCCACGCCAGCTGGTGCCACTCTTCGTAGGGGCCGGTGGCGTAGGTGAACACCACCAGCGGCAGGGCCGCCATCGGCTGGTTGAGATTGAACGACAGGTACTGGCTGCCCAGCGCCGTGAAGAGCAGCGGGGCGGTCTCCCCCGCCACTCGCGCCACGGCCAGCAGGCTCCCCGTCACGATGCCGGGGAGGGTGGTGCGCACCACCACGGTCAGGCTCGTCCGCCAGCGCGAGTAGCCCAGCGCGAGCGCCGCCTCCCGGAGGGAGTGCGGCACCAGCTTGATCATCTCTTCCGTGGTGCGGGTGACCATCGGGATCATGAGAATCGCGAGCGCCACGCTGCCCGCCAGCGCGGAGAAGTGCTTTTGCGAGGCCACGATCCAGGTCCAGGCGAAGACACCGACCACGATCGACGGCGTGCCGTTCAGCACGTCCGATACGAACCGGGTGAGCGTGGCGAGCTTCGAACCGGGGTACTCCGCGCAGTAGATCCCCCCGCCGATGCCGAGCGGCAGCCCGATGAGGCAGGCGGTCCCCACGATCATCAGCGTCCCGACGATGGCGTGCATCACGCCGCCACCGGTCTCGCCGGCCGGCACGGGCAGCTTGGTGAAGAAGGCGAGGTTCAGGCTGCTGGCTCCCTTGACGGCGAGCGTGCCGAGAATCAGCAGCAGCGGCAACACGGCAATCACGACGGCCAGTCCCATGAGACCAACCATGAAATGGCTGCGACGGCGGCGGGCGGCGGCGCGGTTCATGCCGACTTCCCTCCGCCGCCCTGGGCGACGCGCCAGATGAGCAGCCGGGCGGCCGCGTTGATCAGTACCGTCACCACGAAGAGCGTCAGGGCCACGTACGACAGCGCCGAGAGGTGGATGTTCTCCACCGCCTCGGCGAACTCATTGGCGATGGCCGCAGCCATCGTGTACCCGGGGGCAAAGAGCGACGCGGCGATCTCGTGGCGATTGCCGATGACCATCGTGACCGCCATGGTCTCGCCGAGCGCACGACCAAGCCCGAGGATGACGGCGCCGATGATGCCCGACCGGGCGTAGGGGAGCACAGCGCCTGTCAGCGCCTCCCACCGGGTGGCGCCAAGGGCCATGGCGGCTTCGCGCTGGGTATTCGGGACAGCGAGGAGGACTTCCCGCGACACCGACATGATGTACGGCATGACCATGATGGCCAGGATGATGGCGGCGGAGAGCATCCCGGGTCCGTAGATCGGTCCCTGGAAGAAGGGGAGGAAGCCGAGGGTGTCCTTGAGGAATGGGTAGATGGTGGTCCGCAGGAAGGGGATCATCACGAAGATGCCCCAGAGTCCATAGACCACGCTCGGGATGGCGGCCAGGAGTTCAATGAGGAAGGCCACAGGACCACGGATCTTCATCGGCGCAAACTCGGTCAGGAAGATCGCCACGCCCAGCGAGAGTGGGACGGCGATCAGCAGGGCGAGCGCGGAGCTGACGACGGTGCCGAAGATCAGGGGGAGGGCGCCAAACCGGCCTTCGACGGGATCCCAATCACTGGAAGTCAGGAATCCGAGGCCGAACTCATGGATGGCTTCGCGTGATCCGACCCAGAGCTCCCAGACCAGGAACCCAAGGAGCACGGGGACTGCGAGGGCGGCCACCGTCAGCAGCGCCTTGAAGAAGCGGTCGCCGAAGCGGGCGCCGCCGAGGGCCTGGTCCGGGGCTGGATTCGAAACTTCCATAGCGCGGGAACCTACCGGGGGACGGTAGGCGGACGGTCACGGCTGTGTAACGGAAATGTCACGACAGGAACTGCCGAAATGAGAACGGCCGGCCCCGTCAGGGACCGGCCGTTGCACCCCAACTCCGCGTCTAACTAGTTGGCAGGAATTGGCTTGCCGTTTGCCTTCAGCCCGGCAATCCGGGGCTTGATCAATGCGACCACCTCGGCGGGGAGCGGCGCATACTTGAGCTCACCAGCCATCGCCTGCGCGTCGGGCGTGATCATCCAGTTGAGGAAGTCACGGAGGAGCTTCGCCTTGCCCGCATCCTTCGAGTCCGGCCGGACGAGCAGCCAGGTGAACGAGGAGATCGGGTAGGTCTGGGCGCCGGGCGCGTTGGTGATCGACACCCGGAAATCGGTGTCCTTGGCGAACTTGGCGCTGGCGGCGGCGGCGGTGGCGGAGGCGAGACTCGGCACCACGAAGTTGCCGGCGCTGTTCTTGACCTTCGCGTAGGGCAGGTTGTTCGACAGGGCATAGATCAGCTCAACGTAGCCGATGGTCCCTTCGATCTGCTTGACCTGCTGGGTCACCCCTTCGTTGCCCTTGCCGCCGAGACCGACCGGCCACTTGACGGAGGTCGCGTAGTTGACCTTGTCCTTCCACTCCCGGGACACCTTGGTCAGGAAGTCGGTGAAGATGTAGCTGGTCCCCGACCCGTCGGAGCGGTGGACGACGATGATGTCGGTGTTGGGCAGCGCCACGCCGGCGTTCATGCTGGCAATGCGCTTGTCGTTCCACTTGGTGATGCGCCCGAGGTAGATGTCGGCGATGGTGGCCCCGTCGAGCTGAATCTGCGCGGTGCCCAGCGACGGGAGGTTGTAGGTCAGGACGACCGCGCCGATGACCGTCGGGATGTGCAGCACGTTGTTCTGGACGGCTTCCATCTGGGCGGGGCTCATCGGGCCGTCGGTGGCGCCGAAGTCCACGGTTCCCTGGGTGAACTGGCGAATGCCGCCGCCGGACCCGATCGACTGGTAGTTGATCTGGACGCCAGTCGCCTTGTTGTAGGCGTCGAACCACTTCGTGTAGATCGGATTCGGGAAGGTGGCGCCCGCTCCGGTCAGGCTCTGCGCGCCGGCGGGGGCCGCCACGAGGGCGGCCGCGCCGAGCGCGAGGGCGAAGGATCGAAAAGTCATGCTGTCACTCCCTTAGAAATTCATGGTCAGCGCGGTACGAATGCCGCTGATCGTCTTGAGCGTGGAGTCCTGGAAGCTCTGGGATTCGTACATCAGGCGGAACTGCGCCTTGCTGGTCAGGTAGAGGTTGACGCCCGCCGTGATGAGCGTGCTCTGGTCGTCGACAACCTTGTTGTTCGGCTCCGCCTGGTCGTACCGGAACGCCGGCTCGATGGCATAGAGGAAGCTGTCGGCCGACTTCATGCGGATGTTGTATGCCGCGACCGCCTGGAAGCCGGAGATGCCGTTGTCGCTGTTGAGGATGCTCTGGCCGGTCATGTAGTCACCCATCACGTACAGCCCTTCCTCGCCGGGCGCGCCCCACTGCGCGTCGACGCCCCAGCCGGTGTTCATGGCGGAGCTGTCGGTCGGGAAGGTGTCCACCGTCTGGATGAAGTCGTGGCTGGCGAAGGAGCCGCCGATCGACAACTTCGGGGTGACGGCGTAGGTGGCGCGGGCGTAGTACGACTTGGAGTTGTTGATGTCCAGGTTGTTCGGAGAAAGCGCGCCATTCATGACGCTGGCCATGATGGCCAGCTTCTTGTCCAGCCCGGTGTACATCAGGCCGGCGCCGAGGTCGTGCGCGGCGAAGCCGTTCCCGATGGCGAGGTCGTTCGAGGAGACCGGGACCAGCCCGCGGTAGGCGCCACGTTCGATGGAAGGGAGGTTGTTCGACGAGGTGAGCTCGTACCGGCCGAAGAACCGCTTGAACTGGCCGGCGCGAAGCACGACGGCGCTCTTGGCCTCCGGCTTGGTGAACGCCACATCGAGGTAGGCGTCCTTCAGGATCAGGCCGGACTGGCCCGTCGTGTAGCTCGGCTGGATGACGAACGAAATGTTCTGGCTGAGGTTGCCCTTGGCCGTGATGCGAGCGCGCCTGATGAGAAAGTTGCTCTCGGCGGCCCGGGTCGGGATGGCGGCGTAGATCGCGTTGTCGCCGTTGTTGAAGTCATAGTACTCGACCTGCAGGCGGCCGACCATCTTCACATTCGGGTAGCTGGTCTGCGCCGAGGCCACACCGGCGGTCATCAGGGCCAGCAGGGCGAGGCTCACGGCCGAACGACACATCGAGGAACGCATGTACACCCTTTCGTGCGGGGCCGCATCGGCTCCCATGGGTTGTCGACGGGGAGCGCAGTGCCCGCCCGTGCGATGCCCGGGGGGGGCTGGACATCGCGGCGTAACGAACGCAACGGCGCGTCACGCCCGTGCGTGCGTCGGGTCACGGCTTTGTAACGGCCCCGCTTCTGCCCTCGGTTAGGCCCCCTGGAAACCAGGCAGCCACCCGTGTCCCCGATCCCAGTTCGCTTTCGATCCCCACGCGGCCGCCGTGGGCCTCGACCGTGTGTCGGACGATCGCAAGCCCAAGCCCGGTACCGCCTTCGGCCCGGGAACGGGACGGGTCAACCCGATAGAACCGTTCGAAGACCCGGGAGAGGTGCTCCCGCGGGATGCCGCTGCCGGTGTCCTCGACCTGCAGCAAGATCCCATCTTCCTCGACCCGGCTCCGGAGGGTGATCTGACCTCCGGCGGGCGTGTAACGGAGCGCGTTGTCGATCAGGTTGCGAAGCACGAGCCGCACCCCTTCCGGGTCGGCCAGCAGCGTGCCAGCGCCTGGAGCGATGTCGGTCAGGATTGTGACACCCAGGTCGTCACCCCGCGCCGCAAAGTCTGAGACCACCTCGGCGGCGACGTCGGCAAGATCGATCGCGGCGAGGTCAGGCTGCCAGCGCCCCGATTCGATCCGCGCCAGGTCGAGCAGGTCGTCGACCAGGCGCTGCATCCGGTGGGCGTTGGCCAAAATCGTTTCGAGGAACTGGCGTTCCGTCTGCGCATCGGGCCGCTCCGCCAGCAGTGTCTCGGCATAGCCGGAGATGCTGGTCAGCGGGGTCTTCAGTTCATGGGAGACATTCGCGACGAAGTCCCGGCGAACCGCTTCCAGCCGCCTGATTTCGGTCTGATCATGGAGCACGAGAATGGCGCCGCCTGTGGGGAGCGGCCGCGCGCTGATCACGATCTTGCGCCCGTCGATCCCGACTTCCTCACCTTCGACCGAGGTCCCCTCGCTGACACGTCGCACGATCTCCCGTGCCGAGCGCCCGCGGAACAGCTGCTGGATGTCCGGGAGCGCGGTCTTCGGGCCGTATCCCAGCAGCTCGCGCGCGGCGGGGTTGGCCGTGACGATCTGCCCCCGGGCATCGGCGGCCACGACACCCTCCACCATGGCTGTCACGATTGCCGCCGACTCCGCCTGCTCGTGGCGCAGGTTCTCGAACCGGTCCGCCAGATCGTGGTGCATCTGCCGGAGCGCCTGGACGAGCGTGTCGATGTCCCGGATCCCGGAGTGAGGGAAGCGCGGAGCCTGCCCGGCCGCGATGGTGCGCGCCGCTTCCGTGATGGCGGTGAGCGGCCGAGTGACAGACCCGGCGGTGATCCACGCCACGAGCGTCCCGATCAGGAGCGCAACCAGCGCGGCGAGGGCCACGGCCAGCTGTGCCCGATGCACGATGCCGTCCACGTGGTCGAGATCGGCCGCCACCCGGACGACCCCGGGGCCTCCGGGCACCGCGACATATATCAGCTCTCGCCCGACGGTTGCGCTCTTCCGCTTGCTGACCCCAAGTGAATCGGCAAGCGCGGCGACCACCTCGGGGCGGTGGCCGTGGTTCTCGATCGCGGGGAGGGGAAGGGTGGCGTAGTCGCTTTCGCCGGTAACCCGACCATCGGGCGCAATGAGCGTGATGCGGTAACCGGTCTCCCGCCCGACCCTGTAGATCCAGGCCTGCGCCTCGGCCGCCCCGACGGGCAGCCCCTCCCGGACGATCAGCGCCTCCCGCTGGAGGTTTGTGGCCACTTCGCCCTCGAGGTCCCGGCGCAGGGCGAAGTCGGCGGTCCAGAGCAGGACGACGACGCTTACCACCAGGACCAGCAGGGTGCCCGCGACGACTCTCCCGGTAAAGGTCACGACTTCCGCCCACTGCGGTCGGTTGCCCGGAACCGATAGCCGAAGCCTCGAACGGTCTCGATGAGCCGGCCGGCATCCCCCAGTTTTGTGCGCAGCCGCTGGATGTGCATGTCGACGGTCCGCGTCTGGATGTCGGGCTGCGCCTCCCAGACCGTCTCGAGCAGGTGGGGTCGCGTCTGTACCCGGCCCCGGCGCTCCACCAGCGTCAGCAGCAGCTTGTACTCCGTGGCGGTCAGGTCCAGTTCCTCGCCACCGAGGGTGGCCCGCAGCGCCGATCGGTCGATGACGATGTCGCCGGCCGTGAGGGTGTCGCCCTGCGCCACGGACGGCGCGGCGAGGCGGCGAAGGACCGCGCCGACCCGCAGGGTCAGCTCGGCCGGGGAGAAGGGCTTCGTGAGGTAATCGTCTGCCCCGAGCGTGAGCCCGCGGATCCGGTCCGCCTCCTGCTTGCGCGCCGTCAGCAGGATCACGCCGATATCGCGGGTCTCCGGGCGGGCGCGGAGCTCCGCCAGCACGTCATACCCTGACATTCCCGGCAGCATGAGGTCGAGAATGACGACGTCCGGGCGCTCTTCGGCGGCGGCCTTGAGCGCGTCCGGCCCGCGGGCGGCGGTCGACACCCGGTACCCCGCCTTCGCCAGGTGGTACGCGACCAGGGCCGTGATGTCCGGCTCGTCATCGACCACGAGAATGCGATGTGTCATGACGAGGACTCCACCGGCGTGGCGAGCCGGACACGGGGGTTGGCACGGCTTCGATCGGAGGCCTGGTGCCGTTCGGTCCGCATCTGCTCCTCCTGGCCGAGCGCCTCGAGCGTAGCCGTCAGCAGCCGGCCCCGGACGCCAGTCTCCCGTCGGAGGCGGTACAGGACGAACTGCGCAATCGGCGTATCGCGGACCAGGTTGGCTTCCTTCAGCACCTTCAGGTGCCGCGACACGGTCGGCTGGGGCACCGCCAGGATAGTCTGCAGGTCGGACACGAAGAGCGGGGCTGCCGCGAGGCAGTTGAGTATCCTGAGCCGGGTCGGCTCGGCGAGCGCCACGAGGAGTTCCGTGGTGGGCGACGGGGGGTTCATATGCGCGTAAACGAATATCCGAATCGTCTGCGGAGCGCAAGGGTCCCGGGCGGGCGCATTGCCAAACCTGCGGGGAAGGACGGATATTTGAGGAATGCTCCTTTCTCTCTTGCTGCTGACCGCTGCCGCGCCCGCCGTCCAGGACTCCGCTCACCTGGTCATCGTTGCCACGACGGACGTCCATGGCCGGGCGACCGGCTGGGACTACGTGAACGACCGGCCGTGGGGTGGCGGACTGGTGCGGGCCGCCCGCCCGATCGATTCGCTCCGTGCGGCGTATCCGGATCAGGTGATCCTGGTCGACGCGGGAGACCTCCTGCAGGGAAACCCCTTCGCGGCCTACTTCGCCACGGTGGCTCCCCGGGACCCGAACCCGATCGTCGATGTGATGAACCAGCTCGGGTACGACGTCACGACCCCGGGCAATCACGACTTCAACTTCGGCGTCGAGCCGCTGCGCGAAATGCTCCGGCGCGCCTCTTTCCGGGTGGTCAGCGCCAACATCGTGACCGAGCCGTCGGGCGACCCGATGTTCAGCCGGCAGACAGTGCTGCTCCGACAGGGTGTCCGCGTCGGGGTCACCGGGTTCACCACTCCCGGCGTGATGATCTGGGACCGGAACAACGTGCGCGGGCAGGTCCGGGTTGAACGCATCGGTTCAACCGCCCCCGGAGAGCTGGGGAGGCTCCGGCAGGAGGCCGACTTCGTCATTACCCTGGTCCACAGCGGGATGGACGGCGCGAGTTCCTATGACTCCCTCGGCGTCGGACCCGAGAACGTGGCGGCATCGCTCGCCGGCGGGGCGGTGCGCCCCGACCTGGTGGTCGTGGGGCACTCCCATCGCCAGATGCGCGACTCCGTTCTGAACGGCGTCCACTTCATCCAGCCGAAGCCGTACGCGCAGACGCTGGCCGTCGCTCATGTGGATCTCGTCCGTGAGGACGGCAAGTGGCGCGTGTCGCGCATCCGCGGCGAGCAGATCGATCTGGCAGGCATCGAGCCGCCTCCCGGCCGCTTCCGGCGGGTGGCGGAGGCGCAGGATGAAGTGCGGATCTGGGCCTCCACGCCGCTGGCCGTCGGGACCGCGGCGATGCCCGGCCGGGATGGACGAGTCGAGGCGGTCCCGCTGACCACCTGGATCAATGAGGTGCAGCGCCGCCAGGCCGGGACCGACCTGGCATCCACCGCCGTGTTCGATCCCCGCGCCGGCCTGCCCGCCGGGGAGATCCGTCTCGCCGACGTGGCCGGCGTCTACCCCTACGAGAACACGCTGCGGGGCATCCGGATTACCGGGGCACAGCTGGCGGCATACCTGGAACAGAGCGCGCAATACTACACGGTGGACTCCACCGGCAAGGTCGGCACCGACCCCACGATTCCGGGCTATAACTTCGATGTCGTCACGGGTGCGGACTATGAGCTGGATCTCTCGCAGCCGGCGGGAAGCCGGGTGCGGGGTCTGCGGGTCAAGGGTCGAGACGTGGTTCCCTCGGCGACCTACACCTTGGCGTTGAACAGCTACCGCCAGGAAGGCGGGGGCGGGTTTGAGGCCCTTCGCGGGGCGCCGCTTGTCTACGACCAGACCGAGAGTGTCCGCGAGCTGCTGGTGGCCGACCTCCGGCGGCGGGGCCAGATCGATCCAGTGGAGTTTGGGGCGCACAACTGGCGAATCACTCCGCCGGCGGCGCTGACCTCAGCCCGGTTGCTGACCAGGCCTCCGGCGCGCGACACGCTGCAGCTGCGCATCCTGACCATCAACGACTTCCACGGCGCGCTCGAACCGAGGGTCTACAGCTGGTCCGACGGCCGGCTGGTTGGCGGCGCCGCCGCGGTCGACGCCACGATGGACTCGCTCGCGGCGCGATGCAACTGCACGACGCTGCGGCTGGACGGCGGGGACGAGATGCAGGGCACGCTGCCCTCCAACATGACCTATGGCAGGACGACCATCGAGGCGTTCGACCTGATGGGCATCCAGGCGGCGGCCGTCGGGAATCATGACTTCGACTGGTCGGCGGACACCCTCCGCGCCCGCATGCGGGAGTCGGACTATCCCTGGGTTGCGGCCAACATCTTCGACTCCCTGACCGGAAAGCGCCCCGACTGGATTACGCCGTGGCGGATGGTCCGGGCCGGGAACTACCAGGTGGCGGTGGTGGGCTTCATCACCAGCGAGACGAAGGAGATTGTCGCCCCGCAGAACATTGCCGGCCTGACGTTCGGCTCGGGGTACGCCTCCATCAAGGATGTTGTCGAGGAAGCGCGCAGCGCCAATCCGGACTTCCTGGTGCTGCTCGCGCACTCCGGTGGGCGGTGTGACTCCCTGGCGTGCGCCGGCGAGATCTTCGACATGGCACAATCGCTCCCGCCCGGTACCATCGACCTCATCGTCTCGGGGCACAGCCACACGCTCATCGACGCGGAGCGCAACGGTGTGCCGATTGTGCAGGCCCGGAACAATGGGACCGCCATCGGGGTCGTGGACATCATTCGTACCGTCGATGGTGCGCGCAAGATCGACGTGAATGTCCAGACGGTCTGGGTGGATCAGGTCACCCCGGACTCGGCGATCGGGGCGCTGGTCGCCCGCTCGGTCCAGCTGACCGACAGCCTCTCGAAGCGGATCATCACCGACATCGCCCTGCCACTCCCGCGCACCGGCAAGCAGTATCCGCTTGGCAATCTGATGGCGGATGCCTTCCGCAATGTCCTGCGTGCGGACGTCGCCCTCGTCAACAATGGTGGCATCCGCGCCGACGTCGCCGCCGGCCCCCTCACGTTCGGGCAGCTGTTCACGGTGATGCCGTTCCAGAATCAGGCGGTGACCGTCACGATCACCGGCCGCCAACTCCGCGAAATGGCGGAGGCCTCGATTACGGCATCGGGCCCCGACGCCCACGTGTCCGGGATTCGCGTCACCTATGACTCGACGCGTCCAGCGGGCCAGCGGGTGCGGGATCTGCGCCTGGCCAACGGCAAGAAGCCAAAGGACAAGGACCACTACACCCTCGCGGTCAATTCCTTCCTGGCGGCCGGCCAGGGCGGGTACACCATGCTGCGCGGAGCGCCACAGGTGAACGCGGGCATGAGCGACATCGAGGTGATGGAGCTCTACCTCCGCCGCCTGCCGCGGCCCGTCCGGCCCCCTGAGGATGCCCGGTTCATTCCCTCCCGATGAACGACACCATTCCGGTATTCGTCAACGGGCGTCGCGTCATGCTCCCCAGAGGGGGCACCGCCGCCATGGCCGCTGCACAGGATGACCCCGCACGTGCCTCGCCACCCGATAAGGCGGGCGTGGCCATCACCGACGCCCGTGGGTTGCCGGTGTCGCCGGAGACCGTGCTCGTCAGCGGCGCGATCCTCCGGGTCGCGGTGAGCGCCCGGCGCGCCGGTGGAGCCGATGCTGACACCTGAGATCATTCGCCGGCTGCCCAAGGCCGAGCTGCATGTCCACCTCGACGGCTCGCTGCGTCCCACGACGATGGTCGAGCTCGCCGCGACGGCGGGGGTCGAGCTTCCGACGCGGGATCCCGACCAGTTGCGCCGCTACATGCTCGTGGACGACGCGGGCGACCTCGAGGACTACCTGCGGCGGTTCGATGTCACCATTGCCCTGCTGCAGACGCCCGAGGCGCTCGAGCGCGTCGCGTACGAGATGGTCGAGGATGCGGCGGCCGACAACCTCCGGCTTCTCGAGGTCCGCTACTGCCCCGAACTCAGCACGCGGAATGGACTCTCGCTCGACGAGGTGATCGCGGCAGAGTGGCGCGGGCTCTCGCGGGGAGCGCGAGATTTCGGGGTGCGGGTCGGCATCATCAACTGTTCGCTCCGTCATTACGATCCGGAGACGTCGCTGCGTATCGCCGACCGATCGGTGGCCAACCGCGCGCACGGAGTGATCGGGTTTGATCTGGCTGGTGGGGAGGCGGGCCGTCTCCCCGGGGTGCATCGCGCCGCCTTCGACGCCGCGCTGGTGGGGGGGCTTGGGATCACGGTGCACGCCGGCGAGGCGGCCGGGGCCGAGTCGGTGGCCGAGGCGATCTGGGTCTGCCACGCCAATCGGCTGGGACACGGAACCAGGCTCGCCGAGGATCCGGCGTTGCAGGACTATGTGCGCGACCGCCGCATCCTGATCGAGACCAACCTCAGCAGCAACTTGCAGACCCGCGCCGTGCCGAGGATCGCGGACCACCCGGTTCGGCGGTATTTCGATGCCGGCCTCAACGTGACGCTCTGTACCGACAGCTGGCTGATGAGTGGGACGTCGTTGTCACGCGAATACTGGCTGGCCCACACCGAGCTTGGCTTCTCCCGCGCGGAGATTGATCGGATGATCCTGAACGCCTGCACCTCCTCCTTTCTGCCCTGGCCGGACCGGCAAGCACTGCTCGCCGAAGTCGGCGCCGAGCTCGAGGCAATCCGGTGAGCGCGCTGCTGCTGGTGCAGAGCGCGGCGGAGCGGTTGGGTGCCGCACAAGCCGGGCTGGACACGCCGCTGGCCAGCCGGTTGATGGGCCTGGTGGGGATCGCCACGATGATCGGGCTGGCGGTGCTGCTGTCCTACGACCGGAAGAAGATCGACTGGCGGCTGGTGGCCAGCGGGCTGGCCCTGCAGGCATCGTTCGGGTTCCTGGTCCTCAAGACGAGCACCGGGAAGATGGTGTTCAACTTCGCCGGCCGGGCCATTACCGGGCTGCTTGGGTTCCAGGAACAGGGCGCCCGGTTCGTCTTTGGGAACCTCGTGCAGTCGACGGTACCGGTCGGCCTGCCCGGACCCGGCGGCAGCCTGGATGCCACGGCAGGCTTCGTGGCCAATACCGGGGCCTTCTTCGCGTTCAATGTCCTGCCGACGATCATCTTCTTTTCGTCGCTGATGTCCGTGCTCTATTACCTCGGCATCATGCAGGTGGTGGTCAAGGGCATTGCATGGGTCATGCAGAAAACGCTGGGCACGTCGGGTGCGGAAACGCTCTCCGCGGCCGGCAATATTTTCCTCGGACAGACCGAGGCCCCGCTGCTCATCAAGCCGTTCGTGAAGACGTTCACCACCTCCGAGCTCAACACCGTCATGGTGGGTGGCTTTGCGACGGTCGCTGGCGGCGTGCTGGCCGCGTACGTCGGGATGCTGCAGGGGACCTTCCCGAACATCGCGGCGCACCTGCTCGCCGCGAGTGTCATGAACGCCCCGGCCGGCCTCATCCTTTCCAAGATCATCCGCCCGGAGATTGGCGAGCCACTCACCAAGGGCACGCTCAAGATGGAGATCGAGCGGACCGAGTCGAACGTGATCGATGCGGCGGCCGGTGGCGCCGCCCAGGGCGTGCAGCTGGCCATCAACGTCGCCGCGATGCTCATGGCGTTCGTCGCGCTGGTGGCGATGCTCAATTTCGGGCTGCAGTGGTTCGGGTCGTCCGTCCTGCACCTCACCGGAACGCCGCTCAGCCTCCAGTACCTGCTGGGGCAGCTGCTGCGGCCCCTCACCTGGGTCATGGGCGTCCCTTGGGCCGACAGCACCTATGTCGGCGGACTGATCGGGATCAAGACGTCGCTGAACGAGTTCGTCGCCTACGCCCAGTTTGCCAGCGACCTCGGCAGCGGCATTGTGCTTGCGCCGAGGAGCGCCGTCATCACCACCTACGCGCTGCTCGGCTTCGCCAACTTCTCGTCGATCGCCATACAGATCGGCGGCATCGGCGGCCTGGCCCCGGAGCGCCGGGGGGAACTTGCCAAGCTGGGGCTCCGTGCCATGATCGCGGGCAACCTGGCCGCGTTCATGTCGGCGGCGCTGGCCGGGATGCTGGTCTGATGGCCGCCGCGCTGGCCGCCACGGTCGCGGCGGTCCGAGATCGGCTCGGAAACCGCGCGCCGGAGGTTGCGGTCGTGCTCGGGTCCGGGCTCGGTGGCTTGGCGGATCGGCTGACCGATGCGGTGCGTATTCCCTACGTCGAAATTCCAGGCTTCCACGTGCCGACGGTGCAGGGCCACTCGGGTGAACTGGTGGTGGGCACGCTCGCCGGTCGTTCGGTCATTGCGCAGAGTGGCCGGTTTCATCTGTATGAGGGCCACGCCGCCGATGTGGCGGCGCTGCCGGCGCGCCTCGTGGCCGAGCTTGGTGTCACGACGTTCATGGTGACGAACGCGGCAGGGGGGGTGAGGGCCACCTTTCAGCCGGGGACGCTCATGCTGATCACTGATCATCTGAACCTGACCGGCCAGAATCCGTTGACCGGACCGGTGCTGGCAGGAGAGCAGCGGTTTCCCGACATGTCCGCCGCCTACGACCCGGCCCTCCGCGCAATTGCGCTCGACGTGGCGCGCGAACAGGGAACGCCGCTCGAGCAGGGGGTCTACGCCGCGCTGTCAGGGCCGAGCTACGAGACGCCGGCCGAGATCCGGATGCTGCGGACCCTCGGCGCCGACGCCGTCGGGATGAGCACGGTGCCGGAGGTGATTGTGGCGAACGCCCGGGGCATGCGCTGCCTCGGAATCTCCACTGTCACCAACGCGGCCGCCGGCGTGTCGGACGCCAAGCTCAGCCATGCGGAGGTCATGGAGACTGCGGCACAGGTTGGGCAGCGGCTGGGCGACTTGATCGAGGGGATTGTGGCGCGGCTCTAGACGCGGTGGTTCAGCGGTCCGTGGCCGCCGCCGAGGCCCGGAGCGGCCAGCAGCGCACGCTGGACATAGTCGATGCCGTCGGACACCGCCGCCTCCAGCGGCCGTCCGAGCGCCAGTCCGGCCGTGATGGCGGCGGAGAGGGTGCAGCCGGTGCCATGGGTGGAGGTGGTTTCGATGCGCGGATGCTCGAAGCGTCGGGTGCCGGCCGGGGTCACCAGCAGGTCCAGCAGCGTCGTCGACGTCAGGTGGCCGCCTTTGACGAGTACCGCCTCGGCGCCAAAGCTGAGAATCCGACGCCCGGCCCGCTCCATTGAGGGCACGTCCTCCACGCGCATCTCAGCGAGGATGGCCGCTTCCTCCAGGTTCGGTGTGACCACGGTCGCGAGGGGCACCAGCGATTCGCGAACGACCGCCTCGGCTTCGACATCGAGCAGTCGGTCCCCCGACGTGGCCACCATGACCGGATCGACGACGAGCCGGGACCAGCCGTAGCCGCGAATCGCGTCCGCCACCTGCCGGACCAGTGCGGGGCTCGCGAGCATGCCGGTCTTGAGGGCGGCGGGAGGAAGGTCTTCCGCGAGGGCGGCCAGTTGCTGACCGACCATGTCCGCCGGGATGGCGTGCACAGAACGCACGCCGCGAGTATTCTGCGCGGTCAGCGCGACAATGACCGAGGTGCCGTACACGCCAAACTGGTGGAAGGTCTTGAGGTCGGCCTGGATGCCGGCCCCGCCTCCCGAGTCGGATCCGGCGATGGTCAACGCGATCTGCATCAATTACCCGTCAGGAGTGTGGCCGTGGCCGGTGTCGAGACCTTGATTCGTGATCTTCGCCTCCGCCGCGGCCGCGAGCGCCGTGGACTGGCACTGGCGGAGGGGGTCCGGCTGGTCGAGGAGGCGCTCGGCGCGCGGGTCGTGCTCCGGCACGCCGCGGTGTCACCTGCGCTGGAAACTACTCCACGGGGGGCGGCCCTCAAAACCGCGCTGGCGGCCGCCGGGGTGCCGCTGGTGGAGATGGACGACCGCGCCCTCGCCGAGCTCGCTGACACGGAACACCCGCAGGGCGTCATTGCCGTCTTCGAGCCGCCGACGTGGAGTCTCGACCGCCTGACGCCGGGTGCGGGCGACGTGGTGGTGGTCCTCGACGGCGTGCAGGATCCCGGGAATGTCGGCGCCATCGCGCGGACGGCCCTCGGGCTGGGCGCCAGCGGGATGATTGCCTTGAAAGGCACCGCGGAGCTGACCAACCCGAAGGTGGTGCGCGGGGCGATGGGGGCGCTCTTCCGGTTGCCGGCCGTCTCCGCCACCGACGGCGAGTGCTTCGCCTGGGCCAAGCGTGTCGGCGCGGCGCTCTGGGTAACGGACAGCAGCGGTGAACGCCCGGGCGGTCAGCGGTTGACGGCGCCCGTGGCCCTGGTCCTCGGCAACGAGGGCGCCGGCATCCGTCCGGAGGTCGAGCGGGAAGCAAGTCGTCGGCTGGCCATCCCCCTCGCGGGGGGCGTGGAGTCCCTGAACGTGGCGGTGGCGGCGGGAATCCTCCTCTACGAGGTGCGGCGTGACGCTTGAAATGCTGGTGACGATCATCGCCGGGATCTTCGGCCTCATGGTCGGGAGCTTCCTGAACGTCTGCATCACCCGCTGGCCCGCGGAGCTTTCGGTCATCCGGCCGCGCTCCCGGTGCCCGCGCTGCGAGAAGCCCATCGCCTGGTACGACAACATTCCGGTCGTTTCCTGGCTGCTGCTCCGCGGCAAGTGCCGGGGCTGCGGACTGCCGATTTCGCCGATGTATCCCGGCGTGGAACTGCTGACCGCCGGCATCTGGGCGGCAATGGCGTGGGCCTACCCCCTCGAGATCGAAGGGCTCCGGGGCGCGCTCTTCTTCACGATCCTCCTTGGCATCGCGCTGACAGATGCGCGCGAGTACATCATCCCCGACGAGTTCACCTGGGGTGGGTTGGTCATCGGGCTCCTCTTTGGCTTGGTGGGCGGTATCTCGACGCTCCTCCCCGCCTTGATCGGTGCCGCCACCGGCTTCGGCCTCCTCTGGCTGATCGGCTTCGCGGGCCAGCTGATCCTGAAGGAAGAGGCCATGGGAGGTGGCGACGTGAAGATGATGGCCATGGTCGGCGCCTTCGTCGGCTGGCAGGGCGTCCTGCTGACCATCTTCCTCGGCGCACTGCTTGGCACCCTCATCTTCCTCCCCTTGAGCCTGCTCGGCCGGAAGAAACTCGTTCCGTTCGGCGTGTTCCTCTCTCTCGGCGCCGTCGCCACCTGGATCGCCGGCCCCGCCATCATCGCATGGTATACCGCCTACATCGGGTTGTAGTCTCGGTGCTCCTCGGCACGGCGGCCCTCACCGCCTGCCGGGGAGAGGCGCCGGGCGGTTCGGGCGACGCGGTCGGCCGGCTGGTCGACAGCCTCAGCCCGGTCGTTGAACAGACTGTCGGCCTCCCCTTCAAGGCGCCCCCACGCTACGCGGTCCGTTCGCGCGCGCAGGTGGCCACCTACCTTTCCACCAAGCTCAACGAGGAGCTCCCTCCCGAGCGCCTGACCGCCATGCACGACGTCTACCGCCTCCTCGGGCAGGTGCCGGACAGCCTCGACATTCGACGCCTGCTGACCGCGCTGTATGAGGAACAGGTGGCGGGATTCTTCGACCCCGACTCGGGCACGCTGTTCGTGTACGAAGGGAGCGACGTGAAGTCGGCCCAGTTCAAGTTTGTCCTGGCCCATGAACTGGTCCACGCCCTCCAGTACGACTACCTCGCCCTCGATTCAATCATGAACCAGCGTCGCGATTCCGACCGACTGGCCGCCGCGCAGGCGATGCTCGAGGGGCAGGCGACGCTCGCGTCGATGAAGATGATGGCGCCGGGGCAGGACTTCCTGAACGATGACGCGATCTGGGAGACCTTCCGCGAGCAGCTCATCAGTGCCCGCGGCTCGATGCAGGTGTTTGCGGAAACGCCACGGGTGCTGCAGGAGGGATTGATCTTTCCGTACCTCGAAGGGGCGGAGTTCGTCCGCTGGTACGAGCGCAATGACGCGGGCGCCGGCCAGCCGTATGGAGACGCGATCCCCGTCTCCACCGAACAGGTCCTCCACCCGCAACGGTATGCGGCGCGTGACATGCCGGTCGAGGTGCCACTGGACACGGTCGGGGCGGCGCCGGGAGAATCGGATGTGATGGGGGAGATGGGTATTGCGACGCTGTCCGCCGATCTGGCCGGCGCCGAGGTGGTCAGCACCACCGTTCCGATTGGCTGGGCCGGGGATCGCTATCGCTTGTACCAGAGCCCGGAGGGGCCCGCCCTCGTCTGGCTCATCGCCTGGGACGACCAGCGCGCCGCCGATCGATTCCTCGCTGGCAGCGGGTCTCGGCTCCGGGCACGGGTTCGTGCCGGGTATCGCACCACAGTGGATGCGATGGATGTCGCTGGCCATCCCGGGACGCGGGTGGTCATTGCCCCGGTCGCGTGGGCCGGCTGGAACTCCCTCCCCTAGTTCAGCCGCAGCCGCGCCCCCGCGCGCTGCCGTTCGCGCTCGACATCGGCGAGCGCACGCGAGGACATCGCCGCGATTTCCATGACACGGGCCAGGAAGGCGAGGCCCAGGGTCAACTCCTCGTCCGTCAGCCTGCGAGCCGCCGCGGTGGCGTGTCGTGGCCCCTTCCCCACTGCCTCGGCCAGCCCGTCGGCCACCTGTGCCGCCTTCTCGATGTCTGCTTCCAGCTCCCGTGGCTCCGGCATCAGTCCCATGCGCCCCTCCGGCGTGATGAGTCGGGAGGCACCGCGCCCCCGCTGCCTCACGGTAGGGGGAGCGGGCCATGCCGCGTCATCCTCCGGACGCGCCCGGTACCGGAAGCGGACTACCGCAGCGCCTGGTTGATTCCAAAGGCGATCAAGCCCACCAACGCGCCGAGGACATAGCCGAGCCGGACGATGAGGGTGAGTTCGCGCTGTGTCACGTTGCGGATGATTTCCTCCATCCGCTGTGTCGAGAACCCGAGCACCTTCTGTTCCACCATTTCCTGCACTTTGAACTGGGCGACGACGCGGGGCACCTGCCGCTCGGTCCAGCCCCATGCCGCGTTCAGGATGCTGGTCCGCGCCCGTGCGGTCGCCTCCGGACCGAGCCAGACCGAGGGCCGCCCGAGGGGACGACGCAAGAGCGCACGGAGCGCACCGCGCGCCGTGTTGGCAACCCACCGTCTGCCGTCCGGCCCCCCGGCCGCCTCGGCGACGAATCGCGCCACCCGCGCTGGCGGCACCGCGCCGAGCAGATCGTTCCAGGTGCGGCGCTGGGTGGTGTCGAGGAGGCGCCCCACCGCACGGCGCGCCACCGTTCGCGTGGTGTCGTCGCGCGCGACCTTTACCAGCCAGTCGCCAAGCGTGCCGGCCAGCGCGGCCTGCTTCTCGGCGCCCATCCCTGCCAGGCGATCGCGAAGCGGGATGCGCCAGAAGCTCTCGAGACCGTCATTCACGGCCCGCGTCAGTTGCCCGCGCATTTCGGGGGTGGAGAGGGATTCGGCAAAGCGCTCGAACCCCTCGCGCTCGAGGCCGTCGAGGAGTCGGGTGAACGTCTGGTCGGTTACGACGAGTTTGGCCAGCAGGCGCTCGTGCAGGAGCAGGTCGCGCACGGCACGGTCGAACGCGGTGCGGAGCGCCAGGTGGATCTTCCCCTTCGAGTCAGGGTTGGCGAGCACCGCGCCGATGCGCTCGATCGCCACCGGGAGGTAATCGCTGATCGACGCCTCGAGCGTCCCGACCAGTCCAGGCGGCAACCGGTCGATCAGCGGTTGATCGTCTTTCCCCAGCCGCTCCAGCTGCACGTCGACAAAATGCCGGAGGGCGCCTTCGAGATCCTCGCCTTCCGTGAACTGGCGCAGCCAGCCGTCCACTCGTTCCTCGAACGCCTCCCGGCGGTCGGTGGTGAGCAATTCCCCGATCGGACGATCTCCGTATTCGACCCTCCAGTGGGTCATCCAGCGCTCGGCCTGCGCCTCGAACGCGGGGCTGGCCATGTAAACCGCCAGATCGTCCGCCACCCGGTCCCCGATCTGGTCGATCCATCGATCGAGATCACTCGCCATCGAGGCGGGGATCAGGTCGATCAGCGGCCCCCGTTCCTGTTCCAGGAGCTCGTCGAGAAACCCGCTCAGCGCGCCGTCAAAGGCCGCCCGGACTTCGGGGGCGGAGAGTCGCTGCGAGAGATCGGCGGGCGTGAGGAGCTTTTCGCCGACCGTCTTGCCGATGCTCTTGGCCAGCCGCGCCTTGTTCTTGGGGATTGCGCCGTGAAACCGCAACGGCCAGCGGCCGCGCTGCTCGTAGGGGTGAAAGAGCATCCAGATGGCGACCGCATTGGTGAGCCCGCCGGAGATGGCGCCTACGGCGACGGTCAGCAGGCCTGCGAGGAGGTCTTGGGAGTCCATCCCGGAGTATAGGGGGGCCCCCGGTCAGTCCGGCAGGGTGCCATCCGGGTGAATTCAGGCTTCGGATTTGCAGGAGATTCGGCCTCCCGGCCCCCGGCTTCCCGTCATAAATGGATGCCAGAGGCGGGTTTACCGTGCTGAATCCCGAATCGAAGGCCCCTGAATGCTCTCGAACACACGACCAGATGACGACCGCTGAGGTCGTAGAGGCCACCCCGGATCGCTGGACCCGGCGAAGCGGATTTCCGCCCGTCGGGCCGGTGGCGTTCCTGACGGCCGTCTACGGCCTCGCGTATCTGTTCTGGGAGCGGTCCGGTCTCGGCAGCACCGCACTCCGCGACCTGGTTGGCAACGCCGGCTTCATGCCGCTCAACCTGACCCTGGCCGCCCTCTGCTTCCTGGCCGCAACGCGCAAGGTCCTGGACCCCGGCGTGCGCCGCGCGCTGCGACTCATGGGCGTTGGCTCGCTGGCGGTACTCGTCGGCAACAGCATTTCGGTGTACTACGTTTTGGTGCGAGGTGAGAGCCCCGCCGTGAGCTGGGCCGACCTCTTCTATCTCTCCGACAGCCTGCTGCTCCTCACCGCCTTGCTTGCCTTCCCGCTGACGCGCCGCATTCATCTCGAGTGGTGGAAGTTTGTGCTCGATGCCACGATGGTGCTGGTGGGCGGCGGCGTGATGATCTGGTATTTCACGGTCCGTCCGGGCGCGCCGGGGCTCGTGGCCGGCATCGGTGCAACCGTCATCACCTACGCCTTCCCCCTCGCCAGCCTCCTGGTGCTGCTCGGCATCACCTCGGTGCTGCTACGCGGCCCGATCGACCGCAATCGCTGGGCGTTCGGCCTGCTGGTCGGCGGTGTGCTCCTGAGCGTCATTGCCGACCTCACCTTCGGTTTGATCCAGGTGCAGACCGGCGAACGCGGCGCGACGGTCGTCGACGCGGTGTACCTGATGGTGTACCTCCTCATGATCGCGAGCATGGAGCTCTACTTTCGGCGCCCGGTTCCGCGGACCTCAGGCACCGAGGAGTACCAGCCCCGGTCGCAGCCACTGAGCCCGCTGCCGTACCTCGCCGTCGGGATCACCTTCGGGCTCCTCTTGTTCGAGGCGTTCAAGCCCGATCGGGAACCGGTCACCCAGCTGGCGGTCGGCGCCCTGGTCATCACCGGCTTGGTCGTCGTGCGACAACTGCTGGCGGTCCGGCAGAACGTCCGCTTGCTGGCCGAGACGGCCGCGCGACACAACGAAGCGCGATTCCGCTCCCTGGTGCAGCATTCCTCCGACGTCATTCTCGTGGTGGATTCGGCGGGGACCATCCAGTACGTCAGCCCCTCGGCGGTCCGCGTGTTGCGCTACGACCCCGCGCGATTGCTCGGGCTGCCGGTCCAGTCGCTGCTCGTCGTCGACGACCGGGAGCGCGCGGACCAATTCCTTCGGGAAGCCAGCCGGACCTCCAGCCTGCCGGCGCCGATAGAGTGGGGATTCCGCCAGCCGGATGGCTCGGCGCTGCACACCGAGACGATCGCGACCAACCTGATCGACGACCCGACGGTGCTCGGCATCGTGCTGAACATCCGGGACGTGAGCGAACGCCAGCGCCTGCGCGATGAGCTCATGCACCAGGCGTTCCACGATTCCCTCACCGGGTTGGCCAACCGGGCGCTGTTCCGCGACCGGGTCAGCCATGCGCTGGCCATTGCGCGCCGGCAGGGTCGCGAGGTCACCGTCCTGTACCTTGACCTGGATGATTTCAAGAAGGTCAACGACAGTCTCGGCCACGCCGAGGGCGACCAGCTCCTGCGGCTCGCCGCCGATCGGTTCCTGACCTGTGCCCGCAGCACCGATACCGTGGCACGCCTCGGCGGCGACGAATTCGGCATCCTCATCGAGGACGTACAGGGCAACGACGGCACGGCGGTCCTGGTGGACCGACTGGTCAGCACGATGCAGGCGCCCTTCCATCTGGGGCACAACGAGGTGCATGTGTCGCTCAGCTTCGGCATCGCCACGGCGGTGGGCGATGAGAGCGCCGACGACCTGATGCGCAACTCCGACCTCGCGATGTACACCGCCAAGCGGCAGGGGAAGGGCCGATTCGCTACCTACGAGTCAAAGATGGTGGCCGATTCCCGCCACCGGCTCGAAATGGAGGCGGCGTTGCGGGGGGCGATCGAGCGCGAGGAGCTTGTCCTCCACTATCAGCCCATCATGCACCTGCGGACCGGGGAGATCTTCGGGTTCGAGGCGCTGGTGCGATGGAATCACCCCAAGTACGGCCACCTGCTGCCGAGCCATTTCGTCCCCCTGGCGGAGGAAACCGGCCTGATCGTCCGCCTCGGCGCTTGGGTGCTTCGCTTAGCGTGCCACCAGATCCATCGGTGGCGGGAAGCCTACCCCGGGGCAGACTGGGTGATGAGCGTCAACCTCTCGGGACGGCAGCTCCAGGAACCCGACCTGGTCTACGAGACGCGCCGGGCGCTGGGTGTGACGGGTGTCGAGCCCTCGGCGCTTGTGCTTGAGATCACCGAGAGTGTCCTGATGCAGCAGGCCGATTCAGCCCAGCAGCAGCTCCGGGGGCTCAAGGGCCTTGGGGTCGGGCTGGCCATCGACGACTTCGGCACCGGGTACTCCTCGCTCGGTTACCTGCAGCGGTTTCCGATCGATATCCTGAAGATTGCCAAGCCGTTCATCGACGACGTCGGGGCGGGGCTGGAGAAATCAGCGCTTGCCCGCGCCATCATCGGGCTGGGCGACACACTGAAGCTGCGGACGATCGCCGAAGGCGTGGAGGTCGCCGAGCAGCGCGAAGTCCTCGTGGCGCTGGGTTGCGAACTGGGACAGGGGCACTTTTTCGCGAAGGCGATGCCGGTCGAGCAGATCGAAGAGATGCTACTCGAGGTTTGGCAGGGAGGCCGGGCGGCAGGGAGGCAGAAGAAGCGGACTGCACAGACTCGCTGAGATGCATCGATCCCCGCTGCGCAAACAGGGTGATGAGGCCCGCAATTGGCCTTCCGATATTCCCGCATGCCCTCCTCAGGTGTTGCAACGGCAAACGGTAAGCGGTTTGAGGCGCTGAAAGCGTGGCAGGCAGCCCATGCCCTGGCACTGGCGATTTACCGCGCAACCAGTCGCTGGCCACCGGAGGAGCGGTATGGACTGAGTTCGCAGGTGCGGAGAGCGGCGGTCTCGGTCAGCGCTAACATTGCCGAGGGCTCCGCGAAGCGTGGCAACCGGGAGTTCAGGCGGTTCCTGGACATCGCGATCGGTTCGCTGGCTGAGGTTCAGGTGTATCTTCTTATGGCCAAAGAGCTTGGGTATTCCACCCAGGCAGAGTGGGGTGAGCTCGAAGCCCTCCGCGATCACGCCGGAATGCTCACCTGGGGCCTGTATCGTTCGATCGGGGCTCGCGAAACGCCGAAATAGCTAGCTTGCCCTGCCTCCCTGCCTCCCTGCCTCCCTGCCTCCCTGCCTCCCTGCCTCCCCATTGCCTCAACCCCTTAATCCGCTTACGTTTCAGGGCTTATGTTCGACGAGCTTTCCTCCAAACTGTCCGACACGCTCCGCCGATTGGCGGGCCGTGGCGTACTGACAGAGGATGCTGTCAAGGAAGGGCTCCGCGAGGTCCGGCGGGTGCTGCTTGAGGCCGACGTCAGTTTCGACCTCACGCGCGAATTTCTCGAGCGGGTGCAGGCGCGCGCGATTGGCGCGGAGGCGCTCAAGTCGGTGCGCCCCGGTCAGCAGGTCGTCAAGATCGTCTATGACGAGCTGGTGGCGTTGCTCGGCGAGAAGCAGGCGCCGATCGCCTTTGCCTCCGTGCCGCCGACGGTCATCCTGATCGTTGGGTTGCAGGGATCCGGCAAGACGACGACTGCCGGCAAGCTGGCGAAGCGCCTGAAACTGGAACAGAAGGCGCCGTTCCTGGTGGCAGCCGATGTCTACCGTCCGGCCGCGGTCGATCAGCTGGTGACGGTGGCGGGGCAGGCGGGTGTGGGGGTGCATGCGGAGCCCGGTGTCACCGACGTGGTGGGCATCGTGCGGCGCGGGATCGAGGCGGCGGGCAAGGCCCGGGCGCGGACGGTCCTGGTCGACACCGCGGGCCGGTTGCAGATCGACAGCGAAATGATGGAGGAGCTGTCGCGGCTCAAGGCCGCGATCAAGCCCCATGAAATTCTGCTCGTGGCCGACGGCATGACCGGACAGGACGCGGTCCGGATCGCCGGCGGATTCCACGAGGCGCTGGGGATCACCGGGGTGATCCTCACCAAGATGGACGGCGACGCCCGGGGTGGCGCGGCCCTCTCCATCTACGGAGTGACCAGGGCGCCGATCAAGTACATCGGCGTCGGCGAGAAGCTCGACGCGCTCGAGCCGTTCATCCCCGAGCGGATGGCGGGCCGGATCCTCCAGCAGGGCGACGTCCTGAGCCTGGTGGAAAAGGCGCAATCCTCGCTGGACGAGGAGGAGTCGAGCCGGCTCGCGAAGAAGGCGGTGTCGAAGCGCGGCATGGACCTGCAGGATTTCCTGTCGGCCATGCGCCAGATGCAGAAGCTTGGACCGCTGAAGAATGTGCTGGGCATGCTGCCGGGCGTGAACGCCCAGATGCTCAAGCAGGCCAACGTGGGCGAGGACCGGCTGAAGCATGTGGAGGCCATCGTCCTCTCGATGACCCTGAAGGAACGGCAGAACCCCGACCTCCTCAACGGATCGCGGCGGAGCCGGATCGCGCGGGGGAGTGGCCGGACGGTACAGGAAGTCAATCAGTTGATGGCGCAGTTCAAGCAGATGCAGAAGTACATGAAGTCGGCAGGTAAACCCGGCGCTCGCATGCCCTTTGGGCGCGGGTTTCCCGGCTGAGCACGTAACCCAAGGGATCGATACATGGCAACTCGCATTCGTCTCCGCCGGGTCGGGCGGAAGAAGCTCCCGATCTACCGCATCGTGGTCGCCGAGAAGACGGCGCCGCGCGACGGCCGCTTCATCGACGTCATCGGCACCTATGCGCCGAAGGCCAAGGTGGAGGCGGACCAGATCACCGTTGACACCGAGAAGGCGCGCGCCTGGCTCGACAAGGGCGCCACGGCGTCCGAAACGGTGAGCTCGCTCCTGCGGAAGGCCGGGCTCTTCAAGACGCCGACGGCCTGATGACCGAAGGCGCCCGCCACATGGTGGTCGGGCGGTTTCGCAGGCCGCACGGACTGAAGGGGGAGTGTACGGTCTTTCCGCTGACCGACGATCCGGCACGGGTCTTCGCGGCAGGGCAGACACTCTGGGCGGTTGACCTGGCCGGTGCGGTGATCCGGAGTCCGCTGACGGTCGAACGCGGCCGGGCGTACCACCGCGAGTGGCTGGTCAAGTTTGCAGGCATCGAGGAGCGCGCCGGGCTGGAACCGTTCCGGGACGGCTTCCTCGCGGTGCCGGCGGCCGAGGCGACGCCGCTGGAAGAAGGGGAAGTCTACCTCCACGAGCTCGACGGCTTTGCCGTGCGGCTGGAGGACGACACCCCGGTCGGGCTGGTCACCGGGTACTATGAAACGGCGGCCGGGCTGGTCATCGAAGTGCAGGGCCCCAAGCGGGAGTTCCTGCTGCCGTATCGGAAGGAGTTCGTGAAGCACGTGGACCGCGCCGGCCGACGGCTGGTGGTGGCTCCGCCGGAGGGTTTGCTCGATGGCTGAGCCGCTCCGCATCAACGTGGTCACGCTCTTTCCGGAAGTGTTTGCGCCCTGGCTCGACGCCTCGATCATCGGGCGGGCGCGCACCGATGGGCGGGTCGAGTTTCGGACGGTACAGCTCCGGGACTTCACCCACGATCGGCACCACACCGTGGACGACTATGCCTTCGGTGGCGGGGCCGGGATGGTGCTCAAGCCGGAGCCGTTCTTTGAGGCGGTGGAGTCGCTTGGCCCGCTTCGCGGACCGGTGGTGCTCCTGTCGGCGCGAGGGAGGCGGTTCGCCCACACGGACGCCGTCCGATGGTCGCTGGCGCCCGAGCTGACGCTGCTCTGCGGGCACTACAAGGACGTCGATCAGCGCGTGGCCGATCACCTGGCCACCGATGAGGTGTCGCTCGGCGACTTCGTGCTGACGGGTGGCGAGCCGGCGGCCCTCTGCGTCCTGGACGCGGTGGTGCGGCTGCTCCCCGGCGCCCTGGGAGACCACGAGTCGGCCAGCACCGATTCACATTACGACGGGCTGTTGAGCCCGCCGAGCTACACCCGGCCTCCGGAATACAGGGGGTTGGCAGTCCCGGAGGTCTTGCGCTCCGGCGACCACGCGAAAATCGCCGCGTGGCGGAAGGAACAGGCGGACACACTGACTCGCGAGCGCCGGCCCGATCTGTGGCAGGCGCACCTCGCGTCGGACGACTAGCGGCAACACGCCGAACGGGGCCCAACGGGCCGCCACTCAGGAGAATGACGATGGAACGGATGGATGCGTTGACGCGCGGGACCCCGCGCACTGATCTCCCCGCGTTCGACGCCGGGGACACCGTACGGGTCATGGTGCGCGTCCGCGAGGGCGACAAGGAGCGGCTGCAGGCGTTCGAGGGGGTCGTGATTTCCCGGCGCGGCGGCGGCGCCCACGAAAACTTCACGGTGCGCAAGGTGTCGGCAGGCGTCGGCGTGGAGCGGATCTTCCCGGTCCAGAGCCCGATCATCGCCTCGATCCACCTCGTGCGACGGGGTCGGGTCCGCCGGGCCAAGCTGTACTATCTCCGTGCGCTGAGCGGCAAGGCCGCGCGCATTCGGGAGAAGCGCGAGGACTGATCGCGTGGCGGCCCGTCGTCCCACGTTAGACCGCGAATCGGCGGTCTGGGCCGACGGGCAGGTGCTGGTTGGAGTCGATGAAGCAGGCCGCGGTCCCCTGGCTGGTCCAGTGGTGGCCGCGGCCGTCGTATTTCCGGTGGGTTCGTCCGTGGTCGTCGGGGTGCGTGACAGCAAGACCCTCTCAGCCGCTCGGCGGGAGGCGCTTGCACTGCAGATCCGGGATGCCGCACTCGCCGTCGGCGTCGGTGGGGCCTCGGTCCGCGAGATCGATCACCTGAACATCCGCGTCGCGACCGCGCTCGCCATGCGCCGCGCGATTCTCAAGGTCCTGCCCCGCTGCCCCGCTGCCCCGCTGCCCCGCCTGCTCATCGACGGTCTTCGCATGCCAGAAATCGGGCTTGCACACGACGCTCTTGTCGACGGTGACGCCGATTGCCACACCATCGCCGCCGCCGGGATCATTGCCAAGACGGTGCGGGATCGCCTGATGCGCCGGCTGGCCTCTCGGCACGAGGGATACGGCTGGGACCGGAACAGCGGATATGGGAGTGCGGAGCACGTGGCGGCGATCGAGCGCCTGGGCCCCACCGACCATCACCGGCGGAGTTTTCGACCGGTAAGCGCCATGGGCCTCCCTACTTGGCCTTCCAGAACGCCCAGCCCCGATGGGCCACATCCTCCGGCACGTCACTGAGCTGGGGGCGGATGGGCGCTTGCCCCCGATGTTGTGGGGCGAACCTGCGCCAGAAACCAACGGAGGCAAGGACTTGAATCCAGCCCCGTCGGGTGCAAGGTTTCCGGCGGTTTGGGGGCGTAGCTCAACTGGCTAGAGCAACGGGCTTTTAACCCGTAGGTTCTGGGTTCGATCCCCAGCGCCCTCACTGTACTTCTTCCCGACCTGATCCTCCCCACCCGCGGACGCGATGCATCCATCGGTTGCTTTCCTGTATCTCCTGAGTGAGTGGACCATCCGGTTCGTCATGCTGGTGTACGTTCCACAGCGGCGCAGCCCCGCCGCCGCCCGGACCTGGCTTCTGCTGATCTTTCTCCTTCCGTGGCCGGGGTTCCTCCTCTACGCCATCATCGGCCGGATCAAGTTCCCGGTCTGGCGCCTGGAGCGCCAGCGCGAGGTGTCGGGGATGATCCTGGCGTGGCAGGATCGGCATCCGCTCCCAGTGCCAGCCCCGCCGCACGTCGGCCCCGTCCCGCAACTGGTCCGGGCCCTCGGCGACTTCCGGGTGCTCGAGGGCAATACCGTCGAGCTGCTTCCAGACTACGACGCGTCCATCCTCCGGCTCGTCGAGGCGATCGACGGTGCGCGGCACAGTGTGCACCTGCTCTATTACATCTTTGCGGATGACGACCGGGGCGGCCGGGTGGTCGAGGCGCTGCTGCGGGCCAGGGCGCGCGGTGTGGATTGCCGTGTCCTCGTCGATGCCGTGGGCTCACGCAAGTTTGCGCTCCCGGAGCTGCTGAAGAAACTCCAGGCAGCCGGCATTCCCAGCCGCGAGGTGCTGCCCGCCGGGATGTTCCGCCGGAATGCCGCGCGCTTCGACCTGCGCAATCACCGGAAGGTGGCGGTGATCGACAATCGGGTCGGCTTCACGGGATCGCAGAACCTGGTGAATCCCGGATTCGTTCCGGGGTATCCCAACGAGGAGCTCGTCGTCCGCGTGACCGGGCCCGTGGTGATCCAGCTTCAGGCGGTGTTCCTCCAGGACTGGTTCTTCGAAACCGGTGAACTGCCCGCGGACTCGGATGCCATCGAACTCCCCGTTCCAACGGGAAGCTCCAGCGCCCAGGTGTTGCCCAGCGGGCCAGGCTACGAGCGGGAAAATGCGCAGGAGTTGCTGGTCCACCTCTTTCACCGGGCGCAGAGCCGCATCGTCATTACCACGCCCTATTTCGTGCCGGATGAACCGTTCCTCCAGGCCCTCCGCACCGCCGTGCGTCGAGGTGTCGAAGTCCGGCTCGTGGTGGCCAACCCGGTGGACAAATGGGTGATGGGCCTCGCCCAGCGCTCGTATTTCGACGAGCTGCTCGCGGCCGGCGTCCGGATCCACCTCTATCGCCCGCATTTCCTCCACGCCAAGCACGTCACCATCGACGACGACCTCGCCATCGTCGGGTCGGTGAACATGGACATCCGGTCCTTTGCGCTCAACGCCGAGGTGGCGCTCCTGGTGTACGACCCCGCGGTTGTCTCGGCCATGCGGGGCGTACAGGAGCGATACTTTGCCGATGCGACGGAACTCACCGCCGACGCGTGGGCGCGCCGTCCAGTGTGGCTTCGGGTGGCGCAAAACACTGCCCGACTCGGTGACTCGCTCCTCTGAGCGTTTCGGTTACCTTTCCGAATCGTCCCTCGGCTCCTCCTCCACTCACCCCGGACCTCGCATGAGCCTCATCTGGATCAACGGAGAATGGCACGACCGCGAGACCGCCAAGGTCTCGGTGTACGACCACGGCCTGCTCTACGGCGACGGGGTGTTCGAAGGGATGCGGGTGTATGGGGGCAAGCCGTTCCGGATGGAGGAGCATCTCGAGCGACTCTACGACTCCGCGCAGGCCATCTGGCTCACCGTCCCCATACCGCTGGAGGAGATGGCCCGGGTGACGGTCGAGGGGGTTGAGCGGGCCGGGCTCAAGGAGGGCTACCTGCGCCATATGGTGACCCGCGGCATGGGGGACCTCGGCCTCGACCCGCGCAGCTGCCCGCACCCGACCGCGATCATCATTTTTGACACCATCCGTATCTGGCCTGCCGAGCGATACGAGAAGGGGCTTGCCATGATCGGCTCGGCCACACCGATGCCCAATCGCGAGACCCTCTCTCCGCGCGTCAAGTCGCTCAATTACCTGCCGCATATCATGGCCAAGCTGGAGGGCATCCAGGCACAGATGGACGAGGTGCTGATGCTCGACCGGACCGGCTATGTGGCCGAGGCGTCCGGGATGAACATCTTCGTCGTGCGGCGCGGGGTGCTGACCACGCCGCCGTCCTGGACGGGCATCCTGCGCGGAGTGACCCGTGATCTGGTCATCGAGCTGGCCGCCGAGGCGGGACTGACGGTGCGGGAAGAACCGATCAACCGCTACGATGTGTACACGGCCGACGAGGCGTTCCTGACTGGCACCGCAGCGGAGATTGCGCCGATCCGGTCACTCGACGGGCGCCAGATCGGCGCCGGACCGATCGGGCCTGTGACCCGCACATTGATGGACCGGTTCAAGGCGCTCACCCGCGGGTGACGCCGGGCCCTTGACCTTGTCCTCCGGCGGCGCATATTCGCCGGAGAGGCCCATGAGGAGACTGCATGTCTTGGCGCGTCGTCGAGCACGGCGACATCACTTGGAAGGTTTCGTTCGCCGCTGAACGGACAGCCAATACCGCGCACTGGCGGTTGGTGTTGTCGTTCCGCGCCGCGGAGCCCGAGGCGCGCGCGTTCTGGGCACCCTATCCGCTCGAGTCGACCTCCCGCTCGGCGCTCTACAGCCAGGCTGACCGCATCCCCGCCGACCGCCTGACGGCCATCTTGTCCGAACATCTCGGTTAGCGGGGCAGACTCATGACGCAGGTGTCGTTTCAGGATCTTCGCCGCATTGCCGACTCCCTCGGGGCCCTCCGGGGCAAATCGGTGGCCGCCGCCATCATGCGCTCGGACCTCCGCCAGCTACGCCTGGAGACGGAGGATGGGCTGATGATGGTGCTGACGGTGGAAATGGACGAAGCCGGTCGGCCGCGTCTGGAGGTCGATGTGGTGCGCCAGCCGGAGGAGCCCGGCCGGCAGCTCGAGGTGCGGTTCGACTCCGTCTAGGAGCCCACCAGGCTTGCCCACACCTCGGCCGAAATCCTCGCCATGTACGCCTCGGCGTCGGCGGGCCGCTCGAAACCCCGGGTCAGGATGACGAGGACGTACGGGGGACGGCTGGGTGGATAGATCACGGCGGCGTCGTGGTTGATGCCCGTGATGCCGCCGGTCTTGCTGGCAATCTTCGTCCCCGGCGGGACGCCGGCCGGAATCCCCGCGCGAAACTGCTGGTGGGTCAGGATGTCGAGCATGATGGCGGTGGAGGAGTCCGAGGCCGCCTGACCCCGCGCGATGGACGCGAGCAGAACGGCCAGGTCGCGCGCCGTCGTGGTGTTGCTGAGACCGCGGTCAAAAGCCTTCTGGTCCTCGACGCCGCGCAAGACCACGATCGAATCAGCCCCCAGCCGCCGGGAAGTCGCCTGGATCTGCGGTGCCCCCAGCTGGTCCACCAGCAGGTTGGTCGCGAAGTTGCTGCTCCAGGTGATCATCAGGCGGGCCAGTTCCCGGGCCGGGACCATTTCACCCTCGCGGGCGAAGAGGGTCTTCTCGGAGTCGTCGGGCACGAGCAACGCGAAGGTCGAGCTGTCCACGATGGAGTGGAACTCGTTCTTGACCAGCAGCGGCCAGTCCCAGCCAAACCGGCCCGCATCCACCCGCTGGGCAAGCTCGATGAGGACCGGTACCTTCATGGTACTGGCCGCGTGGACCCGCCACTGGGCGTTGATCCAGAGCGAGTCACCGCTGCCCAGATCGATCAGGGCCAGACCCACCTCGGCACCTGCCGGCGGAGATTCGGCCTCCAAGTTGCTTCGGAGTGTTCCGGAAATCTGTGCGGCTGCCGGCGAGGCCAGCAGCGGCAGGGCTAAGCACAGCAATGACAGTCGTTTCATGACGGGGAGTGTACCCGCTCCGCGCCACTCTCTCAAGAGACCTCATGCCTGATACCCATCCGCGCTTGCGTTTTGCCGAGTTTCGCATGGAGCGCCTTCCAAGCGGACGGTGCAGTGCGGCGGTGGTCCTGACCGGTCCCGCCGGGGCCCGGTACGAGGGGGAGGCCCAGGGACTGGCCTCACAGGCGGGCGAGTTGCGTTGCGCGGCCCAGGCCTGCATCAGCGCGCTCACCCAATCGGTCGAAGGCGAGCTGAGCTTCGAGTGCCTTGGGGTCAAGGCGATCCGGGCCTTCGATGCCACCGTGGTGATCGTCTCCCTGGCGACCCGCGGCGAGGGGGTTCCCAAGCGAGTCGTCGGGTCCGTCCTCACGGAAGAGGAGCCGACGCGTGCCGCCGCCCTGGCGGTCCTGAATGCCACCAACCGCCTCCTGGGAAACCGCTACTTCGTGGACTGAGGGGCGCGACCACGGGGCATTTCCGGGCATCTATTTCGAGTCCCGCCCTTCGACTCGGGCTCCCTGCACGATTCCCGGGCAGCCCCGTTCTCAGGCCCACCGAAATTCGGCCGTCATGGAATTTTGTAAGTCATTGTGAGATAATGCGTTGGATTATCGGTTTGTCTCGCCTCCCGATCCGGCATAGGTTTGGCTGGAACGGAAGAGTGGCTGATGTGTTCCAGACTGAGATTCGCCCTGGGAGTGCCGTGTCGTCGCGTGGCGCTCAAGGAGCCTTATAGCGTGCATCGGACTTCACTATTTGCCCTACTCCTGGCCGCAGCCGCCTGCAGCAGCGGTCGTGCGCCTGTCGTGGCGCCGTCGCCGGCGGCCCAGAGCGTCTCCAGCCCCGCCCTCGATACATCAAGCGCCGCCGACTTCGCGGCCGTGCCTCCGACGGAACCCGCGCGCAACGTCGACAGCCTGGCCCGCTCCATCGTGGCAGCCGACTCGGCTGCCGATGCGGCCGTGCTGGCGGCTCTCGATCTTGCCTCCCCCGATTCGAACCCCGAGCCGGCAATCTCGCACGCTGGCGGCGCCGATGACCTGGATGTGGTCACCTCGTGGGACATCGACGTTGAGACGTATGCGTCCCACTACCGCGTCCAGTACTACCTCGACTTCTTCCAGGGCCCCGGGCGTGAGCGGATGGCCATCTGGCTGACCCGCCTCCCCCGGTATGAGGCGATGATCCGCGAGCAGATGCAGCTCAACGGCGTCCCCGAGGACATGGTGTACCTGGCGCTCATCGAGAGCGGGTACTCGAATTCGGCGGTCAGCCGGGCGCGCGCCACCGGGATGTGGCAGTTCATGAAGGGGACCGGCCGCATGTACGGGCTGCAGGTGAACACCTATGTCGACGAGCGGCGGGATCCCGTCAAGTCGACCGCGGCCGCGGCCCGGCACCTGAACGACCTGCAGGAGCGTTTCGGCTCGATCTACCTGGCGGCCGCCGCATACAACGCCGGCGCCGGCAAGGTGTCACGTGGCCTGCGCGGCCTCCCGGCGAGCACGGTCAGCACGCCGGACACCGCCAGCGATCTGAGCGACGAAGACGAAGTGAACAACGACGCCGAGTTCTTCCGGCTGTACGACACCCGGTACCTCCGCCGCGAGACGAAGGACTACGTGCCGAAGCTGATCGCCGCGGCGCTCATCGCCAAGGAACCGACCAAGTACGGCTTCGAAGACCCGCCGGCGGTCCCTCCCTTCGCCTACGATTCGCTGATCGTGCCCAGCCAGACGGGGCTCGACGTGATCGCCCGGTTGTCGGGCGCCACCTTCGCCCAGATACGCGAGCTCAACCCGCAGTACATCCGGATGGTGACGCCGCCCGGCAAGTCCGCGGTGGTGCGCGTCCCGGTGGGCTATGGCGAGCAGACGGCCGTGGCCTACGCCGAGCTGCCGTCGTCGGAGCGGGTGGCGTACCAGACGCACGTCGTTCGCAGCGGCGAGACCATCTCCGGGATTGCCCAGCGGTATCACGTCAGCACTGCCGAGATTCGCGATGCCAATCCGAAAATCCCGCGGTCCGGGATGATCCGTATCGGCCAACAGCTGGTCATTCCGACCAATGGGTTCAACGCCGAGACGCGCGCGGCCATCGCAGCCACGCAGGGATCGGTCAGTGGGCCGTCTCGGAGCGCCACGGTATACACGGTGCGCCGGGGTGACACCCTGTCGGGAATTGCCAAGCGATACGGCACCAGTACGGCAAACCTCAAACGGATCAACGGACTCTCCAGCGACCAGCTCAGGGTTGGGCAGAAGCTGCGACTCCGGAGCTCGGGCCGCACCGCCTGATTCCGGTGGACTGGGTGATGTTCAATCGGCCGGGGCAGACTGCCCCGGCCGTTTGCGTAGCCGGGTCCGGCGTCGGTTAGATTTCGGCCCGGCCCTTCCCTTGGAGCAGTCACAGTGTCGGACGCCCCGCTTCCTGATTCCACCCGCCGTCGCATCGGCACCTGGCTCGCGCTCTGGGCGCTGATGGTGCTGGTGCTCGTGCTGATCGGCGGTGCGACCCGTCTGACCGAGTCTGGATTGTCGATTACCGAGTGGAAGCCGGTCACCGGCGTGCTCCCCCCGCTCGACCGTGCCGCGTGGGAGGCGGAATTCACGCGGTATCAGCAGATCCCCGAGTACCAGCAGCTCAACTTCGGCATGTCGCTGGCGCAGTTCCAGGTGATCTATCTCTGGGAATTCTCGCATCGGCTCTGGGCCCGGCTGGTTGGCCTCGCGCTGGCCCTGCCGCTGGTGTTCTTCCTCTGGCGGAAGGAACTGCGCGGTGCGCTGGCCTGGCGGATCGGCGGCATCCTCCTGCTGACCGGACTGCAAGGGGCGATGGGCTGGTACATGGTCAAGAGCGGCCTCACGGTCCGGACGGACGTCAGCCAGTACCGGCTTGCCGCCCACCTCGCCCTGGCGCTGATCGTGTACGCACTCGCGGTGTGGACCTCGGCCGAGTTGCTCGGCGTCGGCGACAGGGTGGAGGTGGTTGATCCGAAGGCCGACAGGCGACTGCGGCGCCGGACGGCGTGGTTTGCCGGATTCGTGTTCTTCACGATCATCAGCGGCGCGTTTGTCGCCGGGCTCGACGCCGGGCACGCCTGGAATACGTTTCCCTTGATGGGTGGCCAGGTGGTGCCGCCGGGTTACTCGGCCCTCTCCCCGTGGTATCTCAACGTCTTTGAGAACGTCGCCGCGGTGCAATTCCACCACCGGTTGCTTGGCATGTCCGTCGCGCTCCTCTCCGTGCTGCTCTGGCGGTCGAGCCGGGGTGTCGCATTGCCGGACCGCGCGCGACGGTGGTTCGCGTTGCTGGCCTTCCTCGCGACCGTGCAGATGGGACTGGGGATCACCACTCTGCTGCTGAAAGTGCCCGTGCCGGTGGGTGTGCTCCACCAGTTCGGCGCGGTGCTGGTCCTCACGACCGCATTACTCGCCCTCGCGTCGCTGCAAACGAAAAGCGGCCGGCATGGTCTGCCGGCCGCCCTCGATGCTGGTCCCGCTCGTCCCGTCAGTTCACGGTGACCGGGACATTCGCGTTCCGCAGGTCACCCTTGATCACCTTCTTGGCATACCCGTTCCGCGGGTCGCCGCCCTGCGCCAGGATGGCGGCTACCGTCGTGGGACCGCGGTTGTACGCCAGCAGGGCGTGATCAACGTTGCCGTCGAACCGCTCCACCAGGTCCTTCAGGAATCGGAATCCGATCCGCAGGTTCAACTCCCGGTCGAACAGGTCCGCTTCCGTCACCTCGGGCTTGTAGAACCGTGCCGTCGGCAGGCGGAGTTGCGTGAGACCGATGGCGTTCATTGGACTCCGGGCCCGCTCGTAGAATTCGCTCTCCACGCGCACCAGCCGGAACGCCATGGCGGGATCGATGCCCTCGCTCAGGGCAATGTCGTAAATGTCCGCGCTAAGGTCGGCCGGGATCTTGTACTGGGCGGAGTAGGCGAAGATGGCGTTGGTGCGCGCCAGCTGGAGCTTGAGCAGGGCGGTTTCGCCGCTCGCGCCCTCGAGCCGCTGGGAGATGTCCCGGAACTCCCGCGACACAAATTCGGCCGAGGGAGTGGGTGCGGTATCATTGGCACCGGCGCGCCTAGGCCAACCGGCCAGCGCGCACACCAGGACTCCGGCGCCAAGCAGTACGCCACCCCGGACAATGAGCCGGGGCGTCGGGGAATTTCGTTCGATCTGATGGTCCGTTCGGGTCAACAAATCGTTGATCCTCCACTAGGGTCTGCCGACGGGTCGGTCAACCGAAGACGATTAGGTCCGTTTCCAGTCGCCGTGCGTCCCGCCAGTCTTGTCCAGCACCTGCACTCCTTCGATCGTCATGCCGCGGTCGACCGCCTTCACCATGTCATACACGGTGAGGCAGGCCACCGCCGCCGCGGTCAGCGCTTCCATCTCCACACCGGTGCGTCCCTCGCACCGGACGCGCGTCGTGACGTGCACACCGGGCAGCGCCGGCTCGAGCGTCGCGCGGACCTCGACCAGGTCGACCGGCAGCGGGTGGCAGAGGGGGATCAGCTCCCCGGTCCGCTTGGCCGCCATGGTGCCTGCCACCTCTGCCACCGTGAGCACGTCACCCTTCTTGACGGCCTGCGCGGCCACGAGGTCGAACGCCGCTTGCGACATTCTCACCCGTCCCTCGGCCGTCGCGGTCCGGACCGTGACCGGCTTCTCGCCCACGTCCACCATCCTGGCCCGTCCCTGGGCGTCGAGGTGGGAGAGGCTCACAGGACGTCCGCCAGGTCGCTGCCGAGCACGCCAAGCAGGAGCTGCGGGTTGACGTTGCCCTGTGCGGCGAGTCGGGCCTCCGCCACCAGCGACTGTGCCTGCAGGAGGCCGGTCGGCTCCCGGCCCGCCAGCGCGGCCGGAACTGGTGCGACACTCTCGACTCCGGCGGCCTCACGGGCGGCATCGCCGAGTGTCTCGGCCACCGCATCCAGGAGGTCTGTGAAGTCGCCTCGCGCCGACCAAGGAGCCTGTGCGAGGGCTCGCTCCGCGGCGGGTCCGGCGCCTGCAAGCACGGCCTCCAGCCAGGTGGCGGCTGCCCTCCGGCTCTTGGCGCCGGCGCCGCTTTCCGAGAGCGCCGCGCCAATGGACCCGTTCGCGCGCGCCACCAACTGCTTCAACCCGGCTCCCGCCGGGGCGGGCTCGAGATGCGCGGACAAGAAGTCCTTCACGTCCGCATCGCTGAGCCGCCCCAACCTGAGGGGCACCGTGCGCGACCGGATGGTCGGCAGCAGCTTGCCCGGGTCGGCGGTGGTCAGGACGAAGTAGGTGTCGGCCGGCGGCTCCTCGAAGAGCTTGAGGAGGGCGTTGGCGGCCTCGGGGCTCGACTCCTGGGCGACCAGGCGGTCGGCTTCGCCGATGATGAACACCTTCTTCTTCCCTTCAACCGGCGTCAGCCCTGCGCGCCGGGCAATCAAGCGGGCCGTGGCCATCCCGTGGGCCGACATTCCGTCGGCGGGGGAGTAGAGGGGCGTCTTCCGGCGCTCCTCGAGCACCTCGGCGATGCTTTCGGCGGCCTCTTCCACCTGCTTATCCGGTTCCCCGGCCTTGGGGCGGGGGATCGGCACAATCCAGTGCAGGTCGGCGTGGGCCAGGTCGAGGACGAGTCGGCAGGTCCGACACTGGCCGCAGGGTTCGTCGCCCAGCGCCTCGCAGAGGACCAGCTGAGCGATCCAGAGCCCCAGTCGCTGCTTGCCGACACCTTCGGGACCGGCAATGAGAATGACCTGGGGGAGCTGGCCATTCTTCACGGCGCTGACAAGACGACGGCGGGCCACCGAGTGACCCGCCAGAGGCTTCAAAGACATGGGAAGAAGGTAAGCAAAGAGCGCGCGATTGGAACCGGCATTCGTGTAACATCTTTTTCAACAACGACTTAGGTGTGCATTTCCATGCCACGAGGAGCCGGACAATGCGCCAATCTGGCCTGTCTGTTTGTTGTGAGTACTTACTCGCTTAGGATGCACTGTGAGTATCTGCTCGCATGATTTGTAACGCGCTTCTGCGTAACGGCTTCCGGTGAAGGGCTTCAATGCACTTCGCTGCATCCTGGCATGACACGGATTCTCGCCCTGCCATCTGCGACGTGTCTGATAATCGGGCACCTGTCGGTGTGGAAAGTTGGAAAACGGGGGGATAAGTCAGTGGAGGGGGTGGATAATGGAGGGCGGGGCAGGTGGGCAGGGGGGCAGCGGGGCTGGGAGGCAGGGAGGCCGCCGCGTCACCCCGGCGAAAGCCGGGGTCCAGGGTCGTGCTCCGATGCGCGGATCAATCGCATGCGCGGGCGGACCTACCGGGGTGGGCATATGCCCACAGCAATGCAAACGAATCCAGCCCAACGCGCCGGATGAGCGGCCTGCGTCGGTTGAGTGGCCGCGTTAGAGCGCTTGACCATCTGGCGGGTCGATCGCACCTGCAGCCCCGCTTCCCCGGCGCTTTCGCGAGCGTGCCCGTCCTATTAAACTTGCCACGCGCGCAGCCGGGTGGCGGCGTGTCGATCCCGAGTAGCTCAGTTGGTTAGAGCAGCTGACTGTTAATCAGCGGGTCGGGGGTTCGAGTCCCTCCTCGGGAGCTGGTGTATCAGCGGCCCCGCCATGCGGCGGGGCCGTTGTCGCATGGAGGTTGTGTGGTCCCGCCCCGTCGGTAACTTCATCTCTCCTAAGGCCATTGCCGAGACCACCGCCCATCGAAGGCCAGACGTGATGCTCAAGCCCCTTGTCGCCATTGCGGCGTCTGCTGTGTTCGCGCTGCCGGCCTTCACCGGCGCGCAATACCCGGTCGGTCGCATCCAGACCGACAAGGGCGAGATTCTCTTCTATCTCTATCCGCAGACGCCCAACCACCGGGCGAGCTTCATCAGGCTCGCGAACGCCCACTACTTCGACTCGCTCACCTTCAATCGGGTCGTCAAGAATTTTGTGGTGCAGGGTGGCTGCCCCGACACCCCCGAAGGGTTCACGGGCTCTCCATACAATCTGGCGCCCGAGTTCAATGACAGCCTGCGTCATGTCTACGGGGCGGTCGGCGCCGGCCGCGACGATAATCCGCAGAAGCTCTCCGCTGGTTGCCAGCTGTACATTGTTGTCAACAAGAACGGGCTGCCCCGGCTCGACGGGGATTACACCATCTACGGGCAGGTCATCAAGGGCATGGACGTGGTGGAGGCGATCGTGTCGGTGCCCACGGACTCGCTGGACGCGCCGCAGGTGCCGATCAAGCTGCACGTCGACGTCGTGGAGATGACGGCGGCGCAGCTGGCCGGGTCTGGATACCCGGTGAAGTAGCGAGGCGCTATCTGCTGAACACCGCCCCGTGCGGCACCGCCTTGGCATTGTAGACGAGTGCTCGGAGGATCCGGCATGGCACGGGCCCGCGCCCCCATTGCGCCTGCCGCATTCCGGTAGGAAACTTGGTGACCGATGCACTCCTCCATCGCTTTCCTGACCGACCTGGCCATCGTGCTGGGCGTGGCCGCGCTCACCAGCGTGCTGTCGCAGCGCCTGCGCCTGCCACCAGTCTTCGGCTACCTGGTGGCCGGCGTGCTCATCGGCCCGACGGATTTCTTCCCGCTGGTCGCCGATGTCGGCACCGTGCAGACGCTCTCCGAGCTCGGTGTCATCCTGCTGATGTTCTCGCTCGGCCTTGGCTTCACGATCCAGAAGATCGCGAAACTGGCCTCCACGGCCGGTCTCATCGCCGCCGTCGAGATCGGACTCTGCCTGTCGCTCGGCTACCTGGTGGGGCAGGCCCTCGGCTGGACCCGCTTCGAAAGCCTGTTCGCCGGCGCCATCGTGGCCATCTCGAGCACCATGATCATCGCCAAGGTCTTCGAGGACCAGCACATTACCGGTCCGCTGGCCGACATTGTGTACGGCGTGCTCGTGATGGAAGACCTGGTGGCGATCCTCTTCCTGGCCGTGTTGAGCGCCGTCATCGGCGGCACCGGCACCGCCGCCGAGACGATCGCGGGCACCCTCCCGCGCCTTGGGCTCTTCCTCGCCGTCGTCACCTTTGTCGGACTCTTTGCGGTGCCGCGCGCTTTCCGCTGGATCGTGCGGCAGCGCCGGGACGAGACCACGCTCGTGGCAAGCGTCGGGCTCTGCTTCTCCGCCGCGCTCCTGGCCCATCTGGCCGGGTTTTCGGTGGCGCTCGGCGCCTTCCTGGCCGGGTCATTCGTGGCCGAGGGGGGGGTGTCGAAGCAGGTGGAACCGCTGGTCCGTCCGCTGCGTGACATGTTCGCGGCCATCTTCTTCGTGGCCGTCGGCATGTCGATCGAGCCGGGTGCCATCGTGGAGTACTGGCCCGCGGTGCTCGCCCTGACGGCGGCCGTGCTCGTCGGCAAGACCGTCGGTGTCACCTCTGGCGCCTTCCTCGCCGGCCTCGGCACGCGGACCTCGATTCGCGCCGGACTCTCGATGGGCCAGATCGGGGAGTTCTCGTTCATCATCGCGGGGCTCGGCGTCGCGAGCGGTGCCACCGGGGCGTTTCTGGCTCCGGTGGCCGTCTTCGTCTCGGTGCTGACGGCGCTCCTGACCCCGGTCTTCGTGGCTCGCTCGACTGCCGTGGCCAATCAAGTCGACCGGCGCCTGCCGCACGCCCTCCAGACCTACGCGACCCTGTATGGCTCCTGGGTCGAGGCTGCGCGGAGCCGTCCGGTCTCGAGCACCCCTGCCGGCCGCATTCGCCACCTGGCGAGCGTAATCGCGCTTGATGCGGTCCTGCTGACCACGATCCTGATCGGGGCCTCGCTCACGCTGGAGTCTGGAACCGACCGGCTCGCCGAGTTCCTCGGACTGTCCACGGCGGCCACCCAGGCCGGCGCCATCGTAGTCGCGCTCGCCGCCCTCTTCCCCCTGCTGTATGGCATCGTCCGGGGGGCGCGCGCGCTCGCGACGGCCATTTCCATGCATGCCGTTCCCGCCGCCGCCCCGGGGCGCGCGGATCTCGGCGCCGCGCCGCGCCAGGCGCTGCTGCTTTCGGTGCAGATCGGGGTGGTGCTGATCGTCGGCATCCCGATGGTGGCGGTTACCCTCCCCGTGCTCCCCACATTCGGGGGGCCCGCCTTGCTGGGGACGCTGCTCCTGCTGCTCGGCGTCGCCTTCTGGCGCTCCGCGCGGGACCTGCAGGGTCACGTCCGCGCCGGCGCCAGCATGATCGTCGAGGCGCTGGCCGTCACCCGCGAACACCCCGCTTCCCCCGCAACCGGCATCATGTCGGAAGTGCGGCAGCTGCTGCCCGGCATCGGCGAACTAACGCAGGTGGTTGTGGGCACGGGGGACGCGGCGGCGGGACGGACGCTCGCCCAACTCAACCTGCGTGGGTTGACGGGCGCATCAGTCGTGGCACTCTGTCGGGGAGAGGAACGGATGGTGCTTCCGGAGGGACAGGAGCAGCTGCGGGTGGGCGACGTGCTGGCGCTGACCGGATCGCAGCGCGCTATCGCTGCAGCGGCGGCCCTGCTCCAGGGCTAGCCGTCGGTCGCCCGCCAGAGGTACCACGCCGCCACCGACCGGAACGGCCGCCACTTCTCGCCATGACGCTCGATCCGTTCCGGCTTGGGCAGCTGCCGGGTGCGGTACGTCAGCTGGAATCCCTTCTGGATGCCGAGGTCGTGGATCGGCAGGACATCGGGCCGACCCAGACGGAAGATGAGCAGCATCTGCACCGTCCACCTTCCCACGCCGCGCACCGTCGTCAACCGCTCGATGATTTCGTCATCCGGCATCCGCCGGAGCGCCGCCGCCGTCGGGACGACGCCCTCCAGTGTCTTGGCGGCGAGGTCCTTCGCGGCGGCGAGCTTGGCCCGTGAGAGGCCGGCGCCACGCAGCGCTTCATCGGGCGTATCGAGCAGCGCCTGCGGCTGGAGCGCCCGCCGGGGCGGGAAGAGGGCGCGGACCCGTCCGTAGATGGTGGCGGCGGCCTTCCCGCTCAGTTGCTGGTACACGATCGATTCCAGCACCTCCTCGAAGGGCGACGACCGCAGCCGCGGCTCGAGACCGCAGGTGCCTGCCGCCCGGATGACGGTGGCCAGGTCCGGATCCACCCTGCGCAGGTGGCGTACCGCCGCCGCGGCGTCGAACGGCTCGATCATGTGTGCGCCTCCACGGCGGCGCTCTCGAGATACGGCTGCAGGTACCGGCCGGTGAGCGATTCGCTTGTGGCAGCGACCTGCTCGGGAGTTCCCTCCACCACGACGCGTCCTCCCTCGTCGCCCGCCTCGGGACCCAGGTCGATGATCCAGTCGGACTTCTTGATGACGTCGAGATGGTGCTCGATCAGGAGGACAGTGTTGCCCGCGTCCACGAGCCGGTCCAGCACCTGCATCAGCACCCGGACGTCGTCGAGATGGAGTCCGGTCGTCGGTTCATCGAGAATGTAGAGCTTGCGCGCACCCTTCCGCTTCGCGCCGGCCAGTTCGCGCGCGATCTTGAGCCGCTGCGCCTCGCCGCCTGAGAGCGTCGTGGCGGGCTGGCCGAGACGGAGGTAGCCGAGCCCCACCTGGTGCAGATGCCAGAGCGCGGTACCGAGTTTGGGCTGATGACGGAACCGGGTGATCGCCTCCTCCACCGTCCACTGCAGCACGTCGTGGATGGAGGCGCCGTGGATCTTCACGTCGAGCAGCTCGCGTTTGTACCGACTCCCGCCGCAGATGTCGCATGGCACGAACACATCCGCCAGGAAGACCATCTCCACCTGCACATGACCGGCGCCTTCGCACGCCTCGCACCGCCCCCCCGCCAGATTGAAGGAAAAGGTCGACGCGGTGTAGCCGCGGGCCCGCGCCAGGGGCTGGCTCGCAAAGAGGTCGCGGATCTCGTCGAAGCCCTTCACGTAGGTGATCGGATTGGAGCGCGGGGTGCGGCCGATCGGCGACTGGTCCACCAGCAGCACGTCGGCAATCAACTCGGACCCCGTGAGTTCCCCGACCGCGCCCACGAGCTCGCCAAGGTGGGACTTCGCGGAGTGGCCGCCATGGAGGCGGCGCTCAAGCTCGCGGTAGATGATGTCGTGGACGAGCGTACTCTTCCCCGAACCGGACACGCCGGTCACGGTCGTGAGCGTGCCGAGGGGGATGTTGACGTCCACCCCCTTCAGGTTGTGCAGCGTGCCGCCCCGGACGCGGAGCCAGAGCGGGCCGGCCGGGCGTCGTGCGCTCGGCACGGCAATGCACTTGGCGCCGGAGAGGTATTGGCCGGTCAGCGTGTCCACCGCCTCGAGGGGCGGGCCGGCGTGGACGACGGTGCCACCCCGCTCGCCGGCACCCGGCCCGAGTTCCAGCATGAAGTCGGCGTCGCGCACGGCGGCCAGGTCGTGCTCGACCACGATGACGGTGTTGCCGAGATCCCGGAGGCGATGAAGAAGCGCGAGCAGCCGGTCGGTGTCACGCGGGTGCAGTCCGATCGACGGCTCGTCGAGGACATACATCGAATCCACCAGTTGTGAGCCGAGCGCATTGGACAGCGCGATGCGCTGCGCCTCGCCACCCGACAGGGTGCGCGCCTGTCGGTCAAGGGTGAGGTAGCCGAGTCCCACGTCGTCGAGGTACCGGAGCCGGGCGTCGAGTTGTTCGAGGATCAACTGCGCGACCCGCTGCCGCTCGGGGCTCAGTTCCAGTCCCCCCAGCCAGGCACGGAGGGCGCCGACCGGGCGGGCGCTCACGTCGGCGATGGTGTCGTTGCCGATGCGGACGGCGAGGGCGTGCTCGTTGAGCCGGGTCCCCTTGCAGGTGGGGCAGGTGAGGGCGAGCTGGTACTGTCGCAGGAAGACGCGGATGTACTGCTTGTAGCGCTTCGGCTCCAGGCTGCGGAGAAATGGGATGATGCCGATAAATCGTCCCGACTTGCCGGTCAGCAGGAGGGCGCGGTCGGCCGCCTTGAGGCGGGCCCAGGGGCGGTTGGCGTCGATGCCGTGCTTCTTGGCCGTCTCCAGGAGGAGCCGCCGCCTCGCCTCGTACCGGGGCTTGGTCCACGGGTCAATGGCCCCGTCGGAGAGCGCCAGTGAGGTGTCGGGCACGATGAGCGACTCGTCGTATTCCAGCACCGCGCCGAAGCCGCTGCAGGCGGCGCAGGCGCCGCCCGGATTGTTGAACGAGAAGAGGGCGGGTGTGGGGGCCCGCGCCGGCGTGTCGCACTGGCTGCAGCTCGGATGCTCCGTGAACCGCCGTCGGCCGGTGTCATGCACGACGACCGCAATTCCTTCACCCTCCGCGAACGCCGTGCTGATCGCCTCCACGAGCCGGTTCGGCGTGCCCTTTCCTGCCTCCAGCCGGTCCACCACAATCAGCAGGTCGTCGACGGCCGTCAGGTCCGGGTAGGCCTCCAGCGACTCGAGATGCACCGGCTGACCGTCGGCGAGCAGCCGAAGGAAGCCGAGGGCCTTGAGATTCTCGACGATAGCGGCGTGGCTGTTCCGGGCGGACGGGGGCAGGGGAAAACAGACCTGGTACCGTCCGGGGCCAAGCGCCTCCACCGCGGCGGCGGCTTCCTGCGGGGTGTCCTGTCGGACCGGCCCGCCGCACGCACGGCAGTAGGTGGTGCCTGCCCGCGCCCAGAGCAAGCGCAGGTAGTCATAGACCTCGGTGGCCGTTCCCACCGTCGAGCGGCTCGAGGTGGCCGGATTGTGCTGCTGGATGGCCACGGCGGGGGCGATGCCGTCCAGCCGGTCGACCAGCGGCTTCGGCATGCGGTCGAGAAACTGCTTGGCATAGGTGGACAGTGATTCGGCGTACCGACGCTGTCCTTCGGCATAGAGGGTGTCGAAGGCCAGGGAGCTCTTGCCGGAGCCGGAGGGACCGGTCACCACGATCAGTGCCCGCCGGGGGAGGTCGACCGTGACCCCCTTGAGGTTGTGCTGGCGTGCGTTGACGATGCGGATGACCTCGGGTGGCATGCCCAAAAGATAGTTGACCCCGCCTCCGCCGACCCGTACGTTTCCGCACTCATGGCCAACCCACTATCCCCCAAGCTGCTCCTGCGCGGGTTCGAGATCTTCGTCGGCATCTCCCTGGTGGGGTATGTCGCCGTCCTCTTCTACGGGGACAATCTCCCCGCCTTCCTGCACGGCCTGACCCAGCTGCACTGGGGATGGGTGCTTGTGGGCCTCGCGCTCGCCTCGATGGACTGGATCGGCGGGGGGCTCCGGATCTGGGTGGTGGCGCGCGAGCTGCACCCCAACCCGCCGCTCAAGGGGATGCTCCTGGCGGGCGGGATGAGTGCCTGGGCGGCCTACCTGACGCCGCTCCAGTCCGGCGCGGCCCCGATGATGGTCTATACCATGCGCCGCTACGGCGTCAGCGTGCCGGTGGGGATGACCACCGCCCTGGTGACCTTCGTCGCGACCATCGTCTTCTTCGGCATCACCGGCCCGTTGGCCATTCTCCTCGGCGCCGGGCAGTCGCTCGGGTCCAAGGGTGACCTGCTCGGGCTCTCGCTCTACGACCTCTTCCTCGGCACGTTGGGCGTGTTCGCGACCCTGGGTGTCCTGCTCCTGGTGGTGATCGTCTTTCCACAGGTGGCGAGCAAGGCGGTTCACGGATTGGCGGTGTGGGCCGGGCGCCGGAGCCGGCGGATCGAGGCCAAGCTCGAAAAGCTGCTCGTCGGCATCGACGAGGCGCACGCCGCCGTGGCCAAGTTCAACACGCCGCGCGGCTGGCTGTCCCTTTTCTGGGCCACCCTGCTGTCCGGGCCGTCGCACGCCAACAAGCTGCTGGCCGGCTATGTGGCACTCCGCGTCATCGGCATCGAGGCGCACTTCGTGGACGTGCTGCTGGTGCAGACGCTGATCACCTTCCTGCTCTACTTTGCCCCGACCCCCGGTGCGAGCGGTATTGCCGAGGTCCTGTCTGCGATCGTCATGACGGCGTACGTGCCGGCCGCGCTGACCCCCCTCTACACGCTCGCCTGGCGCACTATCCTCAGCTATTTCACGATCGCGTTTGGCGCCCTGGTCTTCTCCAACTGGGTACGGCAGGGGATCAAGGGCCTCGAAGAGCTGGATGACGCCCCCGCGCCGGCGCCCGCCGGCCCGGGTCACCCCGGATGAACCTGCAGGAAGACGCCCTCGGTCGATCCTTCGACGCGGGGCTGATGCGGCGAATGCTCACCTACCTGCGCCCGCGGCGCGGGCTGGTGGCGCTCGCCGTGGTGTTGCTCATCGTCAACGCCTTTCTGGCGCTGGTCGGGCCGGTCCTGACGAAGCAGGTCCTCGATGTCGCCGTCCCGCAGCGGGACCTCGGTCTGCTCGGCACCCTCACCGCCGCCTACCTCGCCGCCCTCGTCCTCGAGTTCGCCACGGAGTACGCCCAGAGTCTCCTGACCACGCATATCGGGCAGGGAGTGATGCACGACCTCCGGATGGAGATCTTCGGCCGCCTCCAGCGGTTGAGCATCCCCTACTTTGACGGGCACCCGGTCGGTCGGCTGATGACCCGGGTGACCTCCGACGTCGAGACGCTCAACGAGCTCTTTTCCTCCGGTGTCGTCGCGATCTTCGGAGACCTGTTCACCCTGCTGGCCATCATGGGGCTGATGTTGTGGACCGACTGGCGCCTGGCGCTGGTGGCGTTCGCCGTCATCCCGCTGGTCTGGCTGACCGCCTACCTCTTCCGCCGCCAGGTGCGCGAGGCGTTCCGCGACATCCGGGTCCGGCTGGCCCGGCTGAACAGCTTCCTGCAGGAACACCTGTCCGGCATGCGCATCGTGCAGCTCTTTGGACGTGAGCGGGCCGCCGCCGACGAGTTTGCGACGGTCAACCAATCGCACCTCGAGGCGCACCTTCGGTCCATCACGGTCTACGCCGTGTTCTTCCCCATCATTGAAGTGCTCGGGTCGGTGGCAGTGGCGCTGCTGCTGTGGTACGGCGGGGTCCGGTTCGCGGACCAGACGCTGACGGTCGGCACCCTGGCCGCCTTCATCCAGCTAACCCGGCGGTTCTTCCAGCCGCTCCAGGACCTGTCCGAAAAGTTCAATATCGTGCAGAGCGCGATGGCCTCCTCGGAGCGCATCTTCGGGCTCCTCGATGCCCCGGTGACGGTCCCGGAACCGGTGATCCCCGCGCTCCTGCCGCGGCCGGTCCGCGGCGAGGTGCGATTCGAAGGGGTGTGGTTCCGGTACCGGGCCGACGGGCCGTGGGTGCTCCGCGACGTCTCGTTCACCGCGTCGCCCGGGCAGACCGTGGCGCTCGTCGGGCAGACCGGGGCGGGGAAGACCACCGTCATCAGCCTGCTGCTCCGCTTCTATGACCCGGAACGCGGCAGAATCACCCTCGACGGGGTGGACATCCGCGATCTGCCGACAGCGGAACTGCGGCGGTTCATCGGGTTCGTGCAGCAAGACCTTTTCCTGTTTTCGGGGGATGTGCTCCACAACCTGCGCCTCGACGCGCCCGTGCCCGAGGCGGCGGCGCATCGCGCCGCCGAGCGGGTGGGCGCCGACCGGTTCATCGGGCGCCTGCCGGCCGGGTACGGTCACGTGCTTGGTGAGCGGGGGAAGTCCTTGAGCGTCGGCGAGCGCCAACTGCTCAGCTTCGCGCGGGCACTGACGCTCGATCCCCGGATTCTCGTGCTCGATGAGGCCACGAGTTCGGTCGACACCGAAGCCGAGGCCCAGATCCAGCAGGCCATCGGGGAGTTGATGGTCGGGCGCACGAGCATCGTGGTGGCGCACCGCCTGAGCACCATCCTCCATGCCGACGAGATCCTGGTCTTCCACCACGGTGAGATTCGGGAACGGGGGGGGCACCGGGGGCTGTTGGAGCAGCGGGGGTTGTACGAGCGTCTCTACCGCCTGCAATTGGCGGCACAGGACGCTTCCTTGCCTTCCCGGGCGGCGACGGGGTAGGTTTTCGAAGATGATTCAGCTTGAGCTTGGTGGTCACCGTTGGCCGCTCGCCACAGGGGAATCCGTCGTCGGGTCTTCGTCCGCGGCGGCGGTACACCTCGTGCAGGCGGGTGTGCTGGAGCGGCACGCGCTGGTGCATGCGTCACGATCGGGCGCATCGATCCGCCCCGCGGGGCCGGACGCGCTCGTGCTGGTCAACGGGGTCCGCTTGAGTGTCGACCCCGTTCCGCTGCTGCACGGCGACAAGCTCCAGATCGGCGAGGTGCAACTTCTGGTCGTAGACGACCGTCAGGTCGGAGCCACACGCGTGGCCGACGCGACGGCCCTCCGGGCGGCGACCGAACCCGGCGCCCCCCACATTCCGTCCGGACCGATGAGCGCCGGCCGCCTGGTCAGCCTGAGTGACGGCCGCGAATACCTGGTGGGACCCGGTTCGCTGGTGATCGGACGTGACGCCTCGTGTGATGTCGTCATCGAGTCGACCGACGTCTCGCGGCATCACGCCGTCATTGCCAACGGTCCGGCAGGGTACGTGCTCGAGGACACGAGTGCGAACGGGGTGGTCGTCAATGGTGTCCGGGCCGGCGAGCGCCGCACGCTGACCCGTGGCGACATCGTGAAGATTGGGCCGGCGGAGTTCCGGTTCTACGCCGATGCCGTGGAGAAGGGCGATGCGCCGCCTCCCGGCGCCGTGCACCGCCTCTACGACACCGCGCATGGCATCCCGTCGATGGTGCCGTCGTTTCCGTCACGGCCGACCGCCCCGCCGCCGCTCGCCACCGTGCTGGTGCGCAGTGGCAGCCTCCGCGGGCAGCGTCTGCCCATCCGGACGCCAGTCATCAACATCGGTCGGGCCGATTACAACGACCTGGTGTTCAGTGACGAGAGCGTGAGCGCGTCACACGCCAAGCTGCAGCGGCGTGAGGCGCTCTGGGTCCTGACCGACCTGGATTCCACCAACGGCACGTTCGTCGACGGCGACCAGATCCGAGGCGAAGTCCCCTTGATGCCCGGGTCGACCGTGCGCTTCGGCGATGTCGCAGTCATGTTCGACCCGACGGATGCGCGCGGGCAGCAACCGGTCGGTGGCCGGACCCGGGAGGTCGGGTCGATTGCGATTCCCGAGACGCCGCGAATGCCCGTGATGCGGCCCGGTCCGCCAGCCGAGCCAGGCCGTCCGATCCGGGCGCCGCGTCCGCCAACGCCGGAGTCAAGGATCCCTGCCTGGGGCGTCGTCATCGTGGTGCTGATCGCCGTGGCCGTGGCCGTGGCGTACTACTTCTTCTTCGGTCGCTGACGAGGCCCCGTGCACTTCACATGCGCCGCGCGAACTGACGTCGGAATTGTCCGGTCCGGCAACGAGGACAACTACCTCATGCTGGCGGAACGAGGCGTCTTCATCGTCGCCGACGGGATGGGCGGACATGCCGCGGGCGAGGTCGCCAGCGAAATGGCCGTGCGGATTATTTCCCGGGAAATCGGCTCCCTGCGCGGCCTGCCCGATGCGGAGGCCTCCGAACGAATCGCACGATCGATGGTGACGGCCAACGAGGCCATCTTCGAGCGCACCCTCTCCGAGCACGACAAGCGGGGCATGGGGACGACGGCCACCGCGCTGGTGCTCCTCCCCGGCCGGTACTTCATCGGCCAGGTCGGCGACAGCCGGGCCTACCTCCTCCGCGGCGGTGAGTTCCTCCAGATCACCCGCGATCACTCGTACGTGCAGGAGCAGGTCGACGCCGGTCTCCTTACCCCCGAGCAGGCGCGGGTGCATCCGTACAGCAACGTGATCACCCGCTGCGTCGGCGCCGGGAGCGACGTGGTGCCCGATGTCTACTTCGGGGACCTCCAGGCAGGCGATGTCATTCTCCTCGCGTCCGACGGCCTGACGGGGATGCTGGAGGATGAGCAGCTGGTCAAGATCCTGGCCGATCCCCAGGGCCCGCAGGCCTGGGTGGACCGGATGATCATGGAGGCCAACCGCCGCGGCGGCCTCGACAACATCACCACCATCGTCGTCAAGATCGAGTCGCTCGACTAGCCTGAACGCCTCATTGTGAAACATGGCCAGCCCCGCTCGCGTACGGGCATTCCATGACCGCCTCCCTGACCATCGCGCTCGGAACCCTTCGGGCCAATCCCCTCCGCACCGCCCTGTCCACCCTCGGCATCGTCATTGGTGCTGCCGCGCTGGTGGCCGTCCTGACGCTCGGGGACGGGATGGAGCGGTTTGGCCGACAGCAGCTGGCCACAACCACCGACCTGCAGTCGGTCGTGCTGGAACCTCGTACCGCCGAGATCATCGACAACCAGGCATATCCGCTCGACGACTATCTCGTCCTGACCCGGGTGGACGCCGAGGCGATCATGGCCTCCATTTCCCACGTGTCGGCAGGGCTGCTCACGCTGAGCGGATCGGCCACCGCCGTGCTGCCTGGGGGGATCAGCGACACCGTGGAGGTCATTGCCACCCTGCCGGGTCAGGCGGACGTGATGAAACCGGGCTTCGCGGCCGGGCGGTACTTCACCGCGGCGGAGGCGACGGCTGGGGTGCCGGTGGTGGCGGTGTCATACGCGTTTGGCGCCGCCATCGGCGGCGGGGATGCCACGGCCGCGGTGGGGCGGCCCATCGGCATCCGGGGGCAGGACTACGAGGTGGTCGGCGTGCTTGCGGAGACCGGCCCGGAGCGGATGCCGCGTGTCTATGCCCCGATTGATCTGGCGGCGGTCCTGCTCGCCCCTACGCCCAGGCCGCGGGCGCCGACGCTCGTCCTGCAGGCCGAGCGTATCGAGGACGTGGCGGCGGTCCGGGCCGGCGTCGAGCGGTGGCTGACGGGCCGGTACGGCACGGACTGGTCCCGGAAGGCGCGTGTGCACACCAACATGCAGCGTGTGAACCAGAGCGAACGCGCCATCCTGGTGTTCAAGCTCTTTCTCGGTGCGATTACCGGGATTGCCCTGCTGGTGGGCGGCATCGGCATCATGAACGTCCTCCTCGCCTCCGTGACCGAGCGGACGCGGGAAATCGGCGTTCGGAAGGCCATCGGGGCCCGTCGACGCGACCTCCTCGCGCAATTCCTGCTCGAGTCGGTCACGATTGCGGGCCTCGGATCGGTGATCGGGACGTTGCTCGGCTTCGGTGGGGCGTTCGGGGTCACGGCGATGATGCGACAGCGGTTCGATGCGCCGGTCTACGCGGCATTCAGCTGGGGGACGCTCGCCGTGTCCGCCGCGGCGGCGGTGCTGGTGGGGGTGGTGTTCGGGATCTACCCTGCACTGCGGGCGGCGCGCCTCTCGCCGATCGAGGCGATCCGGCACGAGTAGGGGCGCGCCTCGGCGCGCCCCCACCCGTCCCCTACCGCAGCAACGGCTTGCCGGCGTCCAGCCGCTTCACCACCTCGGCCGCCGGCAACACAATCAGGTCCATCAGCCCTTCGAGCCTGGCCGACGCGCGCCCCTCCGTGAACACCCGGAGCCGGCGCGCGCTCTCGTAGAGGGCGTCGGCCACCCTCGGGAGACCGAGCTGGCCCGCACGCCCGGCATTGGTGAGCCGCTCCACGGCACCGGTCCGTGTGCGCAGGGGGAGATCCACGGCCAGCATCGACGCGCGGGCGGGAAAGTCGAGGAGCAGGCGTCCGGGTGCCAGCCCCGCCTCGACCGCCAACGCATTCTCGACACGTTCGAGGAGATTGGGGTCATCCGAGAGCCAGGGCTGCACATCGTCGGGCACGTCGCTGGCCGGGAGGTCGAGTGCCCGCTTGAACAGCCGGCGCTCCTGCACCTGTGCGGCGAGTCCGGTCGGATCGGCCGCGAGGAGCGCGGTCATCAGGCTGCCGTCGGTGGCCTCCGCAATCCCTTCCGCCGTCAGCACACCGTCCGCCACGGCGCGCCGGACCGCCCGCTTGAACATGCAGGTCGCGCTTCGCACCGCGTGATGCCAGTACACGTTCCGGTACATCTGGTACTTGGCAAAGAGCAGCGATTCAAGCGCGCTGATCCCCTTCTCGTGCACCCCGATTTCCCAGTGGCCCGGCCCGCTCTCGACCAGCGTGAGGGAGGCGAGCAGGCGATCGACGTCCACCGCCCCATAGGGAACGCCGCACATCCGCGCGTCCCGACTCAGGTACTCGATCTTGTCGAGATCCAGTGAGCCGCTGATCAGGCCGCCGAGCGGACTGGCGCTCTCGCCCCGGATCAGCTCGCCGATCCGGACGGCCAGGCCGGGGCCCCCGATGGAGGCCAGCACGTCGCCCAGTTCCCCACGGGTCAGCTTGGCGACGCCGAGCGACTCGTGATGGAGGAAGCCGGCCTCTTCGAGGCTGTGGGAAAAGGGGTAGTGCCCGATGTCGTGGAGGAGGGCGGCCAGGCGCGCGGCGAGCCGGTCGTCCTCACCGGCGGGATCAAGCTCTCCCCGCTCGGCGAGCGCCGTCAGCGCCGATTTGGTCAGGTGATAGGCGCCGAGCGCGTGTTCGAAGCGGGAGTGGGTGGCGCCGGGATAGACCAGGAAGGCGTGGCCGAGCTGGCGGACGTACCGGAGTCGCTGGACGGCGGGCGTGTCGAGCACGCGAAGCGCAGCACCGTCCAGCCGGATGTTATCCCAGAGCGGGTCGCGGACGACCTCGAACCGGTCAGGCAGTGGCCGGCCCAGCCGCGGCCACGTCGGCGTCGACGCCGGCGGCGAAGGTCGCGAAGTTGTCGGCGAACATCCGCGCCAGCTTGGCGGCCTGCGCATCATAGGCCGCCGGGTCGGGCCAGGTGCTCCGAGGGTCGAGCAGACCGGCCGGCACCTCCGGCACCGCCGTGGGGACGTCGAAGCCGAAGACCGGATCCTTCCGGAAGGTCGCGTTGTCGAGTTCGCCGGCCAGGGCCGCGCCCACCATCCTCCTGGTGTGCGCCAGCTTCATCCGTGAGCCGGTGCCATACGCACCACCGGTCCAGCCGGTGTTCACGAGCCACACGGTGGCGCCGTGCGCCGCAAGCTTCTCCCCCAGCATCTTGGCATACACACCGGGATGCCTCGGCAGGAACGGCGCGCCGAAGCAGGCGGAGAAGGTGGCGGTCGGCTCCGTCACCCCCCGCTCGGTGCCCGCGACTTTCGCGGTATAGCCCGAGAGGAAGTGGTACATCGCCTGCCTCGGCGTGAGCCGCGCGATCGGCGGCAAGACGCCGAAGGCATCGGCAGTCAGGAAGATGACCGTCTTGGGGTGCCCGCCCTGTCCGCCCGGCTCGTGGTTCGGGATGTAGTCGATCGGATAACTGGCGCGGGTGTTCTCCGTGATGGTGTCCTCGTCGAACATCGGGGAGCGATCGTCGAGGTCGAGCACCACGTTCTCGAGCACCGTGCCGAACATCTGGGTGGCGGCGTGGATTTCCGGTTCGCCGGACGCGCTCAGGCGGATGACCTTGGCGTAGCATCCACCCTCGAAATTGAAGACGCCCCGGTCGCTCCAGCCGTGCTCATCGTCGCCGATGAGGCGGCGGGTGGGGTCGGCCGAGAGCGTGGTCTTGCCGGTGCCAGACAGCCCGAAGAAGATCGCCGCGTCATCCGCCGGCCCGATGTTGGCCGAGCAGTGCATCGGGAAGACGTTGCGCTCGGGCAGGAGCCAGTTGAGGACGGTGAAGATGGACTTCTTGAGTTCGCCGGCGTACCGGGTGCCGCCGATGAGCACCGTCCGCTTCGCGAAGTTGAGGGCGATGAAGGTCCCGGTCGCGGTGCCATGGCGCGCCGGATCGGCCTGGAACTCAGGTGCGTGCAGCACCCGGAACGCCGGGAGGAAGGTGGCCAGCTCCGCCGGCGTGGGCCGGAGGAACATGTTCCGGACGAAGAGCATCTGCCAGGCGTTCGGGCCCATGAAGCGTACGGGCAGCCGATAGGTCGGGTCCGCGCCGGCAAAGAGATCCTGCTGGAAGATGTCATGGCCCGCGAGATGCGCCTCGACGTCAGCCTGCAGCAATTCAAAATGTGCGGGGGACATCTTGGCGTTCTTGTCCCACCACACCGCACCGGCGGTCGTGCTGTCTTCCACCACGAACTTGTCCTTGGGCGACCGTCCGGTGTGGGGGACCGTGACGGCGGTGAAGGCCCCGCGATCGGTCAGGTGGCCTTCGCCTCTCCGGATGGCGTACTCGACGAGCTTTGCCGGGCCGAGGTTGGCGAGAATGCGGGATTCCGTGGCAGTGCTGGAAGTCATGTGGGATGCGGACGCCGGGGGCGCCCCTCCGTGTAGAGTGAGGTCAGGTTGCGATCAGCGCCGGCGCGGGGCGGGCGCCGGTGGCGCGCGCCCGCTCCTGCGCATCGACGGCGGCGATGACGGTCAGGTTGACGATGGCGTCGACGTCGGAGCCGCGCTGCAGCACATGCACCGGGGCTGCCATGCCGACGAGGATGGGGCCGATGGCCTGCGCCCCGGCCAGGTTGCTCAGCAGTTTGTAGCAGATGTTCGCCCCGCTCAACTCCGGGAAGATGAGGACGTTGGCCTTGCCGCCCAGCCGGCTGTTGGGGTAGTACCGGTTCAGGATCGACTCGACGAGGGCGGTGTCCGCCTGCATCTCGCCGTCCACGTGCAGCTGCGGGTACTCCTGGTGCAGCATGGCCACCGCCTCCCACACCTTGCGGGAGGCGGGGTGCTTCACGGACCCGAAGTTCGAGAACGACAGCATCGCGATCCGGGGCTCGATGCCGAGCTTCCGCACAAAGGCGCCGGTGGCCAGGGCGATCTGCTTCAGCCGCTGGCTGTCGGGATCGATGTTGACGGTGCAGTCGGCCAGGAAGATGGTCTCGCCCTGAAAGACCATCATGTAGATCCCCGCCACGGCCTTGCCCGGCTCCGCGCCAATGACCCGCATGGCCGGCTTGATCGCGTCCGGGTAGTGCTGGTTTTCCCCGACCACCAGGGCGTCGGCGTCGCCGGCCGCCACCATGCCGGCACCGAAATAGGCGGAGAGCCGCATCCGGCGGAGGGCCTCGCCCTCGGTGATGCCCCGCCGCCGCCGTCGCGCCCAGAGCTGTTGTGCGTACGCGGCCCGCTTCGGTGAGGTGTACGGGTCCGCGATCTCCATCCCCTCGAGCGACATGCCGAGCGCCTCGGCGCTGGCGGCGATTTCGGCGGCGTGGCCAACGAGGATGGGCTGCGCGGACCCTTCGTCGCGGATGATGCGCGCCGCCCGGAGGATCCGGGGATCCTCGGCGTCGGTCATGGCCACCCGCTGCAATTCCATCGAGGCCCGGTTGCTGAGGCTGCGCATCACCGCCCGGCCCCGGCTCAGCCGGCTCTCGAGCTTGTGCCGATATTCGTCGAGATCGAGCGGCTGGGTGGCCACGCCACTTGAGATCGCGGCCCACGCGACGGCCGGCGCGACCCAGAGCAGCACCCGGGGGTCGAAGGGTTTGGGAATGAGGTAGTCGCGGCCGAAGTGGATCTGGTCCACGCCGTAGGCGCGCAGCACCACCTCGGGCACGTCCTCGCGCGCCAGCGCCGCCAGGGCGCGCGTGGCCGCCATCTTCATCTCCTCGTTGATCGCCCGTGCCCGCACGTCCAGGGCGCCGCGGAAGATGAAGGGGAACCCGAGGACGTTGTTCACCTGGTTGGGATAGTCGGTGCGGCCGGTGGCGATGATGGCGTCGGGGCGGACCGCGCGGACCTCTTCCGGCGTGATTTCCGGATCGGGGTTCGCCAGGGCGAAGACCAGCAGGTCGCGGGCCATCGTCGCGATCTCGGCGGCGGGGACGGCATGGGCGGCGCTCAATCCCACGAACACATCGGCGCCGGCAATCGCCTCCGCGCGGGTCTGCGGCGCCGGATCATGGACGAAGCGCAGCTTGTACGGATCGAGGTCGGTGCGCCCCGAGTTGATGACGCCGATCTTGTCGACCAGCGTAATGTGCTCGCGACGCACGCCGAGCCGGACGTAGTGCTCGGCGGTGGCGATGGCCGCCGCGCCGGCGCCGAGGAAGACGCACCGCACTTCGTCAATCTTTTTTCCGACGACGTCCAGCCCGTTGAGCAACGCGGCACCGCTGATGATCGCGGTGCCGTGCTGGTCGTCGTGGAACACGGGAATCGAGAGCGACGCGCGGAGTCGTTCCTCGATGTAGAAACAGTCCGGGCTCTTGATGTCCTCGAGGTTGATGCCGCCGACCGTCGGCTCCAGCGCCTCGCAGAACCGGATCACGTCGTCCGGCTCCTTGGCGTTGATTTCGAGATCGAAGACGTCGATGTCGGCGAAGGTCTTGAAGAGGACGCCCTTCCCCTCCATCACCGGCTTGCCGGCGAGCGGACCGATGTCGCCGAGGCCAAGGACGGCGGTGCCGTTGGACACGACCGCGACCAGGTTGCCGCGGGCGGTGTACCGGTAGGCATCCTCCGGCCGCTCCGCGATGGCCAGGCAGGGGATCGCCACGCCCGGCGTGTAGGCCAGGGAAAGATCGCGCTGGTTGCTGGTCGCCTTGGTGGGGACCACTTGGATCTTGCCGGGCCGGCCCTCTTCGTGGTACCGGAGGGCGTCCTGCGTGCGATCGCTCATCGGGTCGGGATCAGGTTGGCGGGCCAGTGGGACAGCAGCTGCGCCGTGTTGATGTCGCGCTCGCTGAACGCGGTGGCTTCCGGCTGGCCGTACATGATGTCGAGGGTGTCGCTGGTGTGCTGAAAGAGCCCGAGCGAGTGGCCAAGCTCGTGGCGGGCCGTGATGCGGAAACACTCCGTCAGGTCGGTCTGCGTCGGGTCGTAGCGCGGCGTCAGGTACATCCGGACCGGGAGCTGGAGCTCGAACCGCGTGGCCGCGGTGTCGATTGCCGTCAGTCCCTCGCAGCCGGGGAACAGTGTGTTGAGGCGGGCCACCGTCGCGGGCGCCTTGGCAGGCAATGTCGTGACGCGGACCACCACGTCGGCGCTCGAGGAGTCGGTCACCAGGACGGCGTCGTATTCCCCGTAGAGGAACACCGTCTTCCAGGCGGAGATGGCCTCCTGCACCCGGGCCGGCATGTCGAGCGAGTCTTCCACCCAGATCTTGACCGGGAGCATACTCGCCGGCCAGTGGAAGCTCAGGGTGTCCGTACCCAATTCGGGGCCGAAGAGCCGCCACTCGTAATTTGGCGCGCGCGTCGGCGCCGTCGCCTCCGAGCAGGAGAGCGCCGCCATGGCGAGCAGGGCGAGCGAAATGGTGCGTCGAGCGGTCATGGAACCCAGCCTGCGCCAAGCGCGACCCCGAACCGGGAGACCTGCTGCGAGCCGGAGAATCCGGCGGTCTCGAGGACGGGCGTGGTGAAGAGATGGAAGTCGTATCGAAGGCCGATCAGTCCGGTCCAGCGGTCCGACAGCGGTTGACGCCAGTCGAGCCCCGCGCCGAAGAGCGCGGCGAGTGGTACGCCATCGCGGAACACGCCGGAATCCTGCGACGGCATGTACTGCAGGATACCCAGGCTGAGCCGCCAGCCGAGCCGGGACACCAGTGGTCCGCTGAGGGCCGCCGCCGCCGTCAGGACACCGATCGAGCCGATGTCGGTCGACGCGTCGCCACTCTCGGCTAGGTCGGCGCTGCTGCTCCCGTAGCTGAGGTCGAGGCTGGCGCGGAGCTTGGTGGCCACGGGGAGGGAGGCGGAGAGGAAAAAGGTCGGCGCGAGCGCCGGCTTGAGCTCAATATCCTGAACGATCTGGTCGTTCACCAGCGAGGAACTGCCGGTCACCCCGAGCAGTGCGGCAACCTCGACCTGGGCAGCCAGGGGCGCCTGGGGAGTGGCCAGGGCCAGTGCCGCCGCCGCGGGGAGAGCGTATTTCAGTCGCATCCCCTAAAAATGGCCTCCCCAACGGGGCTGAGTCAACGAACCGGCTTTCGGCCCCCCCGGGCGTAGGCCCGCAGCCTCCGGAGCATCCGGCGGTCGTTGCTGACCATGTCGTCCCCCTTGGGCGTCTCGAGGACCTTGATGATGTCCCCGAAGCGCTCGTCCCGCATGATCCGGCGGAATGGCTCGGCCCCCAGCGACCCCTCCGCGATCAGCTCGTGGCGGTCCTTGTGGGAGTCGAACGGGGTCTTGGAATCGTTCAGGTGGAAGCAGCGCAGGTGTTCCAGGCCGATGACGCGATCCCACTCCTCCCAGACGGCGTCGTAGGCGTTCACCAGGTCGTACCCGGCGGAGTACAGATGGCAGGTGTCGGCGCAGAAGCCGATCCGGTGGCGGAGGTCGTCGGGAATCAGTGCCCGCAATGCGGCAAGCTCGTCGAATCGGCTTCCCAGTGCGGTGCCGGTGCCCGCCGTGGTCTCGAGGAGGACCATGACCTCGCCGGGCGCTGCCCGCAGCGCCTTGGCGTAGGCCCGTGCATTCCGTTGCAGGCCGGCCTCCCGGTCGTCGAGATAGTTGCCTGGGTGCGACACCACCCCGTCGAGCCCCAGCTGGTGACACCGGGTCAGTTCGGCCACGAAAGAGGCGATGGAGCGCTCGCTTAGCGCAGGGTCGGGGGAGGCGAGGTTGATCAGGTACGAATCGTGCGCCACAACCCCATTCATACCACTGTCTTCGTACGCCCGCCGGAACGCGGTCACGGTGCCCTCGTCGAGCACCGGTTCCCGCCACTGGTTGGGCGTCTTGGTAAAGATCTGGATGGCCGTGGCGCCGATGTCGACGCCCCGGGCGGGTGCGGTCTGCACCCCGCCCTGGGTGGACACGTGGGCGCCCAGGCGCTCGTGTGCCCGGGTGGGTTTCTTCTTCGCGGTGACTGGACGGGATGATTTCATGGATCGACAGACCCTCCGTGACTGAACGCGCTCCGGGTGGCGCCCTCGCCCACCCACGAGTCCTGCTGCTCGGCGACCCGACGCTGCGGCCCGATGGCCTTGAGCGCGCGCTGGTGCGCGGCGGGTTCCAGGTGCTCGAGGCCGACCACCTTCCCGAGGATCCGCCGACGGGCATGCTCCCCGACCTCGCCCTGTTGACGGCGGCCGACGCGAACGCCTCGCTCGCCGCCGAGCTGGAGCACCTCCGCCTTGGGGCCTGGAGCGAGGTGCCGGTGTTCGCCCTCCTCGCGTCCGATCAGCCCGACGGGGTGCAGGCGGCGCTCCGTCTCGGCGCGGCCGAAGCGATGTCGGCGCCCGTCAAATTGGGCGAGCTCTGCGCGCGAGTCGAGGCGCGGCTCCGGGGACGCGCCAGCCTGGAATCGCATCGCCGCGAGCGCCGGGTCAGTGGGCTCATGTTCGACATCTTCGCCGAAGTCTCCACGGCCATCCGGCCCGACGAAATCGTGCAGACGCTGGTGCGGCGTGTCGGCTCCGCCCTGGAACTTGCGCACTGCTCCTTCCTCCTGACCCCACCCGGCGAGCCCACTGGTCGGGTCGTCGCGGTCCACGAGAGCCCCGGCCTCCGCGACCTGACGGTCGACCTGGCGCGGTATCCCGAGGTGCAGGAGGCGGTCCGGACGGAGAAGCCGGTCTTCGTGCCGGATGTCCACACCCATCCCCTCTTTGCCGACGCACGCGCCCACTGGACCGAGCACCAGGTGCGGGTGCAAATCCGGAGCGTGCTGGCAATCCCGGTGGCGTTGCAGGGTCACATCGCGGGAGTCTTCCTCCTGCGCACCCGACGCTCCGATCCGGCCCTGGCCCCTGAACAGGTCGCCTTCGCCGAGACGATTACCACCGCCGCGGCCCGCGTGCTCGAGACCGAGGAACGGCGGTCCACCATCTATCGTCGCCTGGCCGGCGTGTCAGCGCACGACCCGCTGACCGGCTGCGGAACCCTCGACGCCCTCGACCGCCGGATCAGGGAGGAGTTTGAGCGGGCCCGCCGCTACGCCCTGAGCTTCAGCCTCATCCTGCTCGACGTGGACCAGCTGCGGTCGCTGAACGAGCGACTTGGCATGGAGGGGGGGGACCGTGTCCTGGCGGAGCTGGGCCGTCTCCTGCAGAGCCAGCTGCGCGCTCCCGACTTCGTGTCACGCTATGGCGGTGACGAATTCGCCCTGATCCTGCCGGAAACGGACATGGAAGGCGCGCGGCGGTCGGTGTGGCGGGTCCGCGAACAGATCCTCGCCTCGCCGTTTGCGGAACTCGCGGCGGAGGATCGGCCGCGGCTGAGCGCGGGTATCGTCACTTTCCCCCATCCCTCCGCCGTGCAGACCGAGGACCTCTTTGCCCTGGTAGAGGCGGCGCTGCTCCGCGGCAAGGCCCAAACCGACGAGCGGATCGGGACCGCCGACTCCGTCGCGGCCTAGGGCCGCTACCGCCGCCGCCGCAGCCAGTCCGACGGGTCGAGGGCAATCGAATTCTCGCCCCGGATCTCGAAGTGGAGATGGGGCCCCTGTTCGGAGTTCGCCCCGCCGACCGTCCCGATGACCTGCCCGCGCGTCACGTCCTGCCCCACGACCACACTCGCGTTCTGCAGGTGCGCATAGAGGGAGCGATAGCCGTTGCCGTGCAGGACGACCACCGTCAGTCCATACGTCCCGATCCGTTGAATCAGGTCCACCCGTCCCGTCTCCACCACCTTGATCGGCGTGCCCTCTGCTGCGCCGATCCCGATCCCGGTCCACCGCACCGCAACGCCGCTGGGGAGTGTGGTGCGCCCGAAGTTGTAAACCACCCGGCCATTGACCGGCCAGTCGAGCTTGCCAATGTCCTCGGTCGTCAGGCCGCCCGGGATGGGCGCTCCGCCGGCGGCGGCAGCGTTTCGGCTGGCACGCTCCAGGGCCGCGAGCACCTCATTCAACCTGGCTTCGTCTCGCTCCAGTGTGCCCAGCTTCTCCTCGGTGGCCTGACCGGAGCGCTGCAGTTGCGAGAGCCGACGGGCCCGCGCCGTCGCCAGGTCGGCGTAGCGCTTGAGCTCCCGCTCCCGGTCTTCCCGCGTGCTGCCGAGCGTCGCCCGGATGCCGAGGAGGTCGTTGCGCTGCCGCCGGACCCGCGCGTTGAGGGCCTCGACATCGTGCACCAGCGCCTGGTCCTGCCGGCTCGTGAGGTAGAGGTACTTGTACCGCGCCAGGAGGTCGCCGAAGGAGGCGGCGGCCAGCAGCGCCTGGAAGGTGTACATCGGGCCGCGCTTGTAGATGTCGATCAACCGCCGCTCCAGCACCGCCTGCTTCTCCTCGAGGTTGTCCTCGGCGAGTGCGAGCTCGCCGCTGACGCGGCCCAGCTCGTTGTTGAGGCCGGAGAGCTGCGACTCGATTTCGTTGACGATGCGGTTGGTGGTTTCGCGCTGGCGTTCGATGTTGCGGAGGTCGGCGTTGACGTCGCGGACCTGGCCCTGCAGCCGTTCCTGCTGCGCTTCCAGCCGCTGCCGTTCCTGCCGAATCGAATCGAGGCGCTGGCGGCTGCGTTGCAGTTCGGTCATGCCGCCCTGCGCCTGGACGGGTGCAACGGCCATGCACGCCAAGACGGCCAGGGACACCAACACAGGACCGGGGGGGATTCGCGACCGGCCGCCCTGCCGCCCTGCCTTCCTGCCCAGCCTAGACATTTCTCAAGTGTCTTCCGACGCTCACGAGGCTTCCCCCGAGCCCGATGGCCACGCCGAAGAGTATGCCCAGCAGGAGGTGTTTCGGTTCGAAGAAGAGCAGGGCATGCACGGCGGTCGTGCTGTTGCGGCGGAAGAGCTCGAACGCGATCCGGGAGAGCACCACCGCCAGGACGCCGCCGAGGAAGCCCTTGACCGCGCCATCGAGGAGGAAGGGACCGCGGATGAACGCGTCGGTGGCGCCGACCAGGCGCATGATGGCGATTTCCCGTGCCCGCTGGAGCACCGTCATCCGGATGGTGACGCCAATGATCACGACCGCCACCGACGCAAACGCCAGCCCGATGACCAGCCCGACGAACCCCGCGAGATTGCGCAGCCGGTCCAGGTTCTCGATCCACTCGCGGCCGAAACGCACGTCGTCCACGAACGAGAAGCCCTCGATCCGCTTGGCCACCGCCGTCACGTGCGAAGCGTCCCGGAAGCCTTCCTTCAGCGAGATCTGCAGCGATGCGGGGAGCGGGTTCACCTGCAGGTCGCGGTAGGCGTCCTTGAACTCAATCAGTTCCTGCTGGGCCCGCTGCATCGCCTCGTCCTCGTCCACGTAGACGACCGCATCGACCTCCGGGAACGAGGCAATGTCCTGCGAGGCCAGCGTGATCGTTTCCGGCGGCGTTCCGCGGAGGAGAAACGCCTCGATTTCCACCCGGTTGCTGATGCCGCGCAGTGCTTCCTGCATGTTCACGGCCACCAGCCCGAACAGTCCCACCGTAAAGAGCGAAAAGGCGATCGTCGTGATCGACAGCGCTGACAGCATCGGCGCCCGCCGGAACGACCGGAACGTCTCGCGGGTCAGGAGGCTCACGAGATGCCTTCCGAGGCGATGCGCTCTTCCGCGCTGTCAAAGACCAGCGAGCCTTCCCGCAGCTCCAGGACGCGATACTGTGTCTGGCGCACCAGCGCGAGGTCGTGGGTGGCCATGACGACGCAGGTCCCGCCGGTGTTGATGTCTCGCAGGAGCTGGAAGACGCCACGGGAGGAGCGCTCGTCGAGGTTGCCGGTGGGCTCGTCGGCCAGGAGGATCGGGGGGTCGTTGACGAGGGCGCGCGCGATGGCAATCCGCTGCTGCTCTCCGCCCGAGAGTTCCGTGGGGTAGGCGCGTCCGCGTGACGCGAGCCCCACCTGGGTCAGCACCCGGTGCACGCGCGTCGGGATTGTGTCGGGCCGCGCGCCCGTGACCTCCAGCGCGAAGGCGACATTCTCCTCCGCGGTCCGGTCCTGCAACAGGCGAAAGTCCTGGAAGACGATGCCAAGGCGGCGCCGGAGCTTCGGCACCTCGCGGGGCGACAGCTCCGCGATGTTGAATCCCGAGACGCGCAGCTCCCCGTGGGTCGGGCGCTGGTCGGCGGAGATGAGTTTGAGGATGGTGGACTTCCCGGCGCCGGAGTGGCCGGTCAGAAATACGAACTCCCCCTTCGCAATGCGGAAGGAGAGGTCCTTTACGGCCATGCCGCCACGCGGGTAGGCCATCGATACCTGCGTAAATCGAATCACGGCTGGAAGATAACTACCTCCCCAAGGCCTGCTCCAGATCGCCGATGATATCCGCGGCGTCCTCGATGCCGCAGCTCAGCCGAAGGAACCCGTCCGGGATGCCGATCCGCGTCCGATCCTCTGCCGAGAGCCCCTTGTGCGACGTCAGCCTCGGCTCGGAGATCAGGCTCTCGACTCCGGCGAGACTCGGCGCGTGCGCCACGAGCTTCAGCTTCTTGAGGAAGCGCTCCGAGGCGCGTGCCCCCCCGACCAGCTGCAATCCGACCATCCCGCCGAAGCCGTGCAGCATCTCCCTGGCATAGGCATGGTCGGGGTGGGCCGGCAGCCCCGGGTAGTGCACCGCCGAGAATTCCGGCTGTGCCGCGGCCCACTCCGCCACCGCCATCCCGTTGGTGTTGTGCCGCTCCATCCGGACCGCCAGCGTCCGGAGCCCGCGCTCCACCAGCCAGGCGGCGTGCGGGTCGATCGATTGCCCCCAGAGCCGCATCAGGCGGGTGACCTCCTCGATAAACGAGGCCGACCCGGCCACCGCCCCGGCGATCACATCGCTGTGGCCGTTCAGGTACTTCGTCGCGCTGCTGATGACGACGTCGGCACCGTGCTCGATGGGCCGCAGGTTGATGGGGCTGGCGAAGGTGCCATCCACCAGCAAGGCCAGCCCGAACTCCTTCGTGACCTGGGCAATCGGGGCGAGGTCGATGATGCGAAGCGTGGGATTGGTCGGGGTCTCGACGAAGATCGCGCGAGTCGACTTGCGTACCGACTTGCGCCACAGGCGATGCTGCGTCGGGTCGACGTAGGAGACCTCGATGCCGAAGCGGCCGAGTTCGTCGTCAAAGAGACGACGGGTGCCGCCGTAGATCCACTCGCTGGCCACGAGGTGGTCGCCGGGACGCAGCACGGCGAGGTGGGCCAGCGCGGTGGCCCCCATCCCGCTGGAGAGGAACACCGCCGCATCCGCGCCCTCGAGGAGGGCGTACTTGCGGGCGAGGTCGACCTGGTTCGGGTTGTTGCCGTACCGGGTGTACAGCACCTCTTCACTGGAGCCAACCGGATTCACGAACGTGGTGCTCTGGACCACCGGATTGACCACCGGGGTCCAGTCGGCGCGGCGATGGGGAATGCCGTGGACAGACAGCGTCGAGGGGCCGGGGCGCGGTGGGGTCATTGGGGGAGGGGGTGGAAGGTGCCGGCCTCTGCGCGCAGGAGACGCAGCAGGGACAGGGTCAGCAAGGCGTCGGCGGCCCGCTCAAGCGTCCACCCGAGGCTGTCCGCGATGCTGCCGGCGTCACCGGCGCCTGTCCGGAAGACGCAGTGGAACACCCGCTGGAGTTCGGGGGTCACCCGGCCGAGGAGCTGCGGCGGCTCATCGGGGCCGGTGATGACCGCGATGGCGAGCGCGTGGTGGTTGAGGACGTGGTCAATCGCCTCGGTGTGGTCTTCCCGCGTGCCGAGCAGCATCACGTAGTGGTCGGTGCCGGGGTCGGTGTCGAGGAGCAGTTTGGCCACGATCTCGTCGGCGCAGCTGAAGTCGAGGAGGCCGACCTCGGTGAAATCGAGCATGGTCATCGGGGCGCTGGACCCCGCGATCGCCTTCTGGATCCAGCCCCGCACGGCGGCGCCGGTGGGGCGGGTGACAAGGTCGCAATACGGCGTAGCGACCGTCTCCCTGAGGACGCGGCCGAGCGGAATCGTCTGGATCACCGGGCGCCTCCTTCCTGGGCCGGGATGACCACCTGCACCTGGGAGCCGGGGAAGAACGGGAGGTTCTCCGCGAGGGGAACATCGTCGTCCCAGGGCGGGACGATCGACAGCCGGGCGGTCCCGCTCCTGATGGAAATTTTCCCGTCCCACCGACTGAGATAGCGCTTGATCCCGGCGAGGCCCTGGCCCCGGCCCGGATCACGGAAGCGGCTGACGCCCTGGATCAGCGCCGCCTCAAGCGCGGCCGCGTCGCCCCAGCGGTCGCCAAATCGCTTGGCCTGGGTGGCCTCCAGCGAACGGCGGAAGCCGAGCCCCGCGTCGCTGACCGCGATGACGATCACGCGCCGCCCGAGCCGCTTCCGGAAGTTATACAGGTGGACGGCCACCCACCCGGAGGTCCCGGCGTGCTCTACAATATTCTGACACGCCTCCGAAAGCGCCATTGCGAAACCCATCGTGGCCTTCGCCTCGAGCCCGAGCTCGTTGCTCAGCATCCGGGCCGCCCGTTCCTGGATGCGGCCTACCACCTGATGCACATCCTCAGACGCCCCGACTGGCGTAATGTCGAGCAGGTGGTCGGAGTCCTCGCTCGCGGCGACCCGGGGCACCTTCCCGTGGATCTCGAAGAGGTCGGCGGCGTGCCGGAAGAACCCGGTCCGGGCCCAGTACCGGCGCACGTCATCGCTGGCGGGCACGGTAAAGAGGGGTTTCTCGCAGTGGGCTTCCCGCAGGGCCTGGGCGGCGGTGAGCATGCCGATCAGGCCGTAGGGTGAGGCCCAGGTGGCGGCCCGGGCATCGAAGAGCATCCGTTCGTCGGGCGGCCAGGCGCCGAACCCCTGCGCGAAGTGGTCGAACGACTTGTCGTCGAAGTAGGCGGGCACCTCGGCGATGCGCGTCATGGCGCCACCAGTTCCCCGCGGAGGTGCCGCACGAGCCCCGCAGCACCCCGGTAGGCTGCATTGCGCGCGGCGAGGGCATTGGCGTCCCGAATGGCGTCGGGCACCGGCACCCCGGCGAGCAGCCGGGCGGCGCACGCCGCCCCGAAGACGTCGCCGCAGCCGGTCGGATCGAGCGCGTCGACCGCGGGGGCGGCCACCAGCGCCGTGCGGACCGGCAGGCCGGCGGTCGCCGCGGCGCCGCGATTCCATCCGTCAAACCCCGGGGCCGCCACGTAGGCGGTGCCGCGCGACCCGAGCGTCACCAGCAGCAGCGACACCCCCGCGCCCAGTGCGGCGGCGGAGAGTCCCATCGGGTCGGGGGAGAGCTGGTGCATTTCATCCTCGTTGACCTGGATCGCATCGAAGCACCCGAACCAGGAGGGGGCGTCGGGAAGGGGCTGGAGCGTTCGCATGCCGTCGCGCTGCATCCCGAGGAAGAGGCTGTGGAGATCCGCATAGATGGGGCCTTGGAAGCCCTGCCGCAATGCCTGGGCGGTGCCGAGGCACATCTCGAAACCGGAAATGAAGTTGACGTACAGGGCGTCGAGATCGCCCACCAGCGGGCCGAGTTCCGGCCAGGTCCATCCTGGCACGCCGCCCTGCATCCGTTCACAGCGGCGCTCCGCCGACTGGTACCGCAGCACCACCCGGTTGTTGGGCGCCGGCACCTCGATGCAGCGCGCCCCCGGCGCGAGCCGGGAGAGTCCACGGAGGAACTCGGCCGCCTGCGGTGCCAGATCCCGTCCCACACGGATCAGGGGCACGATTTCCCAACCGTCGTCCAGCGCGGCGTCCATGCCGGACAACGCGTAGGCAATGCCGCCCCATTCCTCGGTGGGCGGCCCGACCGGGTCCCGCCCGTGAATCATGTCCCAGACCATCGTCCCGATGACGCCGACGCGGCGCATGGTCACCTGGCGCAGCTGTCGAGAAACGAACGAGCCGCGCCATAGACGCCGGCGGATCCCGTCAGTGCGCCGGGCACGATCCGGCAGACTTCCACCGCAGGACGGAAGGCGCGGCGGGTCACTTCGCGACGCAGGGGGGCAAAAAGGCTTTCACCGGCCAGGGTGACGCCACCGCAGACCACCACGACTTCGGGATTGAAGACGTTCACCAGGTTGGCAATAGCCGCGCCGAGGATTCGTGCGGTGTCCTGCACCACCTCACGGGCCAGGCTGTCGCCTGCCTCGGCCGCCTCGTACACCACCTGCGCCGTGATGGACGCGGGATCGGTGTCCAACAGCGCCCGAAGCGAGCTCTCGGCGCCGCGCTCGACCGCCTCCACGGCGCGCCGTGCGATGGCAGGACCCGACGCGTAGGCCTCGAGACAGCCGTAGTTCCCGCACGCGCAGCGGCGGCCGTTCATCTCGATGGTCGTGTGCCCGATTTCCCCGGCGCAATCGGACGCGCCGTGGTAGAGCTGGCCGTCGAGGATGATCCCGCCGCCGATTCCGGTACCGATCGTGATGCCGATGGCCTGGCTCGTCCCGCGGGCGGCACCGCGCCAGTGCTCGCCGAGCACGGCGCAGTTGGCGTCGTTGTCCAGCGACGCGGGCAGGTTGAGTCCGTCCGCCACCCTGTCGCGCAGCGGGAAGTCCACCCACCCGAGATTCGGCGTCAGGAGCACGATCCCCCGTTGGGTGTCGAGGGGGCCGGGTGAGCCGATCCCGACGCCCGACACGCTGGCCCCGGGCACGGCGGCGGCGAGCGCCTCCCGGGAGCGCTGGCCCAGGGCCAGGATGCGCCCTACCACGCCATCGGCCCCTTCCTCGGCGCGGGTCGGCTCGCTCAACAGCCCCTCGAGACGCGAGCCGTCGCTGGAGACGCAGCCGGCGACGAGGTTCGTGCCGCCCACGTCGATGCCGAGGATGTATTCCATGTCAGTGCGCGCCGGCGGCCGAGGCGGACGCGACGGCGGCCAGGACACGCTCCACGCCGATGGCCTGCATACAGGTGTGGTGGCCGAGCGGGCAGGTGGCGGGCCCGTGCGGCGAGCAGGGGCGGCACCAGAGTCCCTTCTCCTCCACGACACGGCTGCCAGCACCGATTGGGCCGAACCCCTGCGCCGGCGTGGTCGGGCCGAACACCGCCACGACCGGCGTGCCCACACCGGTGGCCAGGTGGAGGGGTGCGGAGTCGTTGGTCACGAGGAGGTTTGCGCGGGCGATGACGGCGGCCGACTCACGGAGCGAGAGAGCCCCGGCGGCAGAATGCGCGCGGCCGGCACCCGCCGCGGCGACCTCGTCGGCGAGCGCGCTGTCCGCGGCGCTGCCGAGCACCACGACCGGCTGCTTCAGCCGGGCAACGAGCTCCGCGTATCCCGGCCACCGCTTGGTGCCCCAGATCGACCCGGGTGCCACCGCCACGAAGGGCCCGGCGATCTTCCGTTCCTTGAGCCAGGCGTCGGCGGCTGCCCGATCGGCGTCGGTCAGGGTCAGGCCGACCGCCGGCACCGCCCCTTCGTGGCGTCCGCCGTCGGCGAGGGCCAGGAGGCGGGCGCTCTCGTGGCCCCCGCGGGGGCGTGGCACCCGCTCGGTGTAGAGCATGGCGGCGGGGCTGTCGTCGAACCCGATCCGGTCGGGGATGTGCGCACACGCGGCCAGGGCCGCCGACCGCCATGAGCGGTGGGGGAGGAACACGCCGGCGTAGCGTGTGGCGGCCAGCCGCTCGGCAAGGCGGCGGAAGCCGCCAAGCCCGCTGTCGGTGCCGCGCTTGTCGTAGCGGATCACCTGCCGGACGGCGGGGTGCGTTTCCAGCAGCTCGGCGGCGGCGGGCGTGGTCACGACGTCCACCGGTCCGAACCGCGCCGCGAGCCGCGACAGCAGTGGCGTGGTGAGGACGACGTCGCCAAGGAAGGCGGTCTGGATGACGAGCATGGGGCCGGGGCGCATGGGCATCGCTGGGTGAGAGGGCTAGTCGACCTTCAGCACGGCCAGGAACGCTTCCTGGGGAATTTCCACCGCGCCAATCTGTTTCATCCGCTTCTTGCCTTCCTTCTGCTTCTCGAGAAGCTTGCGCTTTCGCGTGATGTCGCCGCCGTAGCACTTGGCGAGCACGTCCTTCCGGAACGCGCTGATCGACTCGCGGGCAATGACCTTCTGTCCGATCGCGGCCTGGATGGCCACGGCGTACAGCTGGCGCGGAATCAGTTCCTTGAGCTTCTCCGCCATCTTCCGGCCGAACTCGTAGGCCTTGTCCCGATGGATGATGACGCTGAATGCGTCGATCTGGTCGCCATTGAGCAGAAGGTCCAGCTTCACCAGGTCGGATTGCCGGAAGTCGGACATCTCGTAGTCGAGCGAGGCGTAGCCGCGGCTGATCGACTTGAGCCGGTCGTAGAAGTCGAGGACGATTTCCCCGAGGGGAAACTCAAAGTCGAACTCCACGCGCGTCGTGTCGAGATAGTGCATGCCATTGTAGATGCCACGTCGGTCCTGCCCGAGCTTCATGATGGCGCCGATGTAGTCCGACGGCGCCATGATCCGCGCCTTCACGTAGGGCTCGTCGATCCGGTCGATGGACGCCGGGTCGGGAAGATTCGTGGGATTCGACAGGACCGTCATGGCGCCGTCGGTGGTGTAAACGTGGTACTCGACGGTCGGCACCGTCGTGATCAGGTCGAGGTTGAACTCCCGCTGGAGCCGTTCCTGCACGATTTCGAGGTGCAGCAGCCCCAGGAAGCCGCACCGGAATCCGAACCCGAGCGCGGTGGACACCTCGGGCTCGTAATTCAGCGAGGCGTCGTTCATCCGCAGCTTTTCGAGGGCGTCGCGCAGGTTCTCGTACTGATCCGAGTCGGTCGGATAGACCCCCGCGAAGACCATCGACTTCACGATGCGGTAGCCGGGGAGCAGCTCGGTCGTCGGCGTCTCGGCGTCGAGGATCGTGTCCCCGACACGCGCATCGCGGACGTCCCGCAGGCTCGCCACGATGTATCCCACCTCGCCGGCCTCGAGGGCCGGGGCCTCCCGCTGGCCGAGCTGCAGGTAGCCGACTTCCTCGACGCGATACTCGTCCACGGGGTGCGAGCCGAACGCGATGGTCATGCCCTTGCGCACCGTCCCGTCGACCACCCGGATGCTGGGCACGGCGCCCCGGTATCGGTCGTAGTAGGAGTCGAAGATGAGCGCCCGAAGCGGCGCGTCCTCCCGGCCGCGCGGCGGCGGGACCTTTGCGACGATCTCCTCGAGCAGCTCAGGCACGCCGGTGCCCTCTTTGGCCGAGACGCTGAGGATCTCCTCCCGCCGGGCACCGATCAGGTCGATGATTTCCTGGGCCCGCTTCTCCGGTTCGGCGCCGGGGAGGTCGATCTTGTTGAGCACGGGAATGATCTCGAGGCCTGCGTCGAGCGCCAGGAAGAGATTGCTCAGCGTCTGGGCCTGGATGCCCTGCGAGGCGTCGACCACGAGGATGGCGCCCTCGCAGGCGGCCAGGGACCGTGACACCTCGTAGGTGAAGTCCACGTGTCCGGGGGTGTCGATCAGGTTGAGCTCGTACTCGACACCGTCGCGCGCGGTGTAGGCCATCCGCACCGCGTTCAGCTTGATGGTGATGCCCCGTTCCCGCTCGAGGTCCATCGTATCGAGCAGCTGGCTCCGCATTTGCCGCTTCTGGACGGCCCCCGTCGTTTCGATGAGGCGGTCGGCCAGGGTGGACTTGCCGTGGTCGATGTGCGCCACGATGCAGAAGTTGCGGATGCGGGCTTGAGACATGGGCGCAAATATAACGGAGCCCCGGTCAGGCTGAGCCGGCCAGTTCCTCCAGTCGCGACATGGCCCGCCGCAAGTGCGGAACGACGATACTTCCCCCGACGATCAGCGCCACGCTGAAGATCTCCAGGAACTCCGCCTGGGTGACCCCTTCCTCCCGGCAGCGGACGATGTGGTAGGTGATGCAGTCGTCGCAGCGGAGGACCATGCTCGACACCAGGCCGAGCATCTCCTTGGTCTTGACGCCCAGGGCGCCGGCCTCGTAGGCCCGCCCGTCGAGCGCGAAGAAGCGGTTGATGGTCAGGTTGCCGGCGTTGAGGATCGTCGCGTTCATCTGCTCGCGAAAGGCGCGGAACTCGGCGAGGGAACCGGGGGCGGCGTCAGGCATGGGGCATCCCAGTTGGCAGGGTGGCAGCGGGGCGGAAGGGCCGAAAGCAGTTCAGGGGGCCCCAAGGGGCCCCCTGAATTGTAATCGTCTGGTGTGCGTCGAGCGGGTCGGCCGACGCTTACGACGCCGGCTTCGGCGGCTGGACGATCTTGGCGTAGCTCTCCGGGTTCCACTGCGGACGCTGCGGATTGTTGGCCACCGCCTGTCCGAGGTAGAAGAGCAGCTGCAGGATCCGGGACTCCTTGTCGGCGTTGATCTTGTCCGGGGAGTCGGAGGGCTGGTGGTAGTCTTCGTGGACCCCGTTGAAGAAGAACAGGATCGGCACGCCATTCTTGGCGAAGTTGAAGTGGTCGGAGCGGCCGTAGAAGTTCTCCTCGGGCCACTTGTCGTCGATGGCGGTCATCCCGAGCTCCGGATGCTGGGCGTTGACCGCTTCCAGCGTCTGCCCCAGGTCGGAGTGCTCGCGGCCGATGGCCACGATCGTGTCGGGCCAGTTGCGACCGATCATGTCGATGTTGATGTCCGCCACCATGTCCTTGATGGGCACCGTCGGGTTCTCGGTAAAGTAGTTGCTGCCCCAGAGCCCCTTCTCCTCGCCGCTCACCGTGATGAACAGGATGGAGCGCTTGGTCCGGGCGCCCGGCCGGCTGAACGCCTCGGCGAGTTCCATCACGCCGACGGTGCCGGAGGCGTCGTCGTCGGCGCCGTTGTTGATGCTGTCGGCCTTGCCGGACGAAATCCCGACGTGATCCATGTGGCCCGAGTACACGAGGTACTCATGCTTGAGCGTCGGGTCGGTGCCTTCCAGGATGCCGATGGTGTTGGGCGCGGTGGTCTTGTTGAGCACGGTCTCCTTCAGGTCGAGCATCACCTTCAGGCCCGGATCCACCATGGCCACCATGCTGGTGTCGGCGCGGATCTTGGCGACGTCCACGCCGCCGGCCATGAGGATCTCCGCAAACGCCGCATCGTTGACATCGACGATCGGCGCGCGGCCGGCGTCACCCCCGAGCCGCACCCCCTTGCGGTACGGGGCACTGATCCGGTTCGCCCAGTTCGCGGAGTCGCGGTTCGACAGGATGACGACGCCGAGCGGATTCATGCCGAGCACGGCGCCGAACATCCGGTTCCAGCCGCCCGCCACCTGGCCCTTGCTGTAGTCCAGCACCAGCAGGATCACCTTGCCACTGGCGTCCATGTCCTTCAGCACGTCGGCATTCGGAGAGCCGCCAAGGACGACGACCGGTCCACCGATTTCCTTCGTCGGGGGGGTGCCGAACAGGAATCGCGCATCAGTGCTGAAATCGGCGTGCATGTGCTTCCCGCCCGCCATGAAGCCGACATGGGAGGCGGCCGGGTCGAACTGCGTCTGCAGGATCTCATACCGCTGGAACCAGGTGCCCTTCTCCCCGCCCGGCTTGAGTCCGAACGACTTGAACTGATCGGCCACGTACTGCGCCGTCATTTCGAGCCCTGGGCTCGGCGTGTCGCGTCCCATCATTGAGTCGTCTGCAATGATGTTGATCCGCTTGGCCACGTCGGCTGCCGTGATGGTGGCGGCCGCCTTCTTCACCGCCGCACTCGGCGGCGGCACGACGGTGGCAGGCGCCTGGGCGGCGAGTGGGACGGCGGCAAAGAGGGAGAGCGTGAGCAGGTATCGCATGCGTAGTCTCATTCGATAGGTGAGTCAGTCAGTCGGGGATACAGGACGGCCCGGCAGGCAACCTACGCATGCCGGGCCCGGTCTCGCTACGGCCCGAGGGGCTTTGGAGTTTCAGGGCTTGCGACGTTTCAGCTTCGGTTCCCCCGTTGCCTTCGGAGGCGAGCGGGGTTGGCTCGGGCTGGCCCGGGGCGGCGCCGGTCGGGCCTTTGGGGTGCTGCCCGTGGAGGGGCGCTGTGGTGATGCCTGCCCTGGCCTCGAGGGCGAGGCCGATTTTGGCTGTTGCTTCGGAACTGCCTTGGGGGCCGGCTGTTGCGCCTTCTTGGGCGCCGTCTTGGCTGGATCCTGCCTCTGCTTGGCGGCAGGCGCGGCACGAGGCGGCTGCGGCGCCGGAGTGGGCGCGGGAGTCTGAACTGCATACAGCGAGAGGACCAGCAATGGGACCAGCACGAAACCTCCTGGAGGACAACCCCGTCGAGACCTGTGGAAACCCGCAGGGCTCGTGCCACCTTTCAACCGACTCATAATATCATCCCTTACAAGCAGTTGCGCCCCAATCCAACCCTTCCGCAGGTCCCGCCGATGTCCCCTCAGGGGTACAGCCCGAGTCCGCGTTGACTTCGCGCGTCATTCCCCGGTACGTTGCCGCCCGAATGGCCACCACGCACGGCGCCGCCCGGCTCGACCTGCTCGACCCCTTCGAGGTTTCCCGCCTCGGCGGCTTGGAGGTCGTCACGGAAGGGCTGGTGGAGGGGTTCCTGGCCGGCCTCCACCGATCGCCCCGCCGCGGATTCTCGGTCGAATTTGCCGAACACCGGATGTACCAGCCCGGGGACGAGCTCCGGTACGTGGACTGGAAGCTGCTGGGACGCAAGGATCGGCTGTACGTCAAGCAGTTCGAGGAGGAAACCAACCTCCGTGCCATGCTGGTGCTCGACACCAGTCGCTCGATGGACTGGTCCGGCGCCCCCGAGTCCCGCCTCACCAAGTTCGAGTATGCGCGGCGGCTCAGCGCGGCGCTCGCGCTCGTGCTTCTCCGCCAGCGGGACGCGACCGGATTGGTCGCCTTCGACGAGACCGTCCGGCTGACCCTCCCGCCCCGCGTCAGCCGCGCGCACTGGATGCGGCTCGCCACGGCGCTCAGCGGCCTCGAGCCGGGGCGGATGACCGCCGCCGCCCCGGCGCTCCACGGCGTGGTGGAGCGCCTCCGCCGCCGCGGCCTCGTGGTGTTCATCTCCGACCTTCTCCTCGATCGCGCCCCGGCGCTCCATGCGCTGAAGTTCCTCCGGCACCGGGGCCACTCGGTGCTGGTGCTCCACGTGCTCGACCCCGGCGAACTCGAACTGGACGGCCCGGCGGAAGTCCGGTTCGAGGATCCTGAGACATCTGCCGCCGTCGTCCTCCGTCCGCGGGACTGGGCCGAGATCTATCGCAAGACTGTCGGCGAGGCGATCGCTGAATGGCGGCTTGCCCTCCGGCGCGAGGGGATCCGCTACCATGCCATCCGGACCGACCTCCCCTTTGGCCGGGCGCTGCGTGAGGCGCTGGTTCGGCCCGGTGGTGTGGCATGATCGGGTTTCTGAGTCCGCTCTGGCTCTGGGCGCTCCCGCTTTCCACCCTGCCGCTGATCCTGCATCTCGTGGCGCGGCGGCAACCGCCAACCGTCGCATTCCCGGCCGTCCGGTACCTCCAGCAGGTGACCCGCGATCACCGTCGTCGGCTGAAGCTCCAGCATTGGCTCCTGCTCCTCGTCCGGACGCTGCTGATCCTCTCGCTCGTGCTGGCCGCGGCGGGTCCCACCGTCGCCCGCGACGGCCTCTCGGGGCATGCCCCCGCCGCCCTGGTTCTGATCGTGGACAATTCGCCGAGCAGCGGCGCCGTCACCGACGGAACGCCAATGCTCGACCGGCTTCGCGGGGCGGCGGCCGCCGTGCTCGCCAAGGCCACGACGGAGGATGCGCTCTGGCTCCTCACGGCAGACGGAGTCGCCAGGCGCAACTCTGCCGCCGTGCTCCGGACCACGATCGATTCGTTGGCCCCGTCGGAAGTGCGCCTCGATCTCGGGCTGGCCCTGGCCCAGGCCCGGGACATCCTCGCCGACGAGGACAGGCCCGTGGAGGTCGTGGTGCTCTCCGACCTGCAGCGCAGTGCGGTGTCGGAGGTCAAACTTGCATTGCCGGTCGTGGTCGGGGTTCCCGACGTGACCCCTCCGCCGAACCTCGGTGTGGCCGTGCTGGACCCCGGTCCGCAGCCCTGGTCACTCGGCGACAATCGCGCCCGGGTACGGCTTGTCGGCGACTCAGGCCGGAGCTCGCCGATGGTCGTCCAACTCGGGAACCGGGCGGATCGGCCGCGGCTGGCGTCGGTCGGCACGACCCTCGAGGTGCAGCTGCCGGCCAGTCTTCCGGGATGGTGGCCGCTCACCGCCGCACTCGACCCCGACGAGTTCCGGGCGGACGACCATCGAAGCACGCTGGTGCGGGTGCTCCCGCTCGCAAAGGCGCAGTGGGACCCGTCGGACGCCTACCTCGCCGCGGCGGCCGCGACGCTTCGCGATGGGGGGCGGCTGCTGGACGGGAGCGAAGTGTCGCTCGGCTGGTTGGGGTCGGGGCCGTCGGTGGTGGAGCCGCCGGCGGACATTGCGGCACTCGGGTCGCTCAACCGGGCGCTGGAGCGCCGCGGCGTGCCCTGGCGCTTCGGTGGACCGGTGGTGCGCGAGCAGATGAGCGACAGCGGCGCGCTGTTGCCCGCCATCCGAGTGGCCCGTCGGCTCACGTTGTCCTACGTCGGCGGCGCGGCACGCGGCGTCGAGGCCACGGTGGGGGGCGAGCCCTGGATCGTCCGGGCCGGCGACGTGGTGCTGCTCGGGAGTCGTCTGGAGCCGGGCTGGACCGGACTGCCCACCTCGGCCGCCTTTGTTCCGCTGATCGACGCCCTGGCCAATCGACTTGTCCGCGGTGAGCAGGCACTGCTGACCGGCACGCCGGGTGCTCCGGTGCCGCTCCCCGACGACGTGGATCGCGTCACCCAGGATGGGCGGGTGTGGCGGGTGGAAGGGGGCGCGGCCTGGCGTCCCCCTGCGGCGGGGATCTACCTCCTGCAGTCTGGTCCCGACACGCTCGGCGCCCTGGCGGTCAATCTCGACCCGCGGGAGTCCGACTTGGCCACCGCCCCGCGCTCGCAGATCGAGGCACTCTGGTCGGGGGCGCGCCTGGTGCCGCTGGCCCGGGTCGGGGAGGCCTCGTTCGCGGCGGGCGCACGAGGACAATTGCGCGCGCCGCTCCTGTGGCTGGCATTCCTGCTGGGACTCGTCGAGATGGGGCTCGCCAGCTTCCAGAGGCGGGTGGCATGACGCTCTCGCTCCTGCTCGACACCCTCGATCGGACGCCGAGCGCGCTCGAACTGGCGAGCCGCCTACCGAGCCGTGGTGGCCGATTGGCCCTCGGCGGATTGCCCGGCTCCAGCGGAGCCGCCGTCGTGGCCTGGCTCGCGCGCCGATTCCCCGACCGGCTCTTCACCGTCATGGCCACAACACCCGCGGAGGCGGAGCGGTGGCTCAGCGATCTCCAGCGGCTGACCGATGCGGCGACCGCGCTCTATCCGCAGCGGGAGGGCCTCGGCGAGGAAGAGCCGCACCACGAGATCGCGGGCGAGCGCGTCGAAACGCTGCAGGCGCTGGTCGAGGGGCGCATCCGGATTCTTGTCACCACCGCACGCGCTTCCGCCGAACGCACCGGTGTGCCCGCCTGGCTCCGGGCGGCGACGCTCCGCCTCGGTCCGGGCCGCGCAGACACGCCGGGACTCACTGCCGTCGTTTCCGCGCTTGAGTCGATGGGGTACCGTCGCGTCCCGACGGTCACCGAAGTCGCCGAATTCAGCGTGCGCGGCGGCATCGTGGACGTGTACGGCTTCGGCATGACGACGCCGGCCCGTTGCGAGTGGTGGGGCGACCGGCTGGCGTCGCTCCGCGGCTTCGACCTGACGAGCCAGCGCTCCCTCGAGGACCTCGACGAGGTCACAGTGCTGCCGGTGGCCGGGGCGCCCAGGGGCGCCCCGGCAGACGACCGGCGCCCGCCGACCCGCAGCTCCCTGTTTGAACTGCTGGCTGCCGATACGCTGCTGATCGAGGAGGCGGAAGGGCCCGACGCCGACGAGGTCGAGCGCGCCTGGTCCGAGGTGGAGCACCACCTTGAGCTTTCCCGACGCATGGGGGAGGACGTGCCGGGGCGGGGCGATCTCTACGAATCGCCGGAACGGTGGCGGGAGCGACGTGATGCTTTTGCACGGGTCCTCCTGCGCGGCGACCCTGTCGATCTGCAGATGGGGTTCCTGCCGCCGGAACGGGTCGACCGGGAAATTCCGCGGCTGCGGGCTCTCCTGGCGGGTGGGCAGCCGACCCTCTTGCTCTGTGACAACGAGGGGCAGCTGGAGCGGCTCGAAGAACTGTTGAGCGAGGGACACCGGGGACCGCACGCCACGATGGCGGTGGGGGCGCTGGACGGCGGATTCGTGCTTCCTTCGCTCCGGGTCCTCACCGATCACGAGATCTTCCGCCGCGCCCGTCGGCTGCGCCGGCCACGCCGCTATCGACAGGCCGCTCCCACCGCCGCCACCGGCGCGCTCGCCGCCGGCGACTACGTCGTCCATCTCGACCACGGCATCGGCATCTACCGCGGCATCGACACGATCACCGTCGGCGGCGGTCTTCTCGAAGTCGCGGTGGTGGAGTACGAGGGGGGCGACCGTCTCAACGTCCCGCTTTACCGGCTCGACCAGCTGGAACGCTACCGCTCGGCCGGTGAGGACGGGGACCGCCCCCCCCCGAAGCTGCACCGACTCGGCGGGCCGGTCTGGAAGCGCACCCGCGAGAAGACGCGACAGGCGATCCGGCAGATGGCCGCGGAGCTCCTCGATCTCTACGCGCGGCGGACGGTGCAGGCCGGGTACGCCTTCCCACCCGACACCAAGTGGCAGCGCGAACTCGAGGCGAGCTTCCTCTACGAAGACACGCCCGACCAGGCCAAGGCGGTCGAGGAGGTGCGCCGCGACATGGAGCGGCCAGTGCCGATGGACCGGCTGCTCGTCGGCGATGTGGGATATGGCAAGACGGAGGTCGCGGTTCGGGCGGCGTTCAAGGCGGTGCAGGGCGGCAAGCAGGTGGCGGTGCTGGTGCCCACCACCATCCTGGCCGAACAGCATGGGCGGACGTTCACCGAACGGATGGCGGACTTCCCGGTCAAGGTCGAGGTGCTTTCGCGCTTCCGGAGCACCAAGGACCAGAAGGCGGCCCTCGGCCGTCTGGCCTCCGGCGAGACGGACGTGGTCATCGGGACCCACCGCCTCCTCTCTCCCGACGTGACGTTCAAGGACATCGGGCTGCTGGTGGTGGACGAGGAGCACCGCTTCGGCGTCAAGCACAAGGAGCGGATCAAGGCGCTCCGGCTGGCCGTGGACGTGCTGACGATGACCGCGACCCCGATTCCCCGGACACTGCATCTCTCGCTGTCCGGGATGCGCGACCTCACGCTGATCGAGACGCCCCCGCGGGACCGTTCGCCGATCCTGACCTTTGTCGAGCCCTGGGACGACGCCCTCCTCGAGGAGGCGTTTGCCCGGGAGCTCGACCGCGGCGGGCAGGTGTTCATGGTCCACAATCGGATCGACACGATCGATACCTACGCCGCGCGGGTCCGCTCGCTCGCGCCGCGAGCACGGGTCGGGGTGGCCCACGGCCAGATGCCGGCCCAGCAGCTTGAGGAGGTCATGAAGCAGTTCGTGGCGGGCGAACTCGACATCCTCGTCTCCACCATGATCGTGGAGTCCGGCCTCGACGTCCCGAACGCGAATACCCTGGTGGTGCACGACGCCCACCGGTTCGGCCTGGCCCAGCTCTACCAGCTCAGGGGGCGCGTCGGACGGAGCCACCGCCGGGCGTACTGCTACCTGCTGGCGCCCGACGAGGTGGACCTGATTGCCGAGGAGCGGCTGAAGGTCCTGGAACACAACAGCGACCTTGGGGCCGGTTACCGCATCGCACTCAAGGACATGGAGTTGCGCGGGGCGGGGAATCTGCTCGGCGCCGAGCAGTCGGGCCACGCCCACGCCGTGGGGTTCGACCTGTACATGCGCTGGCTCGAGGAAACGGTGCAGGCGTTGCGCGGCAAGGGCGGGGTGGAGGACCCGGTTCCCCCGGAGGTGGTGCTCGACATGCCGGCCCGACTCCCGGACAGCTATGTGGCCGACGACGAGTCCAAGCTCGACATCTACCGCCGACTGGCGCGCGCGGGGTCATCTGGCGACATTCAAGGGCTTGGCGCGGAATTACGGGAGCGGTTCGGACCCCTCCCGCCCGAGGCGGAGACGCTACTCATTCTGAGCCGGCTGCGGGCGGTCGGCGCCCGGCTCGGATTGCAGCACGTGGTGGCGCGGGGCGACGAGGCGCGCGTGACCTTCCGCGCGGGGACGGCGCCCCGGATGGCCGGACTGGCCGCGGCGCTGGACGATGTGCAGCTCGCCGCCGATGTCCGCCGCACCGTCCCGCTGTCGTTGCGCCTGACGCGCCTGGGCGGTGAGGCATTGCTTCCCGCGCTGGTGCGCGCGCTCGAAATGGTGCGAGCCTAGGGGCTCGTGATGAACTTCCAAACTGGAGAAAACATGCGCAGGATCGTGCTGGCAGCCAGCGTGCTCGTACTCGCCGGCTGTTCAAATTTCGGCGACCTCTTCTCGGCCCACGCCGATGTCGCCGCCACCGCCGCCGGCCAGACCCTCCCCGCCGAGGACCTGGCGGCGATGATGGGGAAGGCCAAGGGCGCCCAGATGAACGCCGAGACCGCCGAGTTCATCGCCTCGGTGTGGAGCGACTACACGCTCTTCTCTCAGGCCGTGGCGCGCGGGACGCTCAAGACCGACTCGGCGACGGTCGCCGCCGTGCTCTGGCCCCAGGTGGCCGAGGCGAAGGGAGCGATCTGGTACGACACGCTCGCCGCCCGACGGCAGCAGCTTTCCCCGAGTGCGGCGGACAGCCTCTACCTTGCCGACACGGTCCGCGTGCTCCAGCACATCCTGATCGGTGTCCAGGCGACGGCCTCGCCCGAGGAGCGCGCCGCGGCGCGGAAGAAGGCGCAGCTTGCGCTCAATCAGCTCCAGCAGGGAGCCAATTTCGACCTGCTCGCCTCCCAGCTCTCGGACGATCCGGGCAGCAAGGCGAACGGCGGCTGGCTGCCGCCCGCCAAGCCGGGCGCCTATGTCACGGCCTTCGACTCCGCCGCCTGGCGCCTGAACCCAGGCCAGATGACGGGACTGGTCGAGACGCCATTCGGCTACCACATCATCCGTCGCCCAACGATGGAGGATTCCCGCGACAAGGTGCTGGCCTACCTGACCCAGGAGGCCACCCGCCGGCTGGACAGCATCTACATGGACAGTCTCTCCATCCAATACGACCTCAAGATCTCCTCCGACGCCCCGGCGTTGATGCGCTCTGGGCTGGCCGACAAGAGCGGCAACCAGAAGTCGAAGAAGGCCATCTCCACGTACAGGGGTGGCAAGCTCACGGTGGGCGAATACCTCCGCTGGCTCAGCGCACTGCCGCCGCAGTTCGGGACGCAGGTCGCGCAGGCCAGTGACGAGCAGCTGAACCAGTTCGCCAAGGCGCTCTCTACCAACCAGCTCCTGCTGGCGCAGGCGGACTCCGCGGGCATTACGCTGCCAGCCGACCAGTGGAGCGCCATGCGGGCGAGTTACGACGCCGTGATCGACACCCTCAAGCTGACCATCGGGCTCGGGCCCGACGTGACCGACCCGACCGCGCCGGTCGCCGATCGGGAAAAGGTCGCGCAGCTTCGCGTCGATGACTTCTTCAACCAGCTCTTCGACCAGCGCACCCGACTGCGCCCGCTGCCGGGGGCGCTTGGCCAGGTGCTGCGGGAGCAGGAGGGCGGCAAGTTGAGCCAGGCCGGGCTCGCCCGGGCGGTGCAACTTGCGGCCGCAGCGCAGGCCGCGAACGGCGGACCTGGTGGCCCAGGAGCCGGCGGAGCCCCTGGCCCGGTCGGACCGGGTCAGGGCGTCCAGCCCGCCGCCGGCCCGCCGCCGGTGGGAGGCAGCCAGCCCTGATGAGACGGACCTCGCTCCTCGTTGCGTGCCTGGTCCTCCTGGGGGCTGCCCCGGCAGCCGCCCAGGGGGAACCGGTCGTCGTCGACCGGGTGGTCGCGGTGGTCGGCAACAAGCCGTTGCTGGCCTCGCAGGTGGACGAGGCGCTTTTCGCGCAACTTGCGCAGGGGGCAAAGCTCCCCGAGGGGGACTCGGCCGCCATGCACGCTCTCAGGGCGGCGGCGCTCGAGCAGTTGATCAACCAGGAATTGATGGTGCAGGAAGCGTTGCGGGACACCTCGATCAAGGTGACCGACCAGGAAGTGGCGGCCCGGGTGGACCAGCAGATCAAGCGGGTCCGGGACGGGTTCACCAGCGAGGTGGATTACCGCAACGAGCTCAAAAAAGCCGGGTTCGGGAGCCCCGAGGAATACCGGCGGTGGCTGACGGAGCAGCAGCGGCGGGTCGCGCTGGAAGAGGCGCTCAAGAACTCGCTCCGTGAACGGGACAAGCTCAAGCCGGTGTCCCCGACCGAACAGCAGATGAAAGACTTCTACGAGACGCAGAAGGCGAAGCTGGGCAAGCGCCCGGCCACGATCTCCTTCGAGCAAATCGTCGTTGCGCCGAAAGCCGATTCGGCGGCCAAGGCCAAGGCGTTGGCGCTGGCGGACTCGATCATGGTGGCGCTGCAGGATGGCGCCGACTTCGCCACAGCCGCCCGACGGTTTTCGCAGGATCCGGGCTCCGCCCAGCAGGGGGGCGACCTCGGCTGGCTTCGGCGCGGCCCGCCCCTCGCGCCGGAGTTCGAGAAGGCGGCCTTCGCACTCAAGCCCGGCACCATCTCACGGCCGGTCGAGTCTCCCTTCGGGTATCACATCATCCAGGTGAAGCGGGCACAGCCCTCCGAGATCGACGTCCGGCACATCCTCATCATGCCGGCGGTCACCGAGGCCGACGCGCAGCTGGCCCATGCGCTGGCGGACAGTCTGGCGGCGGCAATCCGGAACGGTGCATCCTTCGACTCCCTCCAGCGCAAGTTCCACGACCAGGCGGAGGAGCGGGAGGCGAAGGGGGTGCCGTTCACCCAGCTGCCGCCCGCCTATCAGGCCGCGCTCGCCAACGTCGACTCGGGCAGCGTGGCGCCGGTGTTCGTGCTGGAGGCCCCCAACAATCGAAGCAAGTATGTCGTGGCGTACGTGATCGGCCGGTCGGCAGAAGGGGATGTCTCCTACGCCGATGTCCGCGACGGCATTCGCAACATGCTGAGTGCGCAGCTCGCCGAGCAGAAGTACATCCAGCAGCTGCGCCGGTCGGCGTACGTCGAGGTGCGGGAGCTGTGAGGCCGCGGATCGCCGTCACCCTCGGCGATCCACGCGGGATCGGGCCCGAAATCGTCGCCCGCGCCCTCGAAGCGCCGCTGGACGCGGAAATTACCGTCCTCGGCGCCGACGACCAAGTCGCCGCGGTGCGGGCCGACCACCGGATCATCGTGGGACCTTGGGGCCTGGGCTCCGGAGAGCAACGCTCCGTGACCCCGGGCCCCTCGCGCGTGGTGCAGGCGGGGCGGCTCGCGGGCCACGCCATCGAGCGCGCGGCGAGCCTGGCCCTGGCCGGGGAGGTGGATGCCATCGTCACCGGCCCGGTGCACAAGCATGCGCTCCACCAGGCGGGGTTTGCCTGGCCGGGTCACACCGAGTGGCTGGCCGACCTGGCGGGGGGAGTCGACGTGGCGATGATGCTCGCCTCGGACCGGTTGCGGGTGGTGCTCGTCACCACGCACATCGCGCTGCGCGACGTGCCGGCCATGGTCACCCAGGAACGGGTGGTGCGCGCCGGGCGGGTCACGCTGGCCGGGCTCCGCGACTGGTTCGGCGTGGCCGAGCCGCGGCTCGCGGTCTGCGCCCTCAATCCACATGCCGGTGAAGGAGGGCTGTTCGGTGATGAAGACGAGCGGGTGCTCCGGCCGGCCGCCAGGGCGCTGGGGGCCGCCGGGCCGCTGCCGGCGGATACCGTCTTTGTGCGGGCGATGCGGGGAGAGTTCGACGCCGTGCTGGCGCCGTATCACGACGTGGGAATGACCGCCATCAAGGTGGCGTCGTTCGGGCAGGCCGTGAACGTGACGCTGGGACTGCCCTTCCCGCGGACCAGCCCCGACCATGGCACGGCGTTCGACATTGCGGGGACGGGGAAGGCGGACGCGGGGAGCATGCGGGCGGCGATTGAACTGGCGGTGCAGCTGGCCGGAAAGGCGGCAACACACCTCTAGGACTCAGGGACTTGCCTCTCTTGCCTCCTCGACGGTCATCCTCACTTCGTTGACCCTTCGCCCCTCCATCGACACGATCTCGAAGGTCCGTGGTCCCACCACGACCCGGTCCCCGACCCGGGGGAGCCGGCCCAGCTCGCCGAAGAGAAATCCCCCCAGCGTGGTGTAGTTCCGGTCGTCGAGCTCGGCGTCCCACTGGTCGTTGAATTCGGAGAGGGTCATGGCGCCCTCGAGGAGCGGGGAGCCGCCGGCTGCCGGCGTCAATTCGTCCGGCACATCGTGCTCGTCGAAGATTTCGCCGACAATTTCCTCCAGCAGGTCTTCCATCGTCACCAGCCCCGCCGTGCCGCCGTATTCGTCGAGGACGACCGCGAAGTGCGTCTTCAGCCGCTTCATGTCGGTCAGGACGTCCTCGACTTCGCGGGTGCCGGGCACGAACAGCGGTTCGCGCTTGATACTGCCGACCGTGGCGGTGGGGTTGGCCCGCAGGGCGCGGAGGACATCCTTGGCCAGCACCACGCCGGTGATCTCGTCGAGGCTCGAGACGTAGACCGGATACCGGGAGCGGCCCGCCTCGGCGATGACGTCGGCGGCTTCCGTGACCGGCAGGTCGGCGGGGAGTGCAACGATCTGGGTGCGTGGCGTCATCACCTCTTCAGCGGACTTCTCGCTGAACTCGAAGACGCCTTCGAGGAGCCGCGCGTCTTCCGACTCCATGGTGCCGCCGACCTGGCTCTGCTCGACCAGCATCCGGATTTCCTCGGTCGAGTGGAGGCGTTCGTGGTCGCCGCGGGGGTGGATCTTGAAGAGGCCGAGCAGCCAGTTCGCGGTGCCGTTGAGCAGCGAGATCGGCCCGGCCATGAGCCACCCGAATCCGATCAGCGGGCCGGCCACCCAGCGGCTCACGTCCTCCGGATACAGCAGGGCAAGGGACTTGGGGACCAGCTCGCCGAGGACGATGTGCAGGGCCGTGATGATGGCGAAGGCGGTGGCGGCGGAGACGGCATGGGTGGTCCAGACCGCGGCGGGCTCGGGGAGGAAGGCAAAGAGCCCGTCGAGGAGGCCGGCCAGGGCCGGCTTCCCGATCCAGCCCAGGCCGAGGGAGGCCAGGGTGATCCCGAGCTGGGTGGCCGAGATGTACCGGTCGAGGTGGCGCACCGCCCGCCGGGCCAGCGCCGCCTTGCGATCGCCGGACTGGGCCATTTCGTCGAGCCGGGTGCGGCGTGCGCCGACGAGGGCAAATTCGGCCGCCACGAAGTAGGCGTTGGCGAGGACGAGGAGGACGACGGCGATGAGTCCGGTGCCGATGGCGGGTGTGGTGGACGGGTCCATTCCGGCAAGGTAGCGGCCCTCCCGTTCCCCCGCGAGGTTTTGCCCCCTTCCCCGGGGGGCTCTGGCCATTGCTCCCGCCAGTGGACTGCGCTATATATGCCGCCGTTGGGAGGGGGTGGAATGGGGTCTGGTACGCAGTCTCGAATGAAGTGCAGGGGCAAATGGCGGGTACAGAGCAGATTCGCAACATCGCAATCATCGCGCACGTGGACCACGGCAAGACCACGCTGGTGGACCAGATGCTTCGTCAGGCGGGGGCCTTCCGGGCCAACCAGCAGGTGGACGAGCGCGTCATGGATTCCAACCCGCTCGAGCGGGAGCGGGGCATCACCATCCTGGCCAAGAACACGGCCGTGCGGTGGAAGGGTGTCAAGATCAACATCGTGGACACCCCCGGCCACGCCGACTTCGGTGGCGAGGTCGAGCGGATCCTGCGGATGGTCGACGGGGTCCTGATCCTGGTGGACGCCGCCGAGGGGCCGATGCCGCAGACGCGATTCGTCACCCGGAAGGCACTGGATCTGGGGCTGCTTCCGATCGTGGCCATCAACAAGATCGACCGGCCGGACGCCGAGCCGATGCGGGTGCATGACGAGGTCCTGGGGTTGTTCATCGACCTCGAGGCGAGCCACGAGCAGCTGGACGCGCCGTTCCTCTACACCTCGAGCCGCCACGGGACGGCCACGGCGGAGCTCGACGAGCCGGGCCCCGACCTGGCGCCGCTGTTCGACGCCATCCTGGCCCACGTGCCGCCGCCGAGCAGCGACGCCAACGGTCCGTTCCAGATGCTCATCTCCACCCTCGACTTCACGACCTTCCTTGGGCGGATGGGGATCGGGCGGATCGAGCGGGGGACGCTGAAGGTGGGCGACCAGGTGGCGCTGCTGCCGATCGGGGCCCCCGGCCTTGTGGGACCGGAGGAGGCGGTGGAGCGGAGCCGCATCACGAAGCTCTACACTATCGATGGCCTGCACCGGGTGGAAGTGCAGGAGGCGGTGGCGGGCGACATCGTGGTACTGGCCGGGCTGGAGGGGATCGAAATCGGCCGGACGGTCACGGCGATCGACCACCTCGATCGCATGGAGGGCATCGCGGTCGAGGAGCCCACCATTTCGGTGGACTTCATCGTCAACAACAGCCCGTTCGCCGGTCGCGAGGGCAAGTTCGTCACCAGCCGTCAGGTCCGGGACCGACTCTTCAAGGAGCTGGAGCGGAACGTGGCGCTGAAGGTGGAGCCGACCGAGAGTCCCGACACGCACACCGTGTCCGGCCGTGGCGAGCTGCACCTGGCTATCCTGATGGAGACGATGCGGCGCGAGGGCTTCGAGTTCCAGGTTTCACGGCCCCGAGTCATCACGAAGGTCGGCCCGAACGGCGAGCGGCAGGAGCCGTACGAGGAGCTGATGATCGACGTGCCCGAGGAGTACATGGGGGCGGTCATCGAGAAGCTCGGGCCCCGGCGCAGCGAAATGCTGGAGCTGAAGAACCCGGGGCAGGGCATGGTCCGCATGATGTTCCGGATCCCGGCGCGCGGCCTCTTCGGCTACCGGTCGGAGTTCCTGACCGACACTCGCGGCACCGGCCTCATCCATCACCGGTTCCTCGATTACGGACCGTGGGCGGGACCGCTGGCCGGACGGAAGCGGGGCGTACTGGTGGCGGACCGCGAGGGCAGCGTGGTCGCCTTCGCGCTCGGCAACCTGCAGGAGCGGGCGCAGATGTTCGTGGCACCGAGCGACCAGGTGTACGAGGGGATGATCGCGGGGGAGAACAGCCGGCCCGGCGACCTCGACGTGAACGTCACCAAGGAAAAGAAGTTGTCGAACATGCGGACCACCGCGTCGGACGACAACATCATCCTGGAGCCGCCGCGGGACATCACGCTGGAGTATGGCCTCGAGTACATCGAGGAGGATGAACTGATCGAAGTCACGCCGAAGACGATCCGGCTCCGCAAGCGGAACCTCTCGGCGATCGACCGGAAGCGAGCCAGCCGCGCCAGCCGCGTGGCCGACGCTTCCTGAGTGTCGCAGGATGCCAGTCAGTCACTTATCGCCGGAGGGAGTTATGTGGGCCTGGGAGACGTCGACCGCGGTCGTGGGCAGGAAGCCCCGATTTGACGAGGATGCCGACGAGTTCGAGGATGATGGTTTCAGTTTTGATGACGACGAGGACGAGGACGATCTCGACGACGAGGATCTCGACGACGAGGACGCGGAAGATGACGACATCGATGACGAGGAATTCGACATCGATGACGACGACGATCCGAAGCCACGCCGCAAGCGCGGGGGCGACTGGGACGAGTAGCGGCCGTGGGGCCGCCAAAGTTGCATCGGCCCCGCAGCGCCGTTATCCTACCGCCTCCCCGGGCTGGCCGAAGGTGGCCGGCGAACCGGGCCTGTAGCTCAGGTGGTTAGAGCGCACGCCTGATAAGCGTGAGGTCGGAGGTTCAACTCCTCCCAGGCCCACTGATCTGAAATATCGACCCCGCAACAGCTTAGGTGCTGCTGCGGGGTTTCTGTTTCGTGCCCGAGTTGCGTTCTTTCGCGGTTCCTTTCGCGGTTGCTCAGGCTTTGAGGCGAATTCTCGAGTCGAGCGCGTTCCGCATCCGCCCTGCACGGCCTGATCCCTCTGTTGATATGCGGGTCCCAGGAGCACCCGGGGGCCTCGTGACTGCTCCCGCTGACGCAGACAGCTTGGTGCCTCAATCCGGATCGGGCGAAGCGCCTCACGCCACTCGAAGTGGAGCGCGTCTGCTCCAAGCGGGTCATCGCCGACCTCAGGGTGGACCGCTGGTTCCCGGAAGGGGTGAGCGCAGAACAATCCCGACGCCGGCGCATCTGCGGTCCGGTGCTGGAACGCCGGACGCGGCTTGCGCGACCACCGGGCGGGTGATATGCTATCGCGTCTGCCCTCAGCCAATCCACGGCACGCGCCTGACGACCTGGAGATCAGTGATGGAGCATACTCCCGCAGCACCGGTCGCTGGAGCCGATTCGCGCCTCACCAAGGCGCTCTGCGTTTCTATGCTTCTCTTGATGGCCGCCGCCGCCGGCTATGGTGGCTTCATGGCTCTCCAGTACTTCCCACGGATCGGCGTGTGACTCAGGTGGCCTCATGACCAAACGACAGACGCGCGCATTCTTTCTCGGGTCTACGGTGCTGTTTTCCCTCATCTTCGTCGTGCTGACCGTCGATAGTCATCGGCAGTTTCCGGCGCTGACGCACAGCGACCAAATCACGCCCGAGGTGCTGGCCGGGAAGCATGTTTGGCACCGGAAGAACTGCATCAACTGTCATACGCTGCTTGGGGAGGGCGCGTACTACGCGCCCGACCTGACCAAGATTGCGCAGCAGCGGGGGACCGCGTACCTCAGCGCCTTCCTCGCGGACCCCGCCAAGTTCTACAGTGCGGAGCGGGACCGGCGCCTCATGCCGAACCTCAACCTGTCGCCCCAGGAGATTGCCGAGGTCATCGCGTTCCTGGAGTGGGTCGGGAACATCGACACCCACGGCTGGCCTCCCCGGCCCATCCTCGTCTCGGGCAGCGCAATTCCCGGGGCGGACATCGGTGGGGCATCGCCGGAGGCGGCGTCGACCGATCCAGTGGCCGTGGGGCAGGCGCTGTTCGGCCAGTCCCCGCCCGGGTGCTTTGCCTGTCATTCCACGTCGCCAGGGGTGAACATGGTGGGGCCCTCGCTCGCGGGCATCGCGAGGACGGCAAGCGAGATCGTCACGAGCACGGCATACCAGGGCCAGGCGAAGGACGCCGCGACGTACATCCGCGAGTCGATCGTGGACCCGAACGCGTTCCTGGTGCCGGGAGCAAACTTTTCCAGCAACGGTCAGTCGCTCATGCCGTCCGGCTTCGACCAATCGCTGCAACCTGCGCAGATCGATGCACTGGTCGCCTACCTCATGACTCTCAAGTAGTCCGGAGCGGACATGCGTTATCGCACGCAGGCCGTCGCCTATCCCTACTTCGTCGTCGCCCTGCTCCTGTTCGGCCTCCAGATGGTGTTCGGCATTCTGTCCATCACCAAGTACCTCGGGCCCGACCCCATCCAGGCCATCCTGCCGTTTGATGTGAGCAAGGAGATCCACACCAACCTGCTGCTGGTGTGGGTGCTGACCGGATTCATGGGCGCGACGTACTGGCTGGTGCCGGAGGAATCGCGGACGGAACTGTACTCGCCGCGACTCGCCTTTTGGCAGCTCGGGCTCTGGACCCTGGCCGGGGTGACGGCGGTGGTCGGATATCTCTTTGGCTGGACCGAGGGCAACAAGCTGCTCGAACAGCCGATGCCGGTGAAGCTCGCGATCGTGGTCGTGATGTTGATGTTCCTCTACAACATCGGCATGACGATCTGGAAGGCTCGGAAGCTCACCACCACGGAGGGGGTCCTGGTGGCGGGGCTGGCGCTGACGGCGCTGCTCTACCTGCCAGCGCTCCTCACGTTCAACAATTACACCGTCAGCATCTACTACCGCTGGTGGACGGTGCACCTCTGGGTCGAGGGCGTCTGGGAAATGGTGCAGGGGGGTCTCCTGGCGTATCTCCTGATCCGCCTCTCCGGCGCCGACCGCGAGGTCATGGAGAAGTGGCTGTACGTGATCGTCGGACTCACCTTCATCGCCGGGATCCTGGGGACCGCCCACCATTACTACTGGGTCGGTGTGCCCGCCTACTGGCTGCCCCTCGGCGCGTTCTTCAGCGCGCTGGAGCCGCTCGCCTTCCTCGGCATGGCGGTCTACGCGTACATGGCCATGCGGCGCTCAGGCCTGAGTCACCCGAACCGCCTGGCCCTGCACTGGACCATCGGGAGCGCCGTGTTCTCTGCGCTGGGCGCCGGGGTGCTGGGACTGGCGCACACCTGGCCGTCCGTCAACAAGTGGACGCACGGCACGATGATCACTGCGATGCACGGACACATGGCGTTCTTTGGCGCCTACGTGATGATCGTCCTGGCGATGATCACGTACGCGGCGCCGGGACTCTTCGGTCACGACGAAGAGCACACCGATTCCTCCGCGGGGATCTGGGCGTTCTGGCTGCAGGTCGGCGGCATGTTCGGCATGACCATGGCATTCGCGGCGGCCGGGATCGGCCAGACCTACCTCGAGCGGGTCCTGGGCATCGGCTACCTACAGACCCAGCAGAAGATCCAAGTCCATTTCCTGATGGTGCTGGCCACCGGCCTGGTGTTCGTGCTGGGCGTCGCGCTCTATCTCTACGATTTCTTCCTCCTGGCGCCCCGGCGGTCCACCCGGCTCGCCAATTGGCCGGCGGCGGGGGCAGGCACCCCAGAATGATGAAGTGAGCGCGCAGGGGCTTTCCGCGTCCGCGCGGACGCTGCCGGACGGGCTGCGCCATCCGGGCGGAGCGGAGCCCTACTATCTGCCGGTCGGAGATGAGGTCACGATTTTCGGCGAATGCCACCGCCGGGGATTGGCCGTCATGCTCAAGGGACCGACCGGGTGCGGCAAGACGCGGTTCGTCGAGCACATGGCCTGGCGGCTCAACCGCCCCCTCGTGACCGTGGCCTGCCACGACGATTTGTCGGCCAGCGATCTCACCGGACGATGGCTGGTCCGGGGCGGGGAGACATCCTGGCAGGACGGGCCGCTGGCGCGCGCCGCCCGCCTCGGGGCGATTTGCTACCTCGACGAGGTCGTCGAGGCGCGGCAGGATGTCATCGTGGTTATCCATCCCCTGACAGACGACCGCCGGATGCTGCCGGTCGAGAAGACGTCCGAGTTGATTGAGGCCGCGCCGGGCTTTCAGCTCGTGGTGTCCTACAATCCCGGATACCAGCACGTCCTGAAGGACCTCAAGCCGAGTACGCGCCAGCGCTTTGTCGCCCTCGAATTCGATTTCCCCCCTCCCGAGGTGGAGGGTCGGGTCGTGGCGCACGAGGGTGGGGTGGATCACGGCACGGCGGCCGCGCTGGTGGAGCTGGCCCAACGGATCCGGCGGCTCCGGGACCGTGGACTTGTCGAAGTCCCCAGCAGCCGGCTCCTCGTGGCCACCGCACGCCTCATCGCCGGCGGTATCGCCCCGGCACAGGCCACCCGCGTGGCTCTGATGGGGCCGCTCACGGACGATCCCGACCTCCTCGCCGCCATCGGCGACTTGATCGCCGCGACTTTCTAGCGGGTGGCGGAGCCCGAGGACGTACTCGCCGAGGGTGCGCTCTACGCTACAAAGCTGGTGCGGGAGCTCTGGGCACGACGTGCCGATGGCACCCCTCAGCCTCCGGGTCTCCGTGAATTGCGCCGGCGTCTGGAACTCTTCATCGCTGCCGTCTTTCCCGACGCACCCGACATCGGTGTGGCAGAGGCACCGGCGCTGCCAAGCTTTCTCGCCAGGGTCGCCCACCGTCGCGTGGCGCACCGAACCCCTTCCGTTCCCATCGCATCGCTTCAAGGAAATCAGATTCGGCTGCCCGACCGTCTTGACTCGCTGCCGGAGGCCCGGGTGGCTGGCCGCTATCGGCTGTTGGCCCTCGAACAGGCGGCGCGGGCGCACCGGGGCACCCGAATCGCCGCACCCCGACGGGACACGCTGGTCCGGGATCTCTACTTCCTCGCAGAGGCGGCGGCCATCGACGCTTGGCTCCTGCGGATGTTACCCCGTCTCACCGAGGAGTTCAGGGAGGCGAGACGGGACGCGGCGTCAACCCGGCCGGAACGAGGACGGATGTCCGAGCAGGACCGCGCGGTGGAACGACTGGTGCTCGCGCTGCTCGCTGCCGATCCGACTGGACCGCCGCCGCCTTTTGTCGAGGCTGCCACTGCGGCCCATTCGTGCGCCTGGGCCGTTGCCCACCAGCAGAGGGTGTCCGCGCTCGCCGGTCCCTATCGCGGGATGGCCCCCGTGCCGCTCTGGGGAGCCATTGAGGACGTGTCGGACACGGCGCCGGCATCGACCCCGACCGGCGCGGGTGATGCCGCTCCCGCCGCGGGCCGAAGTCGAATCCTTCCTCGGCGCCCGCGCACTCGGGACGCCGACTCCGACGAAGACGACGACACGCCGGGAACCTGGATGGTGCGAGCCGATGACGTGCAGGAGAAGGCAGAGGATCCCGCCGGGCTGCAGCGACCCGCCGATCGGGATGACCAGGCCGACCCGGGCGATCTGGCGGATATGCTCGCAGAGTTGCCTGAGGCACGGCTGGTCCGCCGGCCAGGCCCCGTCTCGGAGATTCTGGCCGGCGAAAATCCACTCGCTCGCGTCCCGGGGGCCGCTGCGGCGGCCGGACCGGGTGGCCTGGTGTATCCCGAATGGGACTGGCGGGCGGCGGCCTATCGATCGCGGGCGTGCGTGCTTCGCGAGCGGCTGGCCGAGGATGGCGAGGAAGCGTGGGTGAGTCGCACACTGCGCCGACATGCCTCCATGATCCGCGCTGTGCGTCGCGATTTCGAGCTGCTCCGGCCCCGGCGGATCGCGCTCCGGCGGCAACCGGACGGCGCCGAACTGGATGTGGATGCCCTGGTCGCCGCGCACGCCGACCGCCGGGCCGGGAGCACCGCCGATGATCGCTTCTACATCGACGTGCGTCCAATGCAGCGAGACACCGGCATCGCGCTGCTGGTTGATGTCAGCGCCTCCACCGATGGGTGGGTCACCGGGCAGCAACGGATCATCGACGTGGAGAAGGAGGCGCTCCTGGTGGTGGTGGAGGCCCTCGCCGCGCTGGGCGACCCACACGCGGTGCTGGCCTTCTCGAGCGAAGGGCCATCCCGGGTCGTCGTCCGCGTACTGAAACGCTTCGGGGAGCCGACCGGGATGGCAGCCGTTCGTCGGCGAATCGCGGGCCTCGAGGCGGATGGATACACGCGGACGGGGGCCGCCCTTCGGCACGCCACCGCCTCCCTGGTGCAGCAACCCGTCCGGCATCGGTTGCTGCTCCTTCTCTCTGATGGGCGCCCAAACGACGTCGATGAATACGAGGGCCGCTATGGGATTGAAGACACGCGCATGGCGGTCGCGGAGGCGCGGATGCAGGGCGTTCACGTGTCCTGTCTCACCGTGGACCGGCAGGCCCCGACGTACGCCACCCGGATCTTCGGGCGCCACTTTACCGTACTTTCGCGGCCGACACAGTTGCCGAGCGTCCTGACGAGTCTCCTTCGCGGGCTGGTCCGCCGGTGACGCCAGGCCGGGCCGATGCCGGTATGGGCCCGGCACGCTGTTGCACGCAAACCGGGCGCCTCCATCCATTCATCGGGTGCTGCAACATCTTCCCGGACGGTGCTATTTTCGTTGCCATCAATGTCGACGCACTCCGCCCCTGAATCCGCGCCGCTGGCCGACCGACGCCTCCTCCTGGTGTCGGGGCTGGCCATTGTCATTGCCCTCGGTGCCGGCGTGCTGGCCGAGGCGCTCATGGCGCTCATCGGACTCGTCACCAATCTGAGCTTCTACGGGCGGTGGTCACTCGCCTTCACGTCACCCGCCGGCAACGCCCTCGGTGCCTGGGTGATTGTCGTGCCGGTGGTTGGTGGGCTGATTGTGGGCGTGCTGGCGCGCTGGGGTTCGCCTGCCATCCGTGGCCACGGCATTCCCGAAGTCATGGAGCGGGTCCTGGTGGGCGAAAGCCGGATACCGCCCCGTGTCACCCTGTTGAAACCTGTCGGGAGCGCCATTTCGATTGGCACCGGTGGTCCCTTCGGCGCGGAGGGCCCGATCATCGCCTCGGGCGGCGCGCTGGGCTCGCTCGTGGGACAGGCGCTTCGCGTCACCGCCGACGAACGAAAAACTCTGCTGGCGGCCGGCGCGGCGGCTGGCATGTCCGCCGTCTTCGGCTCCCCCGTTTCCGCGACCCTCCTCGCCGTGGAACTTCTCCTCTTCGAGTATCGCCCGCGCTCGCTGGCCCCGGTGGCCCTGGCCTCGGCTGCCGCCGCCGGATTCCGCATTGCCGTGCATGGCCCGGCGGCGGTCTTCCCGATGGAGTTCATCGCGACCCCGTCGGGGATGGCCCTGGCCGCCTACACCGTCATCGGCGTCCTGATTGGCTGGCTGGGCGTTGTGATCACCAAGGGGCTTTACCGCATCGAGGACGCCTTCGAACGGCTCCCCATTCATTGGATGTGGTGGCCGGCCATCGGCGGGATCGTGGTGGGATTGATGGGATACCTCTCCCCGCGGACGCTCGGCGTCGGGTACGACAACATCCAGCAGTTGCTGGACGGCAGCCTGGCGGGGCAGGCACTGCTCCTGCTGGTCGTCGCCAAGCTCATCTCGTGGTCGATTGCCCTTGGCAGCGGGACCGCCGGCGGAACGCTCGCGCCGCTCTTCACCATCGGCGGCGGCGCCGGGGTGTTGGTGGGTGCGGGGGCTGCCGCCGTCCTCCCGATGCTCGGCATCGATCCGCGAGTGGCGGGCCTCGTCGGCATGGCGGCGGCGTTCACGGGGGCCTCCCGAGCGCTGCTCGCATCGGTGGTGTTCGCCTTTGAGGCGACGCACCAGCCAATGGGGCTCCTTCCCCTGCTGGCAGGGTGCACCGGTGCCTACCTGATTTCACTCCGGACGATGCGCTACACCATCATGACGGAGCGACTCGCCCGGCGCGGCACGCCAGTCATCACCGAGTACTCTGCGGACTTCCTGGAACGTCTCCTTGTGCGGGACCACGCGACGCGGGCGGTGGTGACCCTGTCCGCCGATGCCACCGTTGCCGAGACCCGGGCCTGGCTGTCGGGGGAAACGGCGTCCACTCACCAGGGATTTCCAGTTGTTGAGAGCGACGGCCGGCTGGTCGGCCTCTTGACCCGACGGGAGATTCAGAATCCCGAGGTGGCAGGGGATGCGTTCCTCCGTGGCCTGATTCGCCGGGTGCCCATCGTGGTCCAGGGGCACCAATCCCTCAGGGACGCCGCGGATCGCATGGTGCAGGCCAAGGTCGGCCGCCTGCCGGTCATGGCGGAGGATGGATCCGGCCGGGTGGTAGGGATTATTTCCCGGAGCGACCTGCTGACGGCGCACGAGCGCCGACTGGACGAGACGGAACGGGTGGCGGATGCGACGCTGTGGGGGTGACGATCAGCGGGTGCAAGTAGCGGGCGGCGACCCTGAGATTCAGGTGGTCGCCCCGACGGTGTTCGAATCCGTCATCCTGCCGGAGGTCGACGCTGGCGCATCAGTGCCAGGAGGCACAGGACGGCAACGGTGGCCGTCGACACCAAGAGCAGCCCTGCCGATGGCACGGCCAGCCACTCCAGCGATTCCTTCGCGGCGCCGGTGCTGCCGAGCGCGGGAGCCCGGAATCCGGCCCACATCCAGAAGACGGCGTACCCTAACCCACCGGCACCGAGGCCGATGCTGATAGCCCGCGTCACGGCAGGCGAGGTGCCGAGCAGGATGACCAGGATAGTTAGCGCCACCGCCGCCGTGCCGAGGCTTCCGGCGTGCAAGTGGGCGCGCTGCATGTACGACCAAGACTTGTTGACTACAGCGCGGGCCTCGGCATCGTCTCCCTGATAGACCGATGTCTGCACGGCGGCCGCGGAGGCTGAGAGGCGCGACCTGATGGCATCCTCGTTGAGGCCGAAGATGCCCCCGAGGCCGAAGCCGAACAATAGAGTCAGTACCGCCAGCGTGAGGCCGGGGAGGGCGGCCAGAATCAGCGGCGCTGTCGGTGGAGGCGCCGTGGATGTGTGTGACATGATGGGCGTTCCTTCCTCACGGGCGTGGTCATCAGTCGCGACGATACTGCGGGGAAGAGATGGCCTGCAGGGCCTGCGGGGAGCGTGAGATAGGTATGAAGTTCCGTTCAAGCAGGCCGGTCCGCGCCCTGATACTTGGCACCACGATCGTCGTTCAGGGACACCAGTCCCTGCGTGACGCGGCGGATTGCCTGATGCAAGCCAAGGTCGGACGCCTGTCCGTCATGCCGGGTGCGACGCTGTGGGGGTATGAGGTTGCGGTGTCACTCCGAGCGCTGCTTCCAGGGCGCCCTCGTGGCAGAGACCCCGGAGTCGAGCATCCTCGTACCTGCTCGCGACGTCTGGGGACAGCCCGGCGGGGGTCCACTCCGGGTGATCCGTTGCGGGAGGCAGGCCTCCCGGCAGGGGTGGACCTGATTCAAAGCGTCCCATGAGCAGCTTCCAGCCGATCCAGGCCAGCAACCCGCCGCCCAGCATGAGCAGGTACCCGCCCAGCCGTTGCTGGTCGCTCAGTCCATAGTTGTTGCACAGGCGGATGGGTGACACGCGGTAGAGCCAGCCCAGCCGGAAGCAGGTCGCCACGACCTCCGCCAGGAAGACACCCCGGACGACAAAACCCATGCGCGGCCAGCTGAGCGCGAAGGGTAGCCCGATCAGCAACGGGACGGTCAGGTACTTGGCGACGGCCATCAGCGGCCGCACCGTGGAAGCGTCGAGCGACCTGGGCAGCATCCAGCACGCGGCGACGAGGGAGGCCAGCACGAGCCCGGTGACGCCCCCCTGGTTCCATCGATGCAGGCGCGCACGGAGGGCGGGGGAAACCGCGGGAGCGACCAGGGCACCAGCCGCGACCAGGAGCGGCAGTTGTCCCAGCATCTGCGCGGTCATGCTCGATTCGAGTGCGTGGCGCACCGGCGGCACCAGCGCCATCACCGCGAGCAGGCTGGCGCCGCACATCGGTCGGGACCAGCGCCCGCCTGTCATGACCCCAGCCGAGCCAGCACTGCCTCTTTCACCTGATCCACCTGTCCAACATCAAAGATGTCCACGAGTTCACCCGCCGGATTCACGAGGAGAATCCCCGCGTTGTGGGTAAAGCCGCCCATGCTGTCCGGGATCACGGTGAGCCCAAGTGCACGCTTCAGCCGTCCGAGTCCTTCCGCGGTGGTTGGTCGCGCTGCCTGCCACGCCGGATTCCGGTTCCGGAACCGCGCGAGGTAGGCTGACAGCTCGGCCGGTGCATCGTGGGCGGGATCAAAGCTGATGCTGAGGAGCTGCACCTTTCCCTCGGCAATCGGGATGGCCAGTTGCCTCTCCAGTTGCGCGAAGTCGCCGCCGAGCGTCATGCAGAGCGTCAGGCAGCGTGTGTAGATGAAGTCCACCAGGATCCACCGCCCCTGGAGGTCCGCCAGGGTGAACGGCACCCCGGCTTGATTCTCGAGCGGCACCGCCGGCACCGGCACCGGGTGGCGACGCACCGCAACGCGGCGGGCCGTCTCGGTGGTGAAGGCATGGAAACCATCCGTGGCCACGGCCAGCCCACTCCCACCCGCGAGCACCAGCACGACGGACAGCAGGATGGTGCGCAGGGCTGTCACCCGCTCAACGCTGGTTGAGACCGGGACGCTCGATGCAGCAGGCCGCGGCAGATGCGCACGGTAAAGAGCGTCAGGGCGAGGATCACCAGGACGGCCCCGATTGAGGCCACGCGGTCGTACGATTGCCATTCCGCGAAATGCACGGCCCAACGCCTCGGCACGCTGGCGTGGCCCCCGGCAAGGAACATCAGGACGAAGGTCAGGCCGCCGAGGATATAGGTGGCAACACCGAGCCGGTCGCTTCCGCGCTCGGGGCGATCGGCGTCTGCCCCGATGACGTGATACATGAAGGCCAGCAGCATGGGCAGGACGCCCAGCAGGAGATAGAAATGGAAGTGGCCGGGGACCCAGAGGGTGTTGTGCATGACCCGGTTGACGCTGATGGTGGCGTCGATGATGGCGGGAACGATGCCCGCCGCCCAGCCGAACATCGACAGGATGAGGAGCATGGCCGGCGTGCGCCAGCGCAGTCCGGAGCGGTAGATGTTGGTCAAGGCACCATACGCGGTCACCGTGAAGACCGGGAGGCCGCTCGTGTAGGAGACGACCTGGCCCATCACGGCCATCCAGCGCGGCATGGCGAAGTCCATCAGCAGGTGGTGCGGGTAGACCGTCAGCACCATGACGGTACTCGCCGCCCATCCCCACAGGAACGGCCGCGAAACACCCCACGGCCGTCCGGTGTAGCGGGGAAGCAGCTCGTACACCGCGATCACCGCCATATAGATGCTGATGTTGATGAAGACGTGCCCGAAGAAATAGATGAGATTCTTGGCGAAGAGGGCGTTCAGGACGATGTCGGAGGCGTAGGCGTTGATCAGGCTCATGACCAGCACGACCGCGCCGCCGAGGATCCCGAGCGAGTTGACGATGACCACCATGGTGCTCGCGACCACGGTCGGCGGATGGCTCTTGTCGATGGCGCCGCCGAAAAGCCACTGCACGCCGAGGGCGCGGCCCAGATTGCCGTAGACCCGGATCATGGCGCGCATGGCGTCGAGGTAGAAGAGCAGGAAGCCGACCCCGATGAGCAGGTACCCTACCATGAAGAGGGCCGCGGACCCGACGCTCCAGATGCCCATCGACTTGACGGGCAGCGGATACAGGAACGTCCATCCACCGGCGTAGTGCCCCAGGAAGGTGGCCGCCAGGAGCAGCACGGCGCCGACCATGAAGAGGAGGTAGTTCGCCAGGAAGATGGGGGTGCTCAACGGCACGAACTTGCGCAGGAAAAACCACATCACCGCGCTGGCGCCCAGCGCCACGGTCCCCACCATCCCCGCGCCGTGCGCCGTCATCAATTGGTAGAACAGCGTGGCCGGAAGGTCGAGCCAGGTGCCTTGTGCCAGGCGCATCAGGAGTCCGAACACCATCAGCACGAGGAAGAGCACCAGCGTGGTCACCAGGTAGAGGGTGAGCACGCGGCGCTCGCGTGGGGGCAGCGTCTCGTTCTCGGGATAGAGCATGCTCATGGCTGCCCCTCCGTGCCAGCGACGACTTCGAATTCGGTGATCATCCCGTGGTGGGCCAGGCCGCAGTACTCCAGGCAGAGGATCCGGTATTTGCCCGGCTGGGCAAAAGTGTACACCAGGCGGTTGGTCACGCCCGGCATCGCCTGCGTCTGCGCCAGCAGCCGATCGCCGGCGTCATAGATCCCAAGGCCGTGGTTGACGTCGGCGCTGGTGACCGCGAACGCCACCGGTGTTCCGGCACGGATCGGTCCGGGGTCCATTTGCCAGGCCCACTGGTGACCGACGACCTGAATGACCTGCGGCGCCAGCGACGGCGTGTGCTGCGGGGCAATGGGGAAGGGCCGCAGGCTGGCGCCGGTCACCACGATGCCGAGGAGGATCAGCCCGGCAAAGACCCACCGGCGGAGGGCATAGGCCCGGGACTGCACCGCGGACGGCTCCTCCTGTCGGCCCGACTGGCTGATGACGTAGAGGAACGCCAGGGTGACCCCGGCGATTCCGACGAGGGTGGTGAGCCAGATCTTGTCTTGAAAGGACATGGGGAACCCTTTCGGGGGTGGGTGCCTCAGTATTCCCTGTGCTCGGTCATCCTACAAGTCGACCCCATAATTGTCAAGGTAAATGACTTGACAAACCCGACGCTCACATCCATTCTGCTTCCATGATCCACATTCGACGCGCCTACGAGCCCACTGTCAGCGACGGCTCGCGCACAATCCTGGTTGACCGTCTCTGGCCTCGCGGCGTGCGCAAGAGCGCGCTCAAGCTGGATGCCTGGCTCAAGGACGTGGCGCCCAGCACCGAACTCCGTCAGCGGTTCGGACACGATCCCGAGAAATGGCCGGAGTTCCGGCGGCGCTACACCCGGGAGCTGGAGCACAACCCCATCGCCCTCACCCCGCTGCTCGTGGCCGCCGCCGCCGGCGACGTGACGCTGCTGTATTCCGCCCACGACGCCGAGCACAACCAGGCGGTGGTCCTGAAGGAGTTCCTCGACGCGATGATGACCGATCAGGTGAGACACCGATGATCAGCGCTCCCGGTCTCGGTGAAAGTCAGCAATCCATCCTCGATCTGCTCAAGCGTCGCGGCCACGGCACCATTCCCGAGCTGGCCGCCGAGGTGGGTCTCAACATCGAAACGGTCCGGGGACACCTCAAGTCGCTCATCGCTGCCGGGTTGGCCAGGCGCGAGGGGAGTCGGAGCACTGGACCGGGGCGCCCCGAGGTGCTCTACGGGTTGACGCCGGAGGCCGATGGGCTCTTTCCTCGCCGAGAGGGAGACACGCTCCGGGAGCTTGCGGCTCACCTCGTCAAATCGGGCAAGAGCGAGGTCCTCCGCGAATTTTTCGAGCGGCGCATTGGCGGTCGGCGCGCCGATGCGCTGGCCCGGGTGCAACACCTGCAGGGACGGGCGCGGGTCGAGGAAGTGGCCCGGATCTTCTCGGAACTCGGATTCATGGCCGTGGTTGAGGATGACGACGGCGCGCCGCGGTTGCGTCTCTGCCATTGTCCGATTCGCGAACTGGTCCGCTCCACGCGCATCCCCTGCGTGGCGGAGATCGGCCTGATCCGCGAACTGCTGGGCGAGGGCCTGACGCGGGTGAACTACATCCCGACCGGCGACAGTTCCTGTGCCTACCGGGTGGAGGCCTAGGTGTTGAGCGAGGACGCCGTGCAGGCGGCGCTGGCCGACGTCCCCTATCCGGGGCTGACACGGGATATCGTGGCGTTGGGGTTGGTGCGCTCGATTGCCGTCCGGAACGACCGGGTCCACGTGTCACTCAGGTTGGCTACGTCACGCGAAGACGTTCCCGCCCTGCTTCGCGAGGCCATCGGTGCGCGCCTGGCGCAGGCCGGTGCCATTCGCTCCGAAATCCAGATCCTCACACCTGACGCGCACGCGACCTCGAGGCCATCCCCCGCCGCGGACCGGGTCCGGATGCCTGGCGTCGCCAAGGTCATTGCCGTCGGCGCCGGCAAGGGCGGGGTGGGGAAGAGCACCGTGGCGGTCAACCTTGCGCTGGCCCTCCAAGAGGCAGGACTCCGCGTCGGCGTGCTGGACGCCGACATCTACGGTCCCTCGGTGCCGGTGCTGCTGGGCATCGAGGATGGTGCCCAGCGGGTTCGGATGACGGCCCAGCACCAGATCCTCCCGCTCGAGGCGCTCGGGATGGCCGTCGTTTCATTCGGATTCTTTCTCGGCGCCAAGTCCCCTGCGGTCTGGCGCGGCCCGCTGGTCGGGAAGGCCGTCAAGCAATTTGCGCGAGGCGTCGTGTGGCCAGCGCTGGATGTGCTGGTCGTGGACCTGCCTCCCGGCACTGGCGATGTGCCGCTCTCGTTGGCCGAGGCCATCGAGGTGGACGGCGCGGTGGTGGTGACCACCCCGCAGCGCCTGTCGGTCCTCGAGGCGGGCAAGGCCATCGAGATGTTTCGTAAGCTCGGGGTACCGGTGCTCGGCGTGGTGGAGAACATGAGCGAGGCGGTGTGTGCGTGTAGCCGGACATCCCACCCCTTTGGGGAGGGGGGCGGCGCGGCACTCAGCGAGAAGATGGCGTGTCCGCTCCTCGCGAGGATTCCCTTCGAGGAGAGCACCGTCCGCGGTGGCGATGCCGGCGCACCGGCGATGGTCGCTGAACCCCACGGCGCGTCGACCGCTGCGTTCAGGACGATGGCCCACACGGTCCGTGAAAGCCTCGACCTTCTTCACCGCGCGGCGGCCAAAGGGGTGCACGCGCCATGAGCGCCCCGGCCATCGGCCTCGCCGCGTCCAAGGCGCCACCCTTCCGCTTGCCCGGCGAGCACTTCACGGCGGCCCTCGTGTTCCTGGTGCTCGGGGCGGTCGGGCTCGTGGTGGTCGCCCCGGATCTCGCGGCAGGTGCCTATCCCCTGCCATCCATTGTGGGCGTCACTCATCTCTTCACCCTGGGATGGATTACCACCTCCATCATGGGTGCCCTCTACCAGTTCCTGCCGGTGGCGCTCGGGGAACCCATCCGGTCCATCTCCGCCGGTCACTTCACCTTCCTCATCTACGTCCCGGGAGTAGCGGCGTTCGTGGCGGGGATGGTCCTCGGCGTTGCGCCCCTCATGCTCGGTGGCGCGGCGTTGTTGGGCACTGGCCTGCTCGTCTTCATCGTCAATCTCAGCGCCACCCTGCTGCGGCCCACGGCGCGTGACATCACGTGGTGGGCGCTGGCCGGAGCCGACGTCTTCCTGGCGGTCACGCTCGCGCTGGGCCTGGCGCTGGCCGGCAACCTCCACTGGGGATACCTGGGCGCCGCCCGGCCCATCGCGCTCGGCACCCACCTGCACGTCGCCTTGTTCGGCTGGGTACTGCTGGTGATCGTCGGCGTCGCGCACCGCCTCCTGCCGATGTTTCTCCTCAGCCACGGCGCCAGTGAACGCCACGCCAAGGTATCGGTGGGGTTGCTCGCGGCCGGTGCGGCGACGCTCACCGTCGGTCATCATGCGCCGCCGATCGTCAGCCGCTGGCTGCCGACGCTCCTGCTCGGCGGTGGCCTCTTCGCGCTGCTGCTCCAGGCACGGGCGTTCTACATCCACCGGCACCGACCCGCGCTCGATCCCGGGATGCGCTCCGCCGCGCTCGCCCTCGGTGTGCTGGCGGTGGCGCTCGCCCTCGCCGCAGTCGCGCTGTTCATCGATGCCTCGCCGCGCGCGTCGACGGCCTATGTGCTGGCGCTGGTGCTGGGCATCAGCCTCTTCGTCGCCGCGCTCTACTACAAGATCGTCCCGTTCCTTGTCTGGTACCATCGGTTCGGGCCACTGACCGGCAAGCGGAAGATTGCACGGGTGAGCGATCTCTACTCGGCGCGCCTGGCCGGCGCCGCCGGCGCCCTGCTCCTGCTCGGCGTCCTCTTGCTTCTGGCAGGGGTGATCGCCGCCCAGCCAGCGCTCGCCCGAGCGGGCACCCTGATCCTGACCGCCGGGGTGGTGGTCGAAGCCCTTCAGATGCTCGCACTGGCACGGAGGACACCATGAACGAGACGTCCCTTCCCAAGGCGCCCGACCCGGATGTGATCTGGGACGCGCTGCGCACGGTCATCGACCCCGAGATCGGGCTCGACATCGTGACCCTGGGGCTGGTCTATGATCTCGAAGTCAACGGGCCAGTCGTGCGGGTCACCTACACCCTCACGACACCCGGCTGCCCGATGGAACAACTCATCACTGCAAACATCCTCGAGTCTCTCTCGCTGGTCCCCCAGGTGGCGCAGGTGGAGCCGAACCTGGTCTGGGACCCGCGCTGGCATGCAGGAATGATCAACGAGAACAAGGAGGTCAGGAAATGAACCGCAGACGGACGGACGCCCTGAGGGCACGGTCAGCGGCGGGGGCGACGGTGACGGCGGTCCCGCGGCCGGAGGCGCTCGATACCATCCCCCCCGACCAGCTCGTCGAGCTCGACGTGCGCGAGGAGCTTCGGAACGGGCGGGAACCCTTCAGTCTGATCATGGCGGCGCGGCAACGCGTTCCCAAAGGCGGCGCCCTGGCGGTGCGCGCCATTTTCGAGCCGGTGCCCCTCTACGGCGTGATGAGCAAGCAGGGCTTCGAGCACTACACAGAACAGTTGGGCCACGAGGACTGGCAGGTGTGGTTCTATCCATCGGCACAGGCTGCCGCCATCCCGACCCCCGCCGCGCCCGTCCCGCCGAACGAGGAGCCGGACCCCGGGGTCATCGTGCTCGACGTACGGGAGATGGAGCCGCCGGAGCCGATGGTCCTGACACTGGCGGCGCTCGAGACGCTTCCGCCCGATGGCACGCTGTTGCAGATCAATGTCCGGGTCCCGCAGTTCCTCCTTCCACTCCTCGAGGAGCGCGGCTTCTCGTACGAGGTTCGTCAGCAGGCTCCCGACCTGGTTCGGGTGTTCATCCGCCATCGGGTGGCGGGCACGCCGGACCAGCCACATCAATCACGAGGTACACCGATGGCTACGGCACGCACCCTGGACGTTCGGGTCATTCCACCCCGGGAAAAGCATCCCACGATCTTCAGCACCTTTTCCGCGCTGGCGCCTGGGGAGTCGTTCGTTTTGGTCAACGACCACGACCCGAAGCCGCTGCGCTATCAGTTCGACTACGAGCACGCCGGCGAATTCGGCTGGGAGTATCTCGAGCAGGGGCCATCGGTGTGGCGGGTGGAGATTTCACGCACGGAGGGCTGATGCGGCTCGGGCTCTCTTCGGAGGCGGCGCCCGATGCGCCACTCAACGATCTCATCCTGTTCGCGCAGCGGCGCGGGCTTGCCGCGCTGGAATTGCGTGAAGGTGATGCCCATGGGGTTGCTCCGGATACCAGTGCGCCTGGTGCCGTGATGGCGGCGGAGTTGGTCCGGACCGCCGGACTCACGCTCACGGGATATCGGACCCATCAGCTGGAGGATGAACGTCGCCTGGCCCGACTGTCCGAGGCGTTGGACGCCCCCGTCCTGCTGGCCGGCCCGGTGCCGCTCGCCGTGCGGGTGGCACGCGCCGAGCGGATCAGGCAGGACGGCGGCCAGGTGGCCATCCTCCTCCGCGGCGAGTCGGCAGTCTGGGACGGCATCGTCTGTCACGCCGCTGGGGTAGCCCTTGCCTGGGAGGCCGATCCGCAGTTCGGTCCGCTTGGAGCCATGGCCGAGCCGCTGCTCGAGCGGTTTGGGAACGCCCTGGGCCACATCCGCCTGATCGGCGGGGGGCCCGAGACCGCCTCGCAGGATGGCGCGGGGGTAGGGGATCTGATGCGACGGCTCGCCCTGGCGTCGTACTCGGGAACGGTGACCCTGACGCCCAGCGCGCCCCGCTACGGGGTGGCCTGGCAGCATTGGCTGGGACGCCGCGGGGGATGGGGCTGCGGAAGCAGCGGCACGGCGTCGTCGCCGGTGCCGCTGAGAGGACCTCTAACGACAGGAGCACGGGAATGACCGACCTGGTTACGCTGGATATCCGGCCCGTGGAACCAAAGGATCGGTTCGACCGGATCATGACGGCATACGAAGCGCTCGCCGAGGGGGCCACGCTGGATCTGACGGTGGACCACGACCCGAAGTGCATGTACTACGCGCTCAAGGCGACTCGGGGTGATGATGCGTTCGCCTTCGACTACCTCGAAAACGGACCGGAAACCTGGCGGGTACGTGTACAGAAGCGGCCAACAACGGTGGAGGCCTGATGTCTTCGATCGAACGACCGCTTTCCGGTGACGTGGTGATCGTGGCACTGTCGGGAGGTGGCGAGGAGCCTTCGCCAGGCGGTCGACGTGCACGAACGTTGATCAAGAATGGCCTGATTCGCGCGACGCTGGTGACCGTGGCGGCCGGCGCGGAGATTCCGGAGCATCAGGCGGACGGCCCGATCACGGTCCAGCCGCTGCAGGGCCGACTCCAGTTCTCGGCCGCCGGCAACACGCACGATATCGGCCCGGGCCAGCTGCTCTCACTCGGGGCTGGGGTACGGCATGCCGTCGCCTCGGCGTCTGGCGCGACCTTCCTCCTGACGGTGGCATCGGTGGGGGCGTCCGGCGACCCTCCCAAGTCTTCATGATCGGTATCGAGGCCTGGCTCGATGGACCGGTGGAGGGGATTCCTCCGCTGCTCATGCCGGTGGCGCACGCGCTGATCCAGACGCGCCGGGATTTGGAGTCTGCCGCGGCCGACCTGACCGGTGACGAACTCTGGGCACGGCCGGGCGGGGCGGCCGCCGTGGGCTTTCACCTACGTCACATTGCCGGCAGCACGGACCGGCTCGTCACGTACGCCTGCGGAGTTCCACTGACCCCGGACCAGGTTAGTGCCATCAAGCTGGAGGGGACCCCGGGAGAGCCGCCGGCGTCGGCGAAGGAATTGCTCGCCTCGGTTACCAGGGCGGTGGACGCGGCGCTGGCCGTGCTGCGCGAGACGCCAGCTGAGCAGTTGCTTGAGTTCCGTGGGGTCGGGAAGGCGCAGCGGCCGAGTGATGTGATCGGCCTGTTGTCACATGCCGCCCAGCACGCCCAGCGACATGCCGGACAGGTCGTCACCACGGTCAAGATTCTTCGGGGACCGAGCCGGTGATCCTGGACGGATTGGCGCTCGCCCGGTCCCGCGCGCCAGCGCTCGCGGCGCGGGGCCAGCGGGTTGCCGAGCGCCTGGGTCGACGGCCGCGGCTGGTGCTGGTCGCCTTTGCGGACAGGCAGGGCGAGGCGGCCTTTGTCGCGCGCAAACTCCGAGCGTGCGCCGCTGCCGGGGTCGACGTCGTGCCGCTGGTGCTCCCAGCGGAAACGCCGTCGTCAGAGGCGGAGCATGCGCTGCGGACGCGTCTCAGCCGCGAGGTGGTGGACGCGGTCTTTCTGGAATTTCCGTTTCCGGACGGAATCGACGGTGATGCACTCACGGACCTGGTCCCGGCGGCGGACGACGTGGATATCATGACGGCGAGGCGCATCACTGAATACTTTGCGGCTCCCGATGGGCTCCCGCCGTTGACCGTATCCGCCGGATTGGAGCTGCTCGACGGGCATGGCGTAGACATTCGAGGGCGAGCCGGCGTGGTGGTGGGTCCCGACATCCCCTTCACGAGGATGTTCAGCGAGGCGCTCGCCCGTCGAGGCGCCAGGATGCAACCCATCCTGCCGGCGGACGACGCCGACCTCCTGCAAGGGGTGCAACAGGCGGCGCTCGTGGTGGTGGCCGCCTCGGATCCTGGCGTCGTGCCGTCGACGGCGCTCGCCGCCGGCTCGATCTGCATCGATGTCGGCTACTTCAATTCCGGAGGGCGGGGCGATGTGGACACCTCCGGCGGAGTGGCGCACCTGGGAGCGTTCTCCCCCGTGCCGGGCGGTATCGGGCCGATGACGGTATCGGTCCTGATCGAACGGGTGATTGCGTTCGCGGAGCAGGCCGCGAGCGTCCAGCCTCTCGAGTGAGCCGCGCGCTCCCCCTGATTCGACTCTTCCCAGGCCCACTGTCGAACGCATGTAACCCCGCAACAGCCTAGGTGCTGGTGCGGGGTTTCTGTCTGGAAGGGGTCTGCGGGTCTTCCTATTCCCCGACGTCCAAACTCACGTGCGAGGGATAGCGGGGCGAGCGATACACGCGGTGCGTCTGCGCCCGAAAATCACCGGCCGTGGCCTTGAAGATGTTGGGCACCCACGTCTGGGGATTGCGGTCGATGATCGGGAACCACGAGCTCTGCACCTGCACCATGATCCGGTGGCCCTTGAGGAACCGGTAATCCTGGGTATGCATGTCCACCGTGAAGGCGACCACGCTATCCGACGGAATGGGGGTGGGATGCTCCCAGCTTTCGCGATAGCGCCCCCGCAGGACGTCGTTGGCCACCATGAGCTGATAGCCGCCCAGCTTCGGGTCGGGCGCATACTGTTCCGGGTAGACGTCGATGAGCTTGACCACCCAGTCGGCGTCCTGGCCGGTGGTGCTGGCAAAGAGGTGGGCCGCGATGTTGCCGCGCACCACGACATCCTCGGTGAGCGGGTCGGTCTCCCAGACCAGCACGTCGGGCCGGGACGAGGCCAGGCGCTGGTCCTGCAGCAGCCAGGTGGACCAGCCGGATCCCCCCGGGTAGTAGGTCGGCTCGATGGGCCGCCGGCGGTACGGCACCGGGTCGGCCGGGTCGGAAAGGTAGCTGTCCACGCTGTCGGGGGAGGTCAGTGGGGCGTCGAACGAGAGTTTGCCCCCGGCCCGGAAGTAGAGCTGCTTCTGGCGCACCCCTGACGTTGCCGGCCAGGCGTCGTTCCTCACCCACCGGTTGGCGCCGGATTCCCAGGTGAGCGCCTCGGGCAGGGTCATTTCGCCCTGGTCCTTCAGGTAGTACGCGAAGAACGGCGCCTGCACGCTGTCGCGGAAGTACTCGCCGGTGGGGCTTCCGAAGTCGATGTTTCCCAGCTTCTGCCCCGGACCACCTGCCCACCCGCCGTGATTCCAGGGGCCGACCACCAGTCGGCTCAGGTGCTTCGTGTCTGCCAGCTCCATCGCCTCGTAGATGTGGATCGGTCCGTAGAAGTCTTCCTGGTCCCACCAGCCGGCGACATTGAGGGTGGGCACGGTCACCTTGGTGAGATATGGCGCGATGGCCTGGCGCTGCCAGAAGGCGTCGTAGTTGGGATGAGCCACGAAATCGTTCCAGGTGGGGAGCGAGCCGTGAAGGATGCTGTCGTTGACGTGGGAGAGGGGCCCCAGCTCCCGGTACCAGTCGTAGGTGTCGTAGCGGTCGAAGCTGAAGTCGCTGTTGGTGTCCGATGCTTCGGTGAGCACGGCGTACTCGAATCCGTAGCTCAACCGGAACGCCCCCTGGTGATGGAAATCGTCACCCATCCACATGTCGGCCGGCGAGGCCTGGGGCGACGCGGCCCGGAGCGCGGGGTGCGGATCGATCAGCGCCATGGCCGTGGTCCACCCCGGATAGGAAATCCCCAGCATCCCCACCCGTCCGGAGTTGCCGGGCACCTGCTTGACCAGCCAGTCGATCGTGTCGTAGGCGTCGGTGCTCTCGTCCACCGCCTTCTTGTCGGTGAGGTGGAGGGGTGGCCGCTGCATGACGAAGGTGCCTTCGCTGCCGTACCTACCCCGGATGTCCTGATAGGCGAAGATGTAGCCGTCCCGGGCCAGCGCGGCGTAGTAGCCGCGGAGGTTGCCGGCCAGGCGATGGTCGATGCCGTACGGGGTGCGGGTCAGAATGATCGGCAAGTTGCCGGCGGCATTCTTCGGCACGTAGAAGATGGTATGCAGCTTCACCCCGTCCCGCATGGGGATCATGACCTCCGTCCCGACGTACGCGCTGGTGTCCTGCTGTGCGGCGAGGGGCGCAGCGAACAGCGCGAGGGCCATCAGGTGGAACGGCGTGAGTCGGTGCATGGAACTCTCGTGTCGTGGGTCAGGAGCGGTGAGTCGCCTTGAGCAAGCCAAGTTTCTTCAGTCCTTCGGCATCCACTCGACGCGGGCCGCCGTCCAGGCCGTAGACCACGGCGCCGGCGTCCCCGATCAGGGAAAGCTCTCCGCCTTCCACGCGGAGTGCGGTGCCTTCGGGCAAGCCGACCACCGGCATGCCGGGGTTGGCGTGGACAAACTCATGCAGTCGGTCCACCCGGGTCTCTCCGCCGTAGTCTCCGAGGCGGGCTTCGGTATAGTGGGCGTTGATCTGGAAGGGCACCAGGCCCAGCGCCGACAGTCCCGGCGGCTCGACGATCGGCATGTCGTTGGTGGTGCGGATGGTGGGGCAGGCCACGTTGGAGCCGGCGCTCCACCCGACGAAGGGCGCCCCGTTCAGGGCCGAGGCGCGGATGGCGCTGATCAGTCCGGTGGCGTGCATCTGCGCGAGGAGCTGGAAGGTGTTGCCGCCACCGACAGCGACCGCGTCGGCCTCGGCCAGCGCGGCCACCGGGTCGTCACACTCATGTGCGCCCACCACCTCGTACCCCAGCGAGCCGAAGACCTCCCGCACCCGGTCAGCGTATTCGTCCCAGGGGATGGTCACGCCGGCGAATGGCACAAACAGCACCCGGCGCACCTTTGTGCCAAGGAAATCGCTGATGTGTGGACGGGCCCAGGCGAGATAGCCCTGGCCGGGCAGCATCGAATTGCTGAGGAGCAGGAGGCGCGGGTCGGGCATGGTCACCTCGGCAGGCCACGTGGGAGCATAGCCTGAGGATAGCCCTTCGAAGCCCGGCAAGGAAAGGTGGAACCGCGGAGAAGCTTCATCTGCACGCCATGGCGAGGGAGGTCGGCAGCGGCCGGAACTGAACCACCTGGAGGCGACCTGCGCCGATCCGCCACCCCCTATGTGAAGCGCGCCCTCCGCCGCGCCTCGCCCGGCTGCCCCACCACTCTGCGCCGCGGGGGTTGTCCCCCCTCTATTCGCCCGCGTCCGCGACCTCGCGACCGCAACACGCCGGGAAGGACCCGCATGGCACTGAGGACTTCGGCGTTGCGCACTGAGACGGGTGGTGGCGGGCGCTGGACTGTGGTCGGATGATTCCGGCAGCTCGCGACGCCAGTCAACGGCCTCTGCCGTGTTGTGGCAGGAATCCCCACCACTGACTGCGTCCCTGACAAGCGTCAGGTCGGAGGCGGAGCTTCGATGTTCCCCAGTTCAACCCCTTGCAGGCCCACGGTCAAGCACCTCTGACCCCGCAGCAGCTTCGGTGCTGGTGCGGGGTTTCTGTTTGGTGCCCGCACCACGTTCGTTGGCGATTGCTCAGGCTTCGAGGCGCATTCTCGGAGCGAGCGCGTTCCGAAACGTCACCGAACCCGACGCCTGAGCGCCGGAGCTCCGTCTAGTCGTTGGAGCGTATCGGGGGCGCGCCGGCGGCGCTGGAGTCGACGCTCTGGCTCAGCAGAAATGCCACCAGCGCGTGGACCTTGGCGCTGTCGAGGCTGGCAAAGCTGGGCATCACACCGGTCGGGAAATGGGATGTCGGGTCTTGAATCTGTTGCGTGAGCCAGGCAACCGTCCGCCCGCGGCCCCGCTCGTTCGACAAGTCGGGACCCACAACGCCTCCTGTGCCGTGGATCGCGTGGCAACCATGGCACCCCAGCGACACGAAGAGCTTGGCGCCTGCGCGGGCCTCGGACGAGAGGTGGGAGGCCGAGGCGACCGGAGGCCCGGCACCCGCATGTCTGGCGCTGGCCGGGCCGCTCTCAACGCCGACGACGGTCAGGGTGACAGTGACCACGATGAGCGCCATCATGAGCGTGAGGACGAGCGGGCGTCGGCGCGGGTCGCGATCGGGCCGGCGATCGATGAACGGGAGCGAGAAGAGGAACAGGACGAGGACCAGCGGGATCCCGACGGTGCCGAGCGGTTCGAGCGCGCCGGGAAAGAACTTCAGCGCCTGGTACAGGAACAGGAAGTTCCACTCCGGCTTGGGAACGAACGAACTGTCGGTCGGATCCGCAGGCCCCGACGTCGGCGGGGGGGAGAAGATCGACAATCCAACCAGGAGCGCCAGCACGATGCCGGCCAGGATCAGGTCCTTGGTGACCTGGTCGGGCCAGAAGAGGCCCCGTCGGGCGGCGCCACGCTCCTCCGACCACGGGCCGGCGCTGCCTGCCGTTCGGAAGGCGATCAGGTGCAGGACCACCATCCCCACGAGCGCCGCCGGGATCAACGCCACGTGCATGACAAAGAATCGAGACAGGGTGAGCTGCCCCATGGAGCTCCCGCCGCGCACCAGGGCCAGCAGCCATCCGCCGACAAGCGGCACCGTGCCGATCATCTCCGTGCCCACCTCGCCCGCCCAGAACCCGCGCTGATCCCAGGGCAGCGGCGCGCCTGTAAAGCTCATGAGCATCGAGAGCAGGAGCAGCAGCACGCCGAAGAACCAGACCATTTCGCGGGGCCGTTTGTAAGCACCCCAGACCACCACTTGGAGCATGTGCAGCGCGACGAGCACCACCATCGCGCTGGCGCCCCAGTAGTGGAGGCCATGCAGCAGCCACCCGAACGGCACCTCCTTGACGAGGTACTGGAGGCTGTCGTAGGCGTGGTCCACCGTCGGCACGTAGTAGAACAGCTGCCAGACGCCGGTCGCGACCTGGATCAGGATGATGAACAGGACCGCGCTGCCCAGGGTGTACATGAAGCTGGCGCCCCCGGGGATCTCTTCGTCGAGGCCGACATGCAGGAGCTTCTCGACGGGCACGCGTTCGTTGAGCCACCGCCAGACGGTGGCGCGTCGGCCCATGGCCTAGACCTCTTCCCGCGTGGGAATCCCGCTCTTGAACAGCTCCCAACGGACAAAGAGCGTCCCGTCCCGGATCTCGGAGGGCAACGGATCGAGGGGCCGAGGGGCGGGGCCGGCAAGGACGGTACCGTCGAGCGCAAATTGGCTGCCGTGGCAAGGACAGGCAAAGCGGTGATCGGCGGCATCCCAGTCGTAGCGGCAGCCGAGGTGGGGGCAGATGGGGGAGAAGACCGTGACCGTCCCGCCCGGCTTGGCCACCGCCCACGCATGTCGCATCGCGTCGTTGCTCAGGTAGGCATCCGCGGTGACATCATTGAACGTGACTTCGGTGGGCTGGCCCACGGGGAGGGTGGCCACCGGCCCCACCTTTGCGAAGGCGGTGAGCCGCAGTTTCCGGAAGCTGGGCCCGATGGCGGTGCCGACGAGCGGCACCGCCAGAATCATTCCCTCGATCGCCGCCAGTGCGCCGGCCACCCGGATCAGGAAACGACGGCGCGACGATCGTTCAGGATCCACGGAAGCCTCCTGGGACTCGGTAAGTTGGGGCCGGAGCTGACGTGCACCACCATCACTTCCACAACATATCGATGCCGCCGCGGAACGCCAGCGGGTTCCGACTGCCCACCGTTGGTCTTGACCGCCTGCGCGATGGCCGGATGGACATCGATGTGCGGGTTAGACGCGAGAACGCGACCGCTGGGACCAGGGAAGCATCTGTCGTGTCGGGAAGAACGGAGCTTACTGCCTGTACCTGACAGTTGCCTGACAACCGGAGTCGCGGTGGACACCAGGCCACGATGGCCCGGTTGTGGTGCGGCGAAATGTGGGCTAGGGTTCAGGAGAAGAAGTGAACGCCATCAGTGATTGGGAGCCGTCGTGGGTATGCTGGATGACGTGGTATTTCTGCTTGACTGCGACAATACGCTGCTCGACAATGATGTGGTACAGGAGGACCTGCGCCGCCACCTGACCTCCGAGTTCGGGGCCGCGAGCTGCAAGCAGTACTGGACCATCTTCGAGCGGCTGCGCGGCGAGCTTGGCTACGCCGACTACCTCGGCGCGCTGCAGCGATATCGGTTCGAGGTCCCCGGGGACCCGCGCCTGCTCCTGATGTCTTCCTTCCTCCTGGACTATCCCTTTGACAACCGGCTGTACCCGCGCGCCCTGGCGGTGCTCGCCCACCTGCGGCAGTGGGGGAGGACGGTCATCCTCACGGATGGCGACGTGGTGTTTCAGCCGCGCAAGGTCCAGCGATCCGGGCTCTGGGACGCCGTCGAGGGTCGGGTGCTGATCACCGTCCACAAGGAGCAGGTCCTTCGGATGATTGCCGACCGGTACCCGGCCAGCCACTACGTCCTGGTGGACGACAAGCTCCGCCTGCTGAGCGAATTCAAGCGGCAGTGGGGCAGCCGGGTGACGACCATCTTTCCCCGGCAGGGGCACTACGCCCTCGACCCGAAGAACGTGGCGGCGTATCCGGCGGCCGACCTGACAATCGAACACATCGGCGACCTGCTGGATCATGAACTGTCCGGCAAGGGGCTCCGATGAACACACCCGCGCCCACTCCCCTGACGTCGCGCCCCGCCTGGGCGGCGCTGGCCGCGCACTACGAGCAGCTGCGGCACCAGCACCTGCGCGAGCTCTTTGCCGACGATCCCGACCGGGGCACCCGCCTGGTCGCCGAGGCGGCCGGGCTCTACCTGGACTACTCGAAGCATCGGGTGACCGATGAGACGCTGCGGTTGCTGATGTCGCTGGCGAGCAACTGTGGACTGCCTGGCCGCATCGCCGCGATGTTCGCGGGTGAGCGGATCAACGTCACGGAGCAGCGTCCGGCGCTCCACGTGGCCCTGCGCGCGCCGAAGGATGAGCAATTGCTGGTGGACGGCGTCGACGTGGTGCCAGACGTATGGGCGGTCCTCGAACGGATGGGGGCCTTTGCGGACGAGGTGCGCAGCGGCCGGTGGCAGGGCCACACCGGTCGGCCGATTCGCAATGTCGTCAACATCGGAATCGGCGGCTCCGACCTGGGGCCCGTCATGGCGTACGAGGCGCTGCGCCACTACACCCGAAGGGACATGACCTTCCGCTTTGTCTCCAACGTGGACGGCACCGACTTCGTGGAGGCCACCCGCGACCTTGACCCGGCGGAGACCCTGTTCATCGTCTGTTCCAAGAGCTTCACGACGGTGGAGACCCTTACCAACGCCCACGCGGCCCGGGCGTGGTGCCTCGCCGGCCTGGGCGATGAGGCTGCCATCGCAAAGCACTTCGTCGCCGTCTCCACCAACGCCGAGGGGGTCGCCAAGTTCGGCATCGATCCGGCCCACATGTTCGGTTTCTGGGATTGGGTCGGCGGGCGCTATTCGATGGACTCGGCGATCGGTCTGTCGACCATGCTGGCCCTCGGCGCAGAGCAATTCCACGACATGCTCGGGGGCTTCCACGCGATGGATGTGCACTTCCGCACGGCGCCGCTGGAGCGGAATCTCCCGGTCATCATGGGGCTCCTGGCCGTCTGGTACGGCGATTTCTTCGGCGCGCAGTCGGCGGCGGTCATTCCTTACAGCGAGTACCTCAAGCGGTTCCCGGCCTACCTCCAGCAGCTGGTCATGGAAAGCAATGGGAAGCACGTCACCCTCGACGGCCATCCCGTGGACTACCAGACGGGCCCGGTCATCTGGGGCGAGCCGGGCACCAACGGGCAGCACTCCTTCTTCCAGTTGATCCACCAGGGGACCAAGCTCATACCCTGCGATTTCATCGGCTTTTGCCGTCCCCTCAATCCGCTCGAGGGCCACCATGATCTCCTGATGGCCAACCTCTTCGCGCAGTCCGAGGCGCTCGCCATGGGCAAGACGGCCGGGGAGGTCGCGGCGGAAGGGACGCCAGCGTGGCTTGTCCCGCACCGCGTCTTCGAGGGAAACCGGCCGACGACCACCATCCTGGCCGAGTCCCTGACTCCCGCCACGCTCGGCGCGCTCGTCGCGCTCTACGAGCACAGCGTGTTCACGCAGAGCGTCATCTGGAACATCGACGCCTTCGATCAGTGGGGGGTCGAACTCGGCAAGGCACTGGCCACCAGGATTGCCGACGAACTGCGGGGCGGCGGCACGGCCGCGGGGGCGCACGACAGCTCCACGTCGGCGCTGATCCGTCGCTACCTGGCGACAAGGGGAAAGACGACATGAGCAAACCCGGCGCTTCACTCGACGAGCTGTGCATCAACACGATCCGCACCCTCAGCATCGACGGAGTGCAGCACGCCGACTCGGGGCACCCGGGCGCCCCGATGGGCGCGGCGACGATGGCCTACGTGCTCTGGACGCGGCACCTGCGCCATGATCCGGCCACCCCGGACTGGATCAACCGCGACCGGTTTGTGCTCTCGGCCGGGCACGCCAGCATGCTGCTGTACAGCCTGCTGCACCTGACGGGATACGCACTGACCATCGAGGATCTGAAACAGTTCCGTCGGTGGGGCAGCCGAA